>JBOGJI010000001.1:0-4160 GCA_050747865.1 Thermoanaerobaculia bacterium
AGCTTCCCGCGCCGCCGCTCGAGCCGCGCGTACACGCGGGACAGCTCCTCGCCGGCCTCCGCCGGCTCGACGGTTCGGATCCAGGTCATCTGGTAGGGATGGAATCGGCGTCCGCGTGTCCCGCGACGCTACGCGGGCCGCGGGACGGGATCGTGCAAGGCGGTGCGCGGCGAGGGATGAACGCGAAGCGCGCGGGCGACGAGCGGGTCGAGCTCGGTCGTGGATACCTCGTCGTCGTTGACAGCCACGCCATCGGTGGCCGGGTTCTCCGCGGGAGGCGTCTGCGCAGGAAGCGGGCTGGCCGACCAAGCGAGCACAAACCCGACGAGCACGAGCACGCGCCCGATCGAATTCATTGCCGATTGGCGACGATCGAGCACACGTGTCGCTGCCGTAGACACTGGAAAGGTCGTGAGCATGGTTCCTTGGTGTAAGTCCGGATCCGCACGCACCGGCCCGGCCCTTCTGGCCGAGTCGAACATGCATGTTCCTGCTGTCCTGACCTGAGGTACAGGAACAGGATCAGCGGTTCACAAACGATTTGTGCTGGACTATGCCCGAGGAGGGGGGAGCTCGGGAGGGGAGGTGCGCGTGTGCGGCGTCCGGAGCATGGCTATATCCGGACGCGATGCCGCGGATGGTGCGAGTGCGATCGCGTGCTGCGCGGGCATGGAAATCACCGGCGCGCAGGATAGCGCCGACGGGCAACTGTTCGGCATCCCCGGTCTATGGCAGGGTGCCTCGCTGGAACACGGCATCTTCTCCGAAGACGGAGAAGACGGCATGAATGACCGTACCGCATCCGGCATCGATGCGCCGGATTCCTGCATCGCCATGGACTGCATCCCGCCCGCACTCGGCATGGCAAGCGCAAAACCGCCCGCCGCCAACATCAGATGGAGCGCGAACAGGCTCGCGAGGAGCGCGGCGAAGCGGCGGGAGCGTTTCATGGACTATAGAATACCCGTCTCCGACCGAAAGTTCCAGGGGCGGTTGCCTGATCCCCCGAGTTCCGGATGTGTTTTGCCCGCCAGTTGCGCGAGCAACGCGAGGGCCTCGTCGCGCCCCAGGTCGACCACCCGTGCCGCGCCGGCGGCGGTGTCCACAACCAGGGTGGCGAGCCCGTGGCGCCGCTGGAACGGCGTTTCCCGGACGTGCAGCGTCTGGACCTTGCGCTCGGGGACGATCCAGGTGATGCGGTTGAGGAATCCGGCGCGCGCCACCACGTATCCGGGCACGAGTGCATAGCCCAGATTGCGGTAGTGGAGGTGGGCCGCACCATAGGCGAAGGGCACCAGAGCCAAAAGCCACAGCCCGGACGGACTCAGGAACAGGATCAGCGCCGCGGCGAGAACGAGCAGCGGGGCCGAGTAGCGCGCGAACGCACGAGTCCGCGCGCGGGGGTGGACGGGGCGGAAACGGAGCGAACCGTAGTCGAGATCCCCGAACACCGCGGCGGTGAGCCGGGGCACGTCCCGGCTGCGGGCCAGCGGGAGAAATGCCTCGGCGCCGCCGCGCTGATTTTCGCCCGGCGCCGCGCCGGCTGTCTCGATCTTGAGGGCGGCGAGACCGAGAGGCCGGCGTAGAAGCGACTCCTCCACCCGGATCGCCTGCACCCGCTCGAGCGGCACCTCCGTCTCCCGGCGGTTGAGCCGACCGTAGTGCTTACGCAGCTCGCCTCCCCGGCGCTCCAGCGTGAAGCCGTAATAGCTCAGTACCGCGCCGGCGATGGAGAAGAGCCAGCCGAGGAGCAGAAGGAAGAGCACCACGCCGGCGCTGGCCAGCACCACATGCATCCCCGGATGCTCTGAAATGAGGGTCCACGGGTTCAGCCTCGGCAGCGGGATATCGATGGGGAGCTGATAGGCCAGCTCGACCGCGCCGATCAGAAATGCGGCGATCACCCCCGCCTCGTTGGCCGTGGCCCCGGCCAGTACCAGGTCTCGCGGGGACAGCCGGGCGAGCACGGTGGGCGCGGCCTTTGCCGCTCCTTCCGCCACTGATCTGGAGCGGTGGCGCAGGAGCTCGGCTCGCAGAGCCTCCGCCTCCTCGAGCCCGAGCACGGACAACACCGCCTCGGTGGTGTCCCCGCCCGCCGTCTCCACGTGCAACTCGGTCACACCGAAGAAGCGCTGGAGCGCGCTCTGCCGCACGTCGATGCTCTGCACGCGTGCCAGCGGGATCACCCGGTGGTGACGACTGAACACGCCGGAATCGAGGATCAGCTCGCCATCGGCGAGGCGGTAACGAAAGGCGAAATACTCGGCGGCGGCGTAGAGCACCGAGGGAACCACAAGGATCGCGAGCACCCATCCGGTCATCCTCGCCATGTGTCCGCCCCCGGCCCACACCCCACCAACCAGCGCCGGGAGCAAGAGCGCCCGGCCCTCGTCCAACGCCTCGAAGAGGAGCGTGAGCGGGTGCAGCCGCCGGGGAGCGGCATGGAGATCGCCAGTCACTCCCCGGCCCGGGTCAGACGGCATCGCCCACCCCACCCAGCGCCGCCAGCCGATCCCGCAACGCCTCCGCCTCCTCCGCGGCCAGGCCGGGGATGATCAGTTCCGCCCCGCGAATCCCGGCGGTGTATACGATTACACGGGCGAGGCCGAACCATCGCTCCAGAAGATCGCTCCGCGTGTCCACGTGCTGGATGCGGGCGTGGGGGATCACGCTGGTGGTGCGCGACAGCACGCCCCGCCGAACGAACAGGTCGTCCTCCCGCACCCGGAATCCCCAGGCACGATACCGGGCGGGTGGCCAGAGTACGGTCAGGGTCAATCCGAGCACGGCCACGACAGCCAGGAGCAGCCCGGCGGAAACCCACTGGTCCACAAAGCGCCCGAGCACCCGCACCGCAATCACCAACCCCACCGTCTCGCTGAACAAGGTCACGCGCCAAAGCCGCACCACCCGCGGGTCGAGGCGGCGTAATCCCGGCTCGGTTGTCGGGCTGGTGAAGGTCTCAGGTGTTGTCATACCCGTGTTCTCCGTCCCGAGACGGTAGACGGGGAGGTCCTCGCCTCCTCCTTCCGCCCTCGGAAGTGCAGGGTCAGCAACACGCCGCCGCCGATGGTAAATACGAGGTTCAACCAGAACGTGTAGTCGATCTTGAAGCGCACCATCTCCGTCAGTAACGCGCGCTCCGTGGGGAGAATGCCGAGGACGGCGAAAACGTAATGCACCGTCACACCCGCCGCGACCATGCAGACGTAAAGGACGAGCGAGAGATACCCCGCGTAGCGCCAGCCATAGTACTTCGCATGCAGATAGATCACGGTTGCCGCCACGAGATCCGCCCCGAGGAAGGCCATAACCCCACCGAAGGAGGCGTTCTTCGACCAGAGCAGCGCCGCCAGGGGGATGTTCCCCATCGAGCCGATGAAGGTGAAGAAGGCGATCACCGGCGCGATCGCCGCATTCTCCAGCACCGCGAGGAACGATGGCGCGTCGGAGCCGGCCTGGAGGAAGAGCGCGTTCCAGAAACTCTGCGGGACGAAGACGGTGATGAAGCCGGCAATGGTGAAGCCGAACAGGATTTCCTTGTACGCCATCTTCCACTCCATGAAGAAGGCATCGGCGATGGCCTGCCAGCCCGCCAGGGAGGTGAGTTTCTCGCGCCAACTTTTGCCTTCCGGCCCTTCGTGTTCCATTCCCTCAGCGCTCTGCTGCTGCTCGGCGTGCTGGCGGGCCGCATCCGCGAGGTCGCTCGGAAACCAGACGCGGGTGATGGCGTAGGCGTAGACGGTCATCAGCAGGCCAAGCAGGATGTTGCCGATGAAGAAGTGCCAGCCCAGCAGGATCAGCAGAACGATTCCCAGCTCGATGACGAGGTTCGTGGAGGCGATCAGGAACGCGATCGCGTTGACCGGGTGTGCGCCCTTGACCAGCACCGAGCGCGATGCGGCGAGTGCCGCGAACGAGCAGGAGGACGAGACGAAGCCGAAAAAGCTGGCCAACGCCGCCTTCTTCGGGCTATGCTCGCCGAGCGTGCGTGCCATCTGCGCGCGGGTGACGAGCACCTGGATCCCGGCGGAGATGGTGTACCCGAGCACGAGCGCCCATAAGATCTTCCATAGGAGCCCGGCACTCGTCAGGAGTGCCTCGATTACCTGATCCATGATCCCATCCTCCCTCGGGTCTCCGGCCTAAACAGCTTCATC
>JBOGJI010000002.1:0-5961 GCA_050747865.1 Thermoanaerobaculia bacterium
GATCTTCGGGGTTCGTGCGGCCGTGCTCGTGGTGCGGCAGAAGTTGGATGTGTTGCCTGGTAGGCGATTCCCCGCGGGGCGGCGTGGTCATGGCGCGGGTTGGTGAGGGCCTCTCGCTGACTGGTAGGGAGAGTTTCTGCTGGCGTTGTCCAGACGTGCGGTGCGGAGCGGGGGATACCGCTGCGTGTCAGCATGAACTACATCCCCGTTATTGCAGCGGTTGTGGTGTGATCGCCCCGGCCGGGTCCGGCGACACGCCGCCGCGCATCCTTGATCTCCGAGATCGGATGCGATTGACTAGACGTATCGACCAGTCAGCGAATACCCCGCAACCGGCCCGGACGGGTGGCGAGTTCTTCGCCGTCCCCGCCGCGGGCCCGCAGACCCGCTACGAGGCGTTGCGCGCCTACCTGCTCGACGGGAAACCCGCCGCGGCCGTGGCCGAACGGTTCGGCTATACCACCGCCGGGCTGAACTCGGCCGTGGCCGACTTCCGCGCCGGGGCGAGGAACTTCTTCCCCGACGCCCGCCCCGGCCCCAGGACCGCACCGGGCAAGGACGCCGCCCGCGCCCGGATCATCGCCCTGCGCGCCGAGGGGCACTCCATCGATGAGATCGCCGCCGCGCTGGCCGCCGAGGGCATCGGGTTGAACCGCACCGGGATCAGCGAGGTCATCACAGAGGCCGGCCTGCCCCGGATCTGGCGCCGGCCCGAGGCCGCGCGCGGCGGCCCCCGCCGCGAAGAGCTGCCCCGGGCCCGCGTGCTGGCCACCGGCGACTACGCGGAGCTGCCGGCATCCGCGCCCACCCGGATGGCCGGCCTGCTGCTGACGCTGCCCGACCTGCTCGCCCTGGACCTGCCCGCACTGGTCGCCGCCGCCGGCTACCCCGGCACCCGCGGCATCCCCCCGATCAGCTACCTGCTCAGCCTGCTGGCGGTGAAGCTGACCGGCACCCGCCGGGTCTCCCACGTGCACGACCTGGCCGCAGACCCCGGCGCCGCGCTGTTCGCCGGGCTCACCGCCCTGCCCAAGACGACCGCGCTGACCACGTACTCCTACCGGCTGCAACATGCCAAGCAGAAGAAGTTCCTGACCGGGTTGGACAACGCCGCCCTCGCGGCCGGGCTGGCCACCGGCGAGGTGCTGAACCTGGACTTCCACGCCGTCATGCACTGGGGTGAGGACGCCGCGTTGGAGAAGCACTACGTGCCCTCGCGCTCGCAACGCACCCGCAGCGTGTTGACCTTCTTCGCCGAAGACGCCGAGTCCCACGCCCTGCTCTACGCCAACGCCGACCTCGCGAAAGCCACCCAGAACAACGAAGTCCTCGCCTTCGCCGACCACTGGAAAACCGTCACCGGAGCCCACCCCGCCCTGCTCGTCATGGACTCCAAGGTCACCACCCAGACCCAGCTCGGCGAACTGAGCGAACTCGGCATCGGCTTCATCACCCTGCGCGCCCGCACCCCCCAACTCACCGCCCACCTGCACGCGCTACCGGCCAGCGCCTGGACGAAGCTGACCGTGGCCCGTGCCGGCGGCAGAACCCGCCGCGTCCGGGTGATCGAGGACCCCGCCGCGAAACTGTCGACCTACCCCGGCACACTGCGCCAACTCGCCGTCGCCGGCCTGGGCCACGACGAACCCACCATCCTGATCACCAACCAACACTCGATGCCCACCAAACAAGTCATCGAGACCTACTCCCGCAGAATGAACATCGAACAACGCCTCGCCGAAGCGATCCGCTCCTTCCACCTCGACGCCCTCGCCGGAGCCGTCCCCCTCAACATCGACCTCGACGTCGTCCTCACCGTCCTGGCCCACACCGTCTGCGCCGCCCTGCGCCGCCGCATCCCCGGCTACGCAACCGCCACACCCGACACCCTGCAACGCCGCTTCCTGTCCACCGGCGGGCACATCCTCAACCACGGCAACCAGATCGTGGTCCACCTCGACCGGCGCACCTACTCACCCGTCCTGCGCCAAGCCGACCTACCCGAAATCTCCGTCCCCTGGCTCGGCCAACGCACCGTGCGCTACCAATTCGCGTAACCACACCCAAGATGAGGGGCCATTCGCTGAGTGAAAATCGGCGTTAGAGGCCGGAGAGGCGTTGGCCGGCTCTTACTACGGCCATGGCGTGGCGGTCGCCGGGGCGTCTTCCTAGGCGCTCTATGGGGCCGGAGATGCTGATAGCGGCGATGACGCGGCCGGTGCGGTCGCGGATGGGGGCGCTGACCGAGGCGACACCTGGCTCGCGCTCTGCCACGCTCTGCGCCCAGCCGCGGCGGCGTACCTCGGCTAGGGTTCTCGCGGTGAACTTCGCTCTCGGGAGCAGTGGCAGGACCGCCTCGGGGGGCTCCCACGCCAGGAGGACCTGGGCGCCGGAGCCGGCGATGATCGGCAGCACCGCCCCTACCGGCACGGTGTCGCGCAGGCCGCTTGAGCGCTCGGCGGCGGCCACACACAGCCGTTCGTCGGCGCGCCTGAGGTAGAGCTGCGCGCTTTCGCCGGTCTGGTCCCGCAGCTGCGCCAGCACCGGCTCGGCGGTGGCCAGCAGCACGTCGGGGGCGGCGTTGGCGAACTCGCCGAGCCGTGGCCCCGGGCGCCAGCGGCCGTGCGGATCGCGTACCAGGATCCGGTGCAGCTCGAGCGCCTGCGCCAGGCGGTGCGCGGTGGCCCTGGGAAGCTTGGTGCGATCCACCAGGTCGGCGAGGCTGGCGCCCTCCACGCACGCCTCGAGAATGAGAACCGCCTTGTCGAGTACGCCTACGCCACTGATACTGTGTCCCACGAGACGAAACATACCTCCCATCATTCGGGATGTCCACTGAGTGGGAAGCGGTTGTGATGGCACGGACACTGGCCGAGAAGGTCTGGGACGCACACGTCGTACGCAGCGCCGACGGGGAGCCGGATCTGCTCTACATCGACCTGCACCTGCTCCACGAGGTGACCAGTCCGCAGGCCTTCGACGGGCTGCGTGCGGCGGGGCGGAAGGTGCGGCGTACCGATCTCACCATCGCCACCGAGGACCACAACACCCCGACCGACAACCTGCTCAAGATCAGCGACCCGGTGTCGCGTACCCAGATCGAGACGCTGCGGGCCAACTGCGCCGAGTTCGGGGTACGGCTGCACCCGCTCGGTGACATCGACCAGGGCGTGGTGCACGTGATCGGCCCACAGCTCGGGCTGACCCAGCCGGGCATGACGGTGGTGTGTGGCGACTCCCACACCTCCACCCACGGGGCATTCGGAGCGCTGGCGTTCGGGATCGGCACCAGCGAGGTCGAGCACGTACTCGCCACCCAGACCCTGCAACAGGTACGCCCGCGGACGATGGCGGTCAACGCGGTCGGCGACCCGGCGCCCGGCGTCACCGCGAAGGACCTGATCCTGGCGCTGATCACCCAGGTCGGCACCGGCGGGGGGCAGGGCCACATCGTGGAGTACCGCGGACCCGCGTTCACCGGCCTGTCCATGGAGGGCCGGATGACGGTGGCGAACATGTCGATCGAGTGGGGCGCCAAGGCGGGGATGTTCGCGCCGGACGACACCACGTTCGGGTACCTCGAGGGGCGGCCGCACGCGCCGTCCGGCAGGCAGTGGGAGCAGGCGCTGGAGCACTGGCGCGGCCTGGTCACCGAGCCGGGCGCGAGCTTCGACACCGAGGTCACGCTGGACGCGTCGGCGGTGACCCCGTTCGTCACCTGGGGCACCAACCCGGGACAGGGGGCGCCGCTGTCGGGCGCGGTGCCGGACCCCTCCTCGTTCACCGACCCCACCGAGCGCAACGCCGCCGAGCGCGCCCTGGAGTACATGGCGCTGGCCCCCGGTACGCCACTGCGCGACGTCGGCATCGACGTGGTCTTCGTCGGCTCCTGCACCAACGGCCGGATCGAGGACCTGCGCGCCGCTGCCGAGGTGCTGCGCGGCCGCAAGGTCGCCGAGGGCGTACGGATGATGGTGGTTCCCGGCTCGGCCCGGGTACGCGCGCAGGCCGAGGACGAGGGGCTGGACCGGGTGTTCACCGAGGCCGGCGCCGAATGGCGGTTCGCCGGCTGCTCGATGTGCCTGGGCATGAACCCCGACAAGCTCTCCGTCGGCGCCCGCTCCGCGTCCACGTCCAACCGCAACTTCGAGGGCCGGCAGGGTCGCGGTGGGCGTACCCACCTGGTCTCGCCGCCGGTCGCCGCCGCCACCGCGGTCACCGGCCACCTCGCCGCCCCGGCGGATCTGTGAGGAGTCAGAGCGCATGAAGAAGTTCACCGTGCACACCGGCCGCGCCGTGCCACTGCGGCGCTCCAACGTGGACACCGACCAGATCATCCCCGCCGAGTACCTGAAGCGGGTCACCCGTACCGGGTTCGCCGACGGACTGTTCTCCGCATGGCGGGACGACCCTTCGTTCGTGCTGAACCAGCCGGTGTACGAGGGCGCCACGGTGCTCGTCGCCGGCCCCGAGTTCGGCACCGGATCCTCGCGGGAGCACGCGGTCTGGGCGTTGCAGGACCACGGATTCGCCGCCGTACTCTCGCCGCGGTTCGGTGACATCTTCCGCGGCAACTCGCTCAAGGGTGGGCTGCTTCCGGTGCGGCTGCCGGCCGAGGCGATCGAGACCCTGTGGGCCGCCGTGGAGGCCGATCCCGGGCTCGAGGTGACCGTCGACCTGCAGGCCCGCGAGGTACGCGCCGGGGCGCACACCTGGTCGTTCCCGATCGACGACTTCAGCCGGTGGCGGCTGCTGGAAGGGCTCGACGACATCGACCTCACCCTGCGGCACGACACCACGATCGGCGAGTACGAGCACCACCGCTCGCCGTGGCTGCCGCGTACCCAGGTGGGATAGCCAGGTGGGATAGCACCGCGCCATTTTCCCCTCCCGGTCGTTGTACGAATCGGCCAACTGGTCGGAATCCGTTACGACACAAGGGCTTTTATCGCCGATGTGTTTGTGTCGAGCCCCTTGGCGACATAGCGTGCGCGCAGATGGCCACGAGTAATGTCACGTGTGGTCAACAGCGAACTTGGGAGGGGAAGTCGTGAACAAGGGCGAGCTCGTCGATGCCCTGGTCAATCGACTGGGGGATAAGAGAACGGCGAACCAGGCGCTCGACGCGGTGCTGACGGAGATTCAACGTGCGGTCTCCAAGGGCGCCAAGGTGTCGATCGCGGGATTCGGTGTCTTCGAAAAGCGGGAGCGGGGGGCTCGTACGGCACGCAATCCGCGTACCGGCGAAACCGTGAAGGTACGCAAGACCTCGCTTCCGGCGTTCCGTGCCGGGCAGGCGTTCAAGGACGTGGTGACCGGCAAGAAGAAGCTGCCGGCGCTGCCGAAGGCCGCCACCACCGCGGTGGCACGCGCGGCGGCAACGACCCGGGGTGCGGCGACCACGGCTGCCAGCCGTACCGTCGCGGCCGGCCGTACCGTGGCCAGGACCGCTACCACCAGCGGGTCTGCCACCACGCGGACGACCGCGAAGAAGGCCGGTACGAAGACCGCGAAGCCGGCGGCCAAGGCCACCACGGCGCGTACCACCAAGAAGGCGGCACCGGCGAAGACCGCGAAGAAGACCGTCAAGGCCGCCACCAGGCCGGCCGCGAAGAAGACCGCCGCGAAGAAGACGACGGCCAAGAAGACCGCGGCCAAGAAGACCACGGCCAAGAAGACCACTGCCAAGGCGACCAAGGCCGCGACGAAGGCCACCCGCACCGCCAAGGCCACCACCAAGCGGGCTCCGGCGAAGAAGGCACCCGCGAAGAAGGCACCCGCGAAGAAGACCGCGGTGAAGAAGTCGGCGGTGAAGAAGGCGACCACCAAGAAGGCGGCGCCGAAGGCCACCGCCGCGCGTGGCGGTGCCCGGCGTACCGCCGCCAAGGGTGCGGCGAAGTCGACCACCAGAGCGGCATCGCGTACCAGCAAGAAGTAAGCCCGGAAAGACCACAAAGGACG
>JBOGJI010000003.1:0-15932 GCA_050747865.1 Thermoanaerobaculia bacterium
GATTCTCGACGATCTGCAGGTAAGTGTAGTTGCCGACGCGCTTGGGTCTGAAGAACATGGGTAGTGGCCTCTGGTGGCACCACCAGAAGACCACATATTCAAGCTCTTGTCAAGCCTTATCGGCTCAGTCATTGGCACTACATAGGCTACGAGCTCATCCCGCCACTGCAAGCCAAGTCTTTGGGAATCAATGACTTGGCTCCCCACGGAGACTCGAATCCGGGAGCAAACTGTAGAAGATGGGCCTGACTTCGATTGCATCCTCCAGGTAGCCGGCCACCATCAGGGCGTTTGCATACGCGCTCAGTGTATTCAGTGTGCTCTCGCTGCCCTCCGGATACAGCGCCTGCTGTATCGCGACCGCCTCTTCGAGCGCGGCGATCGCTTCGTCGAGCTGATGCTCCCGCGACAGCACGGCGCCCAGCTCGCCGAGCAGAGACGCCAGCAGCCCGTCGCGCTCGGGCAGGCGCCGGCGCGCTTCGGCGATCGCTGGCCGCAGCCGTCGCTCCGCATCGGGCAGCCTGTCCATCCGCAACAGCACGGCGCCCGCTTGCCTCGCGATCTCGAGCCGCTGTCTTGCCGAAGCCTCTCCGGGCGCCGGCAGCAGCTCCGCCGCGGCATCCAACTGCCGCAACGCCTCGGCCATGTCGTCCTGATCGGCAAGGTACGTGGCGTAGGCGAGGCGCACGTCAGCCTGTCTCGACGCCTCTCCCGGGTACCGGGCCAGTTGCGCGACGGCGTCGGTATAGGCCTTCACTATCGTAGAACGATCGGGATCCCCCATCTGGGCACGCGTGGCCGCCCACGCTCCCAGGGCGGCAGCCGTGTCCGGGTGGGATTCGCCTTGGTGCTCGCGGCGCAACGCCAGCACCTCTTCGCGCAGCGTCAACGCCTCCGGGTAGCGACCGATACGCGCGGTAAGCGACGCGATGGTGTCCTGGACATCGGCCAAGGCGAGCGGTTCCGCCGCCAACGCCGTGCGGGCGTCCTCGGCTGCGTTGGCCAGCACCTCGCCACGGTCGACGAGCAGATTTCCTGATTCGGGAACCAGGACGTTCAGCAGGCCGCGCACGTAGTCGAGCGCCGCGCCGGCGCGCCCGGCTTCATGCACAGCCTCACGGGCCTGCCACAGGGTTCCGGCCAGGCCCGCCAGGCCGACGGTCAGGACCAGGGCGGCCGCGGCGGCGGCGGCACGATGCCGGGTGACGAAGCGGCCCAACCGGTAGCCGAGGCTCGGCGGGTGGGCGGCCACCGGCCGTCCCGCGAGGTGCGCCTCCAGGTCCGCCGCCAGCCCGCCGGCCGAGCCGTACCGGTGCTCTGCGGCGGGAGCCAGCGCGCGCCGCAAGATCGCGTCGAGGTCTCCGGTCAGGCGACGACGCAGCTCGCCGGCCGAGGTGCGACGCGCCTCGGCGAGCTTCGACCGCTCGGCTTCCGGAAGGGAGACGAGCCGCCGGCTCGGCGCCGGGGGTCCGGTCTGGAGTCGGCGCAGGATCCCTCCGTGGGTGCGGTCTTCGAGGTCATGGGGCGGCACTCCTGCCAACAGGAGATAGGCCAGGGCTCCGAGCGCGTACGTGTCCGTGGCGGTCGTGATCGCCCGGCCTTCGAGCTGCTCCGGCGCTGCCCAAGCCGGAGTCAGGGGAGCGGCACCGCTGGAGCGAGTGAGACCGGCCTCGACATCGGTGAGGAGCCTGGCGACCCCGAAATCGAGCAGCTTGGGATCGCCATCTTCGGTGACCAGGACGTTCGCGGGCTTCAGATCCCGGTGCACGATCAGCCGCCGGTGGGCGTACTCGACCGCCTCACACACCCGGCAGAGGAGCTCGATACGCTCGCGCAGCCCGAGGCGGCGGGCGTCGCACCAGGCGTCGATGCGCTCCCCTTGAATCCGCTCCATCACGAAGTACGGCGTCTCGTCCTCCGTCACGCCGCCGTCGAGCAGCCGGGCGATCGCGGGATGCTCCAGGCCGGCGAGGATCTGCCTCTCGGCGACGAACCGCCGGTGCCCTTCCGGGCCGGTCAGCCCCATCGCCAGGAGCTTCACCGCCACCTGCTGCTCGAACGCGCCGTCCGCCCGCTCAGCCAGATAGACCACCCCCATGCCGCCGCGACCCAGCGGCTCAAGTAGTCGGTAGCTGCCGACACGGCGCCCCGAGAGGTCGACCGCTTCGCTCGCCTCGCCGCTAGTAACGCCGGCGTCGCTGGCCAGCCGCTCGAAGAAGTCCTCCGCCGCGTCGTCGACGGCCAGAAGCGCCCCCACCTCGCGGCGCAGCTCCAAGTCGTCGCAACGCTCCTCGAGGTAGGCGGCGCGGTCGTCGGGCGCGAGCGACCACGCCCCCTGAAGAAGGTCTTGGAGTCGGAGCCAACGCTCCCGGTTCATCGTCGCTCCCCTGGGCCGACCGGCTACTCGTGATCCCGGATCCGCTCAGCTTACGTCAATCCGGGCGGAGAGCCATCATTTCGATTCGCTCCGCCGCAGAGACGACCTGGAACAGACAGGAGGACAGACGATGTCACGATGCATCCTGCGACCGACCGTGTGGCTGGCGGCCGGTGCCCTGCTGGCGCTGCCCGCGCTGGCACAGCCGGCCGACACGGTCGACGACGACATTCCCATCACCGACCCGGCGCTGCTCGAGCGGCTGGGCTTCGAGCCGGACGCCGCCAACGTCTACGCTACGCCGCAGGTCTACGAGCAACTGGGGATGAGCCCGGCCGAGCGCGCCGCGGCCCAGGCTGCGACTCTCAAAGCGCGCCGAGAAGAGAGCCGCACCGCCGCGGACAGCGGCGACTCGCGAGGACCCTTCGGCACGGGTACCGCGGGCTACTCCACCGTAAACGTCGGGTTCCAGCCGATCTTCGACAACGAGTACTTTGGAGGGATCGGGTTGCAGTGCATGCCGGGAGCAACGATTGGCGGTGCCGCATTCGCCGAGCTCCAGAATCTGCCCCACGGCGCCAAGCTCGAACAGGTCGACATCCGGTATGTGGACAACAGTACGGAGGCGATGGAGGTGACGGCGTTCCGCATCTGTTACCCGGACTTCGACGACGGAAACCTGACGGCACTCGTCCTGGGGGTGCACGAAACGACCGGTGCCGCGGATTTCGTCAGATTCGCGTCCATCGGACCCCTTGACGAAGACATCGACCTCCAGAGCTGCTTCTACGGCGTCCAGGTCGTCTCACCCAACCCCTGCCCAGAAGATGGGGGCCTGGTCGTTGCTCAAGTCCGCGCCCAATGGCGCCGCCAGGTGAGCCCGCCGCCGGCCACGGCCACGTTCGGCGACGTGCCGACCAGCCACCCGTTCTTCCAGCATATCGAGGCCCTGGCCGTCTCCGGGATCACCGCAGGCTGCGGCGGCGGCGGCGATTTCTGTCCGGACACCCCGCTCACCCGCGGCCAGATGGCTGTCTTTCTGGCCAAGGCCCTGGGGCTCCACTGGGGAGAGATCACTCAGTGACGTGCCGCATGCCCGCCAGTCGCTCGGGGTAGCGGAAACGGCCGACGATCGCCGCCCGGTCAGCCCGGGGAGGCGCCGGCGGTGAGCTCGTAGTAGAGCCACGCGCGCGCCGCACGCCAGTCGCGCTTGACCGTGGCGGTCGAGACCCCGACGGCCTCCGCGGTCTCCTCCACTCCGAGGCCGCCGAAGAAGCGGCACTCGACGACGCGAGCCTGGCGTTCGTCCAGCGCTTCCAGGCGATGGAGGGCCTGGTCGAGGGCGAGCAGCTCCTCCTGCGCGGCGGGCGGGACTGCCGGCGGCGCCGAGCGCGACAGGGCCTCGAGCTTCCCTTCGCCGCCGCGCCTATCCGCCTGCGACCAGCGCGCCCGGTCGATGAGGATCTGCCGCATCGCCTTGGCGGCTACGGCGAAGAAGTGGCCGCGATCCTCCCAGCGTCGCCGCTGGCCCGCCGAGAGCTTCAGATACGCCTCGTGGAGCAGCGCCGTGGTGTTGAGCGTCTCTTCGCCACGCCAGCGCCGGCGCTGGCCGTGGGCAAGCCGCCGCAGCTCTCCGTAGACCGCTTCGAACAGCTCATCCAGCGCCCCCGCGCCACCCCCGCTCAGGGCGCGCAGCAGCTCGGTGATCTCGCGCTCGTCCTGCTCCACTCTGTCCGCTCCACCCGATCCTACCGTCGATCGCGGCTCGCTCGACAATGTGATCCCGAATCCCGACGGTCTACGTCTACCAGGACGCAGACAAACCAACCTCGGGAGGAGACACCATGCGAACACGCGGAAGCAAGATGCAATCGACCGTCTACGTTCTTCTGTCTCTGGCGCTGCTCACGGTCATGACGACGACGCCGGCGATCGGTCAGACCTCGATGGAGTCGGGGACGCTCGGCCGCGCCGGCGAACTGGAGCCGTCGGGGTACGGGCTCGACGACCGCACGATCACCGTGGTATCGGCGTCCACCTGCCTGCCCGCCTACGATCAGGCGAGTGGCTTGAACGTCGAATACGAATCGAATTTGCAAGGGTGGGTCTACAAGACAGGCGGCACGGTCAACTTCCATGACTTCGTATGCCCCGTCTCGCTGCCCACAGGAGCCAGGCTCGAAATCGTGGCACTCGAGGCCTGTGACGACAACTCCCCCGGTTCCATCACTCTGACTCTGAGCCGATGCGCGGCGGGCTCTGACGCCGCTTGCTCGGCGCTGGGCTCGGTGACGACTGGAACCAGCGCGACGCCAGGCTGCAACTTCTTCTTCATCACCGGTCTCTCCACGACGGTCAACAATTTCGCGTCTCGATATAACCTCTTCGTCACGGACACTCACAACACATCCCAGACCAAGTTCCGCTCGGTCGAGCTGTGGTGGCGCCGCCAGATTTCACCGGCTCCGGGGACGGCCACCTTCGGCGACGTGCCGACCAGTCACCTCTTCTTCCAGCAGATCGAGGCTTTGGCGGCCTCCGGCATCACCAGCGGCTGCGGCGGCGGCAACTTCTGCCCAAACAGTCCCCTGACGCGCGGCCAGATGGCGGCCTTCCTGGCCAAAGCCCTCGGCCTGCACTGGCCGAACTGAGGCGCGGCTACCCCGCCTTCCGTTGCCCGGCCCGCTCCGCGCACGAGGCGGAGCGGACCGGTGTTCGCCTGGCTGTCGCCGGTTTGTCACAGCGGCTTCACGCCGTGCCTCTAGGCTCGGCCGCGCCATGGGGAGTCTGCTGCTCGCCTCCGAGACGCGTCGGCGGGATACAATCGAGGTAATGGAGGGACGCATCGCGGTCGTCGAGGACGAGGCGGCCATCGCCGAGGTGCTCGAATACAACCTGGCGCGGGAGGGCTTCGAGATCCGGGTGCACACCCGCGGCGACGAGGCCTGGGAGGCGCTGCGGCAGGATCCGCCCGACCTGGTGCTGCTCGACCTCATGCTGCCGGGCATGGACGGGCTCGAGGTGGCGCGCCGGCTGCGCCGCGAGGAGGCGACGGCCTCGGTGCCCATCGTCATGCTCACCGCCAAGAGCGAAGACGTGGACCGCATCGTGGGGCTGGAGCTGGGCGCCGACGACTACATCGCCAAGCCCTTCAACCCGCGCGAGATGGTGCTACGGGTGAAGGCGGTGCTGCGCCGGGCGCGGGGCGAAGAGCAGAGCGGCGGCTGGCTCGCCGCCGGCGCCGTGCGCCTCGACCCCGAAGGGCATCGCGCTTTGCTCGGCGGCGAGGAGCTGCCGCTCACCGCTACCGAGTTCCGGCTGCTCGAGGCCCTGATGCGCGCCCCCGACCGGGTCAAGACCCGCGACGCCCTGCTCTCCGAGGTCTGGAACTACTCCCCGGACGTCGACACCCGCACCGTCGACACCCACATCCGCCGCCTGCGCAAGAAGCTTGGCGACGAGGCCGAGCGCATCGAGACGGTGATCGGCGTCGGCTACCGCCTTCGGCGGTGACTCCCCGCCCTCCCGGTGACCACCTGCCCGGGGCTGTCACCCCACTGTCACACACAAGTCCTGTGAGTGCCAAACGCCGGCGCGACACTTGCGCCGGGATGGAGTCGTGTGTGGCTCCATCCCAGCGATTGCAAGGATGACGATCAAGAGGAGATTGGATGTGATGCAGCTCAAGCGGATCTTCGCGGCGACCGCTGTCGCGACCCTGGCCGGCACCGCGGCCTTCGCCCAGGCGGTGGAGGTCGACCCGGCCATCTCCGGCTACCAGACCACCAGCGGCGTGTCGGGCAACTTGAACTCGATCGGCTCGGACACCCTGAACAACCTGATGACGCTGTGGGCCGAGGGCTTCCAGAAGGCCTACCCCAACGTGCGCATCCAGATCGAGGGCAAGGGCTCGTCAACCGCGCCTCCGGCTCTGATCAGCGGCACCGCCCAGATCGGTCCCATGAGCCGGCAGATGAAGTCTTCCGAGATCGACGAGTTCGAGCAGGCGTACGGCTACAAGCCGACCGAGATCCGCGTCGCCATCGACGCCCTGGCGGTCTACGTCAACAAGGACAACCCGGTCGAAG
Organism: Thermoanaerobaculia bacterium; assembly: GCA_050747865.1. GTDB lineage: Bacteria > Acidobacteriota > Thermoanaerobaculia > Multivoradales > JAHEKO01 > JBOGJI01. The sequence goes on from JBOGJI010000003.1 coordinate 6,466, forward strand.
AGCTGACCATGCAGGACGTGGACGCGATCTTCTCCAAGGGCCGCACCTGCGGCGCCGCGGCCGCGATCGCTAGCTGGGGCGAGGCCGGCCTCGACGGGAGCTGGGCGGAGAGGCCGATCAGCCTCTACGGCCGCAACTCGGCCTCCGGCACCTACGGCTACTTCAAGGAGATCGCGCTGTGTGAGGGCGACTACAAGGACACGGTCAAGGAACAGCCCGGCTCGGCCTCAGTGGTCCAGGGCGTGACCGAGGACCTGGCCGGCATCGGCTACAGCGGCATCGGCTACAAGACCTCCGGCGTGAAGGCGGTCAAGCTCGCCACCTCCGAAGGCGGGACCGCCCACGGCACCGATCCGGAGACTGTCTACGCCGGCAACTACCCGCTGTCGCGCTTCCTCTACGTCTACGTCAACAAGGCGCCGAACCAGGAGATCGATCCCCTCGTCCGCGAGTTCGTCAAATACGTGATGAGTCGCGAGGGCCAGGAGGTCGTGGTCAAGGACGGCTACCTGCCGCTGGGCAAGTCGATCGTCGACGAGGAGCTGGCAAAGCTCCAGTAACGAGGCGGCGCGGGGTTCCGCGTCATCCGATAGGCTCGCCCCGGAGCACCGGGGCGAGCCCTCGCACTCCTGGATCCCGTTGGCCTGAGCATGACAACTGAGTCCCTGGCCGCGCCGACCGGCGAAGTCCCTCGGACCCGCCAGCGCACCGCCTCCCGCCGCCTGCTCGCCGACCGCATCTCGCGCTGGGCGATCGCCGGCGGCGGCATGGCGATCATCGCCGGCATTCTCGGCATCCTGGTCTTCATCCTGCTCGAGGTCTGGCCGCTGACGTGGCCCGCGGAGGTGGGGTGGGGCAAGACGGTGCCGCTCGCGGGCTCCAAGGCGGCCCTCGCGCTGATCGCCGACGAGCACCGGACGACCGCTGTAACGCTCGAAGACGATGGCGTCGTCCGCGCCTACAACGCCGAGGACGGCTCGCTGACCCTGGAGCACGATCTGCTCGCCACGCCCGCGCGGCTGGTCGCCGGCACCGTGGCGCCCGGCGAGTCGCTGCTCGCCGCCGCCTTCTCCGACGGCCGCGCGGCGTTGATCGCGGTGCAGTTTCCCGTGCGCTTCGAGGGACGGCAGCGCGTGGTGGAGACGGCGCTCAGCGAGCCCGTCTGGCTGACCGTCCCGGGAGCCGACCAGGCGGCGATCGAAGGTCTGACCGGGCGCCTGGACGGCGACGGCAAGGCGACGGTGGTGGCCAGCCTCGCCGACGGCGGCATCGCGGTGGTCCAGCGAACCGCGAAGCGCAACATGTTGACCGGCGAAACGACCGAGTCGCTGGCCAGCCACCGGATCGACCCGCCGGCTCCCGTGACGCACCTCCTGCTCGACGAGATGCAGCGGACGCTGTACGGCGTCGCGGGGGGTACCGGGCTCGTCAAGTGGAGCCTCCGGGACGGGGCGCCGGGGCCGGTCCGCACCGCTTCCGCCGGCGCCTCGCCGATCACCGCGACGACGCTCCTGATCGGCGACCGGGCCCTCATCGTGGGGCATCAGGACGGCAGCCTCGCCACCTGGTTTCCGGTTCGCGCGCCGGACGATCCGACGCAGACGAATCTCGTGAAGGTGCGCCAGTTCCCCGCCCACGGGGCGGCGATCCGCAGGCTCGCGCCGTCTCTGCGCAACAAGGGGTTTCTCGTCCTCGACGAGGCGGGAGAGCTGGGGCTCTACTACTCGACCTCCGAGCGCGTGTTGTGGCGCGACCGAGCCCCGGAAGCCGGCCTCCACACCCTCACCTTCACACCCAAGTCGGACGGCGCCTTTCTCGCCGGCGACGGCGAGCTGGCGCGGGTCTGGATCCGCAATCCGCACCCTGAGGTCTCCTTCAAGGCGCTGTTCGGCAAGCTCTGGTACGAAGGCGCGGAGAGCGCCGAATACACCTGGCAGTCGACCGGCGGCACTGACGACTTCGAGCCCAAGCTGTCGCTGACGCCGCTCTTGGTCGGCACCCTCAAGGGGACCATCTACTCGCTGCTGCTCGCCATCCCGCTGGGCGTCTTCGGCGCCATGTACGCCTCCCAGTTCATGCACCCGAAGCTCCTGCGCTTCGTCAAGCCGACGGTGGAGATCATGGCGGCGCTGCCCAGCGTGGTGCTGGGCTTTCTCGCCGGGCTGTGGCTGGCGCCGCGCCTGGAGCAGTACTTCCCCGCCCTCATCCTGTCGGCGATCGTGCTGCCCCTCGTGGTGCTGGCGGCGGGGCTCGGCTGGCAGCTCCTGCCGCGCGGCGCGCGCGGGCGGTTCTGGAGCGGCTCCGAAGTCATCGTCTTCGCCGGCGCCATCGCGCTGGGGATCGGCCTCTGCTTGGCACTGTCGCAGCCGTTCGAGGTCGCCGCTTTCGGCGGCAGCTTCCAGACCTGGCTGCGTGAGACCTTCAGCCTTCCCTACGATCAGCGCAACGCCGTGGTCATCGGGCTTGCCATGGGCTTCGCCGTCATCCCGATCATCTTCGCCATCTCCGAGGACGCCTTCTCCAACGTGCCCAAGAATCTGGTGGCCGGCTCGCTGGCGCTCGGCGCCAACCGCTGGCAGACGGTGACCCGGGTGGTGCTGCCGTCGGCGAGCCCCGGCATCTTCTCGGCCATCATGATCGGCTTCGGGCGCGCCGTCGGCGAGACCATGATCGTGCTCATGGCCACCGGCAACACGCCGATCATGGACTGGAACCCGTTCAACGGCTTCCGCACGCTGTCGGCCAACATCGCGGTCGAGATCCCCGAGGCGCCGCACGGCGGAACCCTCTACCGGGTGCTCTTCCTCGCCGCCCTGCTGCTCTTCGTCATGACCTTCATCGTCAACACGGCCGCCGAGATCGTGCGTCAACGGCTGCGCAAGAGGTATTCCGAGCTATGAGGCGACGGACCGTGAGCCGCACGGAGGCGCTCGGCCGGTCGATGACCTGGCTGTGCGGCGGCGCCCTGGCGCTGAACCTGCTCCTGGTCGTCGGCCTCATCGGCCTGATGGTGGTCAACGGCGGCGCCTATTTCTGGCAGCGTGGGCTGGTGCAGGTGGAGCTCGACGATGGGCGGCGGCTGCTCGGCGAGGTCCACGAGCGTGGCACCGTGCGCGGCACCGAGGTGACCGACCCGGCGGAGCTGCCGACGCGCCTCCAGCTCAAGGTCGGCAACCGCGACCTGACCGGCAACGACTTCCTGTGGGTGCTGGACGAGTCGATCGCGAGCACGGAGACGCCGGCCGCAGCGATGCTGCTCGAACGGCTGGAGTGGGGCAACTTTTACGGCTTCCCGCAGGAGCTGCGGGCTGGCGACGAGGTCCTCGCCCAAGGCGATCGGCTGGTGCCGGCGCTGGGACGCCTGCACGCCGAGAAGGTCCGGTTGCGGGAGGAGATCAAGGACATAGAGAAGGGCGCCATCGGCGACGTCAACTTCCGGATGGAGCGGCAGCGCCTGGCCGAGCGCAAGGTCGAGCTCGACGACCCGCCCGCCGCGGAGCGCGAGCACCGGCTGGCCGAGATCGCGGAGCGGAGGGAGCCGCTGCAGGCCGAGTACGACGCGCTGACATCCCGGCTCGTCGAGCTGCGCCAGCAACTCACCCGCGAGACGCTGGTGATGCGGGCGGCGGACGGCACGGAGAAGGCGATCCCGGTGGGCAACATCGTCCGCTACATGCAGCCCAACAAGATGGGGCTGTGGGACAAGACGGTCCTCTACGCCAGCCGGGTCTGGGAGTTCATTGCCGACGACCCGCGCGAGTCGAACACCGAGGGCGGCATCTTCCCCGCCATCTTCGGCACCGTGATGATGGTGTTCCTGATGTCCTTCGCCGTGGTACCGCTGGGGGTGCTCGCCGCCCTCTACCTGCGCGAGTACGCCAAGCAGGGACCGCTGGTGCGCATGGTGCGCATCGCGGTGAACAACCTGGCCGGCGTGCCGTCGATCGTCTTCGGCGTCTTCGGCCTCGGCTTCTTCGTCTACTTCATCGGCGGCACGATCGATCAGCTCTTCTACTCCGAGGCCCTGCCGACGCCGACCTACGGCACCGGCGGCATCCTGTGGGGGGCGCTGACGCTCGCCCTGCTCACCGTGCCGGTGGTCATCGTCGCCACCGAGGAGGGGCTGGCGGCGGTGCCGCGGATCGTGCGCGAAGGCTCGCTGGCGCTCGGCGCCACCAAGTGGGAGACGACCTGGAAGGTGGTGCTGCCGGCCGCCGCTCCCGGCATCCTCACCGGCATGATCCTGGCCATGGCACGGGCCGCCGGCGAGGTGGCGCCGCTGATGATCGTCGGCATGGTGAAGCTCGCCCCGGCGCTGCCCATCGACGGCCACTTCCCCTTCGTGCACCTGGAGCGCAAATTCATGCACCTCGGCTTCCACATCTTCGACGTCGGCTTCCAGAGCCCCAACGTCGAGGCCACCAAGCCGCTGGTCTTCGCCACCGCCCTCCTACTCATCCTGGTGGTGACGGCCATGAACCTGGTGGCGATCGCCATCCGCAACCACCTGCGGCGCAAGTACGCGGGCAGCGCCGTGTAGGCTAGATGGAGCAGCAGACCATGACCGACCAGAATCCCCTCACGACCGCCCCGGCCGAGCTGGAGGTGGAGACTCCGGAGAGCCGAGCGTTGCCGGAGGAGCCCGTTCCGGCCGTGTCCACTGCCGCCGCGGCGGCGTCCCAGAACGGCGATGCGGCCCTCGATCCCGGCATCGAGGATCCGATCCTGTCGATCGACAGCCTGTCGCTCTGGTACGGCGAGGCGAAGGCGCTCAAAGAGATCTCCATGCGCATCCCGGCACGGCAGATCACCGCCTTCATCGGGCCCTCGGGGTGCGGCAAGTCGACCCTGCTGCGCTGCATCAACCGCCTCAACGATCTCATCGACTCGGTGCGCCTCGAGGGGGACATCCGCTTCGAGGACGGCTCGATCTACGATCCGGCGGTGGACATCAACCTGCTGCGCAAGCGCATCGGCATGGTGTTCCAGAAGTCGAACCCGTTTCCCAAGTCGATCTACGAGAACATCGCTTACGGCCTGCGCATTCAAGGGGTAAACAAGAAGTCCGTGGTGGACGACGCGGTCGAGAAGAGCCTGCGCAACGCGGCGCTGTGGAATGAGGTCAAGGACCGGCTGAACGACACGGCGCTGGGCCTGTCCGGCGGCCAGCAGCAGCGGCTGTGCATCGCCCGCGCCATCGCCGTCGAGCCCGAGGTGGTGCTGTTCGACGAGCCCTGCTCGGCGCTCGATCCGGTGGCCACCGCTAAGATCGAAGAGCTGATGCAGAACCTGCGCGAGCAGTACACCCAGGTCATCGTCACCCACAACATGCAGCAGGCCTCGCGCGTATCCGACTACACGGCGTTCCTGTATCTCGGCGAGCTGATCGAGTACGGACCGACCGAGCGACTGTTCATCAACCCGATGAAGAAGCAGACCGAGGACTACATCACCGGGCGCTTCGGCTAGGAGTCCGTTCATGACAACCAGAGTCATCGACACCCAGTACGACACCATCCGCCGCGACCTCCTGGCCATGGGAGGCGTGGTGGAGGAGATGATCGACATGGCCGGCCAGGCGCTGGCCACCCGCGACGGCGAGCTGGCACGCGAGGTGATGCGCACCGACTCGCGGGTCGATCAGCTCGAGAAGCAGATCGACGAGCACTGCCACGAGATCCTCGCCCGCCAGCAGCCGATGGCGGTCGACCTGCGGCTGCTACTCGCGGTGATGAAGATCACAACCGACCTCGAGCGCATCGGCGACCTGTCCAACAACATCGGCCGCTCGGTACGCGATCTGGTGCGCGGGGGCCAGGTGCCGGACGACACGGAGATCCGGGATCTGTTCGCCGGCGTGCGCCGCATGGTCGCCGGCGCCCTCGACGCCTTCATGCGCCGCGACGCCGAGATGGCGATGGAGATCTGGCAGCGCGACGCCAAGATCGACGAGCGCTACCGTGCCTTCTTCGACCATCTGGTGGCGCGCAGCGCCGAGGCGCCCGAAGACGTCGGTCCGTTCTTCCAGCTCCTGCTGATCGGCCGCGCGCTAGAGCGCATCGCCGACCACGCCACCAACATCGCCGAAGACGTCATCTACTACGTCCAGGGCGTCGACATCCGGCACACGGGCAAGAAGACCGAGGAGTCCGCGGAAGAGTCGGCAGAGGCATGACTCCCCGCCCGCCCACCCACCCGCCCAGGGGTCAGGGGCCAGGGACGACGCCGGCATTCCTGACCCCTGAACCCTGACCCCTGTTCCCTGAACTCCGGCCGCGGGAACTAGACTGCCCGTCGTGCGATCCATGCTGCGCAGTCGCTTCCTGTGGCGCCTCTACGGCGCCTACGCCCTGATCATCCTGCTCACCGCGTCGGTGGTCGGGATCCTGGTCTCCCGCCAGGTCCGGCGGGACACGCTCGCCGCCGCCGGGACGCCGCGCGAGGCGCCGATCGACGCCCAGGTCGCCGAAAGGCTGGCCCGCGCACGGGGAGCCATCTACACCGGTGCCGGCGTCTCCGCGGCCGTGGCGTTGCTGCTCGGCCTGTGGGTGACGCGGCGGGTGACCCGGCCGATCATCGCCGTCACCGAGCGCGCCGAGGCCCTGGCCGCCGGCAAGACCGGCGGCGCCGTGTGGCTGGATCGGGACGACGAGATTGGCCGCCTGACCGACGCCTTCAACCGCATGGACGCCGAGCTGTCCGAGCGCCTGGAACGGCTCGGCCGCGAGCGTGCCGAGCTGGCGGTGATCCTGAGCAGCATGGTCGAAGGCGTGGTCGCCCTCGACGCCGAGGAGCGCATCGTCCATCTGAACGAGGCGGCGATCCGGCTCTTGAAGCTTCCCCCCGCCACCTCGCGGGGCGAGCGCATCTGGGAGGTGGTGCGCTCACAACCGGTGCTCACGGCGTTGCGGCGGGTCGCCGACGCCGACGGCGCGTTGCAGTCGGGGCGTGCCGGCGTCGAGCTGGATCAGCGCTTCCTGGAGCTCCACACCGCACCCACGGAAGGGGGCGGCGCGGTGCTCGTGGTCCACGACCTGACCGAATTGAAGCGCCTCGAGGCCGTGCGCCGCGACTTCGTGGCCAACGTCTCGCACGAGCTCAAGACGCCGGTGACGGCGATCGTCGGCTTGGTGGAGACCCTCCTCGCCGACGAGGCGATGCCCCCGGAGACCCGGCGCCGCTTCCTGGAACGCACGGCCGAGCAGACGCGGCGGCTTTCCGACCTGGTCACCGACCTGCTCGCCTTGTCACGCCTGGAGGGACGGCCGGAGCAGGTGGCGCAGGAGCCGGTCGATCTCTCCTCCGTGGCGCACGCCGCGCTGTCGGTGCACCGGCCGGCGGCCGAGGCCCGGAGGCTGACGCTCGAGGAGGAGGTGACCGACGGCGTCACCGTGACCGGCGACACCGAGGCCCTGCGCCAGGCCGTCGACAACCTGCTCTCCAACGCCATCCGCTACACTCCAGAGGGCGGCCGCGTACGCCTCGCCCTGCTACGCGACGCCAGACGGGCGGTGCTGGCGGTCCAGGACACCGGCATCGGCATCGAGCGCCAGCACCTGCAGCGCATCTTCGAGCGCTTCTACCGGGTCGAGAGCGCCCGCTCCCGGGAGCTGGGCGGCACCGGCCTGGGACTGTCGATCGTCAAGCACGTCGCCCGCACGCACGGCGGCGAGGTCGAGGTGGAGAGCACGCCCGGCGTCGGCAGCACGTTCCGCATCTGGCTGCCGCTTCCCCCTCCGTAACGTCGCCGACACGGAGATGTCACCATGGCGAAGAAGGCGCGCCCTACCCTCTACTCCGTGGCTTCGCAGCCGGCCGCCAGGGGTGCCTCTTCTCCCATCCGGGTTGCCGCCGCCCAGCGGCGCGCGCCGAACCTGAACCATCCGACCTACTACTTCAATCGCGAGCTCTCCTGGCTCGAGTTCAACCGCCGGGTCCTCGGCGAGGCCCTGGATTCGAGCCTGCCGCTGCTCGAGCGAGTCAAGTTCCTCTCCATCTTCGGCGGCAACCTCGACGAGTTCTTCATGGTGCGGGTCTCCGGCCTGCGGCGGCAGATGCGCATGGGCGTCGTCGAGGCGCCGCCCGACGGCATGACCCCGGTCGCGCAGCTCGCGGCCATCCGCGAGGCGCTGCTGCCGCTGCTCGACAAGAGCGTGGCCTGCTGGCGCGAGGACTTGAGGCCCCGTCTGACCGAGGCCGGGATCAACGTCCTCTCCTACGCCGACTTGAAGAAGAAGCAGCGCGAGCTGCTGCGCCGCCACTTCAAGAGCGAGATCTTCCCGGTCCTGACGCCGCTCGCCTTCGACCCGGGCCACCCCTTCCCGCACATCTCGAGCCTGTCGCTCAACCTCGCCGTCGTGGTCAACGATCCGGCGCAGGGCGAGCGCTTCGCGCGGCTCAAGGTGCCGGACACCCTGCCGCGGCTGCTGCGGGTGCCGGACGAGGAGAAGGCCGAGAGCTACGAGAAGAGCGGCCTCGAGGAGGTGCGGGGCTTCAACTTCGTCTGGCTCGAGCAGGTGGTGGCGGCGAACCTCGACCTGCTCTTCCCCGGACTCGAGATCGCCGGCGCCTATCCCTTCCGGCTGACTCGCGACGCCGACCCCGAGATCGAGGAAGACGAGGGCGCCGACCTCTTGACCGCCATGGCCGAGGTCGTCGAGCAGCGGCACTTCGGCTCCGCCGTGCGCCTGGAGATCGACCGCGAGATGCCGGCTCGCATTCGCGACCTGCTGAGCAAGAACCTGGCGCTGGAGCCGTTCCAGGTGTTCACCAAGGACAGCCCGATCGGCCTCGCCGGCCTGGCCGACATCGCCGCGATCGACCGGTCGGACCTGAAGGATCCGCCGTTCTTGCCCGTCGTCCCGCCGCCGCTCGCCGGCACGCTCGTGCCGCTGCTGCGCCAACGCGACGCCGTTCTCTACCACCCGTACGACAGCTTCGCGCCGACCGTCAACTTCGTCGAGCAGGCGGCGCACGACCCGCAGGTGGTGGCGATCAAGATGACGCTCTACCGCACCGGGCCCAACTCGCCGCTCGTCGAGTCGCTGATGGAGGCGCGCCAGAACGACAAACAGGTCTCGGCCCTGGTCGAGCTCAAGGCCCGCTTCGACGAGGAGAACAACATCGGCTGGGCGCGGGCCTTGGAGCGCGCCGGCGTACACGTCGTCTACGGCGTGCTCGGCTTGAAGACCCACGCCAAGATCTGTCTCGTCGTGCGCCGCGAGGAGCGGGGCATCCGGCGTTACGTCCACCTGGCGACGGGCAACTACAACCCGGCGACCGCCCGGGTCTACGCCGACTTCGGCTTCTTCACCTGCGACCCGGAGATCGCCGAGGACGTCTCCGACCTGTTCAACGCCTTGACCGGCTACTCGCGCAAGGAGAGTTACCGCAAGCTGCTGGTGGCGCCGGGAGGGATGCGGCAAGCCATCCTCGATCGCATCGAGCGCGAGATCGACAGTCACGCC
>JBOGJI010000004.1:0-2956 GCA_050747865.1 Thermoanaerobaculia bacterium
CACTTACGCGAGTTGCCCGCGCGTCGCCTCGGCCGCTTCATCGAGCGAACCGTCGCAACTCACCCTGATTGGTACTGGCAGCTCGAAGCTGATGGTCGGCCGGTGGGCGGGCTCGTCCTCTATCGACCTCGGGCCTTCATCGGTGGGGGAAGCTCCGTCGGCGCCGTCCCGCTCGTCCAGCTCGCGTTGCTCGCTGGTGTCGTCAGCTTGACTCTTACCGGGCTCGCAGTGTTGATCGTGGTGGAGGCCTGGACGTGGGGCGGGTTGGGCGGTCTGTTGCTTGCCGGCTTCATAGGCTGTTTCGTCGAGGCGGTGCTGCTGAGCCAAAGAGTTTTGGGGCGAGCCCGAGCGTCCTGGATTGCCCGGCGTCGAGGCGGGATGGTGTTCGAAGGTCTTTGGAGCGAGCCGCGGGCGCTGCCAGCCCTTTTCCACGCTTTGGCGACAACGCTCTCGGGAGCGTTGCTCACGGCGCACGCCGCAACACGCGAGCGGGTGTCCAGCTACCGTGCGTTGGGGTTCTGGGTCGGCCATGGCCGTGTCGTTTCTGGAGCGCTCGATTCGGCTAACGGGCTGCCAGTCCGAGCGGCGCGAACCAAGCAGGTTCACCGGCCTCGATCGACCGAGGGCAAGCCGGAGGTCGACGCCGGCGCCACTCTGCAGCTGCAGGAGCCCCGCGCAGCGGCGCAGGGCGAACAGGCTGGCGGGAGGAAGAAGCCGCGCCCCAACACCCCCGATGGAAGAGCCTCGCGGGCTCGGCGCCACCGGCGTCGCGGGCGACGACGTGGTTGAACAGGGGGCGGCCGCGACGGCACCGTTGTCTCCCACGCTGCCCCGCTCACCCATGCTGGCGAGGTTGAGGGGACGGGCGGTCGTAGTGGCTACCTGCTCGCGGCTCGCCGGGTTCAAGAACCTAGCCGTCGCTTCTCCTGGTCTTGTCTGCTCGGCGTTCGGGCGCGGCGCACCGGTGCAGGGGGGAGCGCGCGAACTCGCCGAGTTCGACCGCCGGGAATCGCTTCGGGTGAGGCGCTCGCTTGCCGCTGCCCTCTGGAGGGTCAGCCGTTGCTCGTTGCCCTTCGTGGCCATCCACCCGAACGGGCGGCTCGTCATCAACAGGCAGCTCGCCCTCGCCGCGACCCTGCCGACCGGCGCGCGGTCGCCGCGAACGGAAGGCGTGTTCTGGCTCCTCGCCGAGCCACGCCGGACGCGCCGACGCGTGAACGCAGCGCATCTCGAACCAGTGACAGTGCGAGAGAACGTCCTCAGTAGGCGAGGGCCGCGCCGCAAGGAACGCCTTGAAGATCCACTGCCTGCGAGCATCCCGAAGGCGAGGAGAACACGTTCGGCGAAAGCCGCGGGATCCGCGCATGCCGTATCTGCCTGCGCGAGGCTACGCGCCGCTGGCGGCAACGCAACAAGGCACACCGCGCCTTGTACGCGCGTGAGTATCGACGCCGCAAGCGCGAGGGGGTGGCCGCGTGAGCGAAGGCCAGTTCCTCGTCGCGATCGTCGGCACGGGGGTCGGCCTCGGTGTTGCGCTCGGCGCGCTCCTCCACTGGACGCGTGGTGGCGGGGAGGCGCGCAAACGGGCGCTCCGCCGCGGCGGCTACCTGAACGGAGGCCGACGGTGAGCGCGAAGGATGCTGCCTTGGAATATGGCCTTCGACCGGCGCGGGTGCTGCTCGCGCTCCGCTACGCGATCGCCGAACTTCCCCTCGCGTGGGCGCCAGCCGCGACAGCGGACCGCGTCGTCGCGCTGACCGACACCGGCCGGGATGTTCTCGACGAGGCGGACGCGATCGCCGGGCAGTGCATCGACGAGAAGATCGAGGCGCTCAGGATGACCGCGACATGAGCGGCTGGTGGACTGTCGTCGAGTTCGCCCTCGCCGTCTTCGGCCTGTGGGCGCTCGGAACCATTCTCTTCGTGTTCGCCTGGATCTACCTGACACGGCGCTCCGACGAGGACTGGGAGCGCCGGCTCGATGATCTTACCGAGCCAACCAGGACCGTCCATCTGCACGAGCGGAGGCGAGCGCGGTGAGCGAAGGGCTGTTGGACGATCGAGCGGACCGCCGCGTCTCTCGGCATGAGGGAGCGGTGGGTGATGGATAAGGCGGCGGCGGGAGAGTTGCCGTCGTACAAGCTGCGCCGGTCTCGCCGCTTCGACCCGGATGAGGTGCGCAAGTGGATGCGGGCGCAGCGTGAGAAGGCGGGGCAGGCGGCATGAGGTACCGCACCATCGTCGCTGACCCACCCTGGCCATACGAGTCTTGGCCGACGAGTCCGTCGCGCATCCCAAAGGATGAAGTCTTCGACGGCCGGAGAACGCCGATCAAGTACGAGACGATGCCTGTCTCAGAGATCGCAGCCTTGCCCATTGCTGAATGGGCCAACCGATATGGCGCGCACATTTTATCTCTGGACAACGAACCGGTACATGCGAGCTGCCTTCGCCATAGTCGACGCATGGGTGTGCGTTATTCGCGACTCCTGGTGTGGGCGAGGACGCGGATGGGACTCGGGCCAGGCGGAGCGTGCGCGCAGTCAGCGGAATACATCCTTTTCGGCCCGGGTCGGCTCTCTGGGTCATCTTCGCCGAGTCGATTCGATCTGGTTCAAGGGGCCGCGCACCGGCGTACACAGCAAGAAGCCAGAAGCGTTCCTCGACCTCGTCGAGCAGATCAGCCCCGGCCCCTACCTGTGCGCCCGTCGCCAAAGATTCGGCTGGGACACCTGGGGCCGCGTCCGTCCAGGCGGGCATGTACGGAGCGTCCTCGCCGAGACGCGTGACCGGAAGGTCCAGCAACGACTAGGGAGGTGGGCATGAGCGAGCTCGGTGATCTACAAACGCCCGCTCAGCGACGCGCGGCGCTCGCCAGGGCGAACGAGGTTCGATGCTTCCACGCCCAGCTCAAACGCGAACTGGCCAGCGGCGTCCGGCGTATCGACGAGCTGAT
>JBOGJI010000005.1:0-11093 GCA_050747865.1 Thermoanaerobaculia bacterium
GTCGAGCGCCGCGAGGAGGCGCTCGATCTGGGGGTTGTCGCCGCCCGAGGCCTGCAGCGCCTGCGTCCAGGCTGCCCGCGCCGCTTCCGCGTCGCCGGACCGCGCGCTCGCCAGGCCCTTGCCGACGAGAGCCGGCGCGTGCTGCGGGTAGCGGGCCAGCAGGCGGTCGAAGAGCTCGACGGCGACCTCGTCCCGGCCCATCTCCAGGCGCACGAACGCGGTGATGTAGAGGCCGTCGGGGTCCTCCGGGCTGGCGCCGAGGATCTCCTGCGCCTGCTGAAAGGCCGGGAAGAGCTGCGCCGTGCCCAGCAGCGCCAGGGCGTAGCGCTTGCGCGCCGCCAGGTCCCGGGGATCCCGTTCGACGTCGGCGTGCAGCCGATCGAGCTGGGCCCGGTCGGCGGCCGAGAGCTCGACGCCTTCCGGGTGCTCCTGGCCCTCGGCCGGCGCTTGCGGCTCGCCGGGCCGCGGCTGGGCGTCCCGCTGGGCCAGGAAGAAGAGCGTGATCAGCAAGCCGGCCACCGCGAGGCCGGCGACGAATCCGAGCACACCGGCGCGGATCGGCTCGCCACCGCGTCGCAAGAGCTTGCCGGTGTTCACGGGGGTCTCGTGTGAGGACTGTGCCGGCGCGTAGTCGCCCGACGCGGCGCGTCCCGTCGAGGATGTGGCAGCCGGCGACGGGCCTCCGAGGGCCTCGATATCGCGCAGGTTCAGCGCCGCCTGGTGCTCGAGCTCGGCGACCTCTTCCGCATCGCCCGTCGCCCGGGCGGCGCGCAGCCGCTCGTAGAGCTCTTCCTGACGCCCATCGAGATCGGCCCGCTCGATCTCACGCGCCGGCCCGCCGCCGCGGCGCGCCAGCCGCCAGACCAGGATCGCGCCCAGCCCCAAGCCGACGGCAAGCACTGACGCGACTAGACCCATGGCGTGGCGGCGCTCATCGGTGGCTCTCAGCCCGCACGCGCTGGCGGTAGTGCTCGAGGTCCGCGGCGACCCGCTGGCTGTGCCGCGCCCCGCGCACACGCCAGGCGATCAACGCCAGCCCCGCGAGGAGCGTCACGGCAGGGGCGATCCAGACGATCAGGTTGAAGCCCCGGGGCCGCGGCGCCAGGCGGATGAACTCTCCATACGAGGCTTCGAAGTAGGTCAGAACCTGGGATTGCGAGTAGCCCTCGGCGAGCAGCCGTTCGATCTTGGCCCGCATGGCGGCGGACGCGGCCGTCGGGGAATCGGCGACCGAGAGGCCCTGGCACGACGGGCAGCGCATGCGAGCCGCCACCGCGTGGGTGCGCTCGGCGAGCTCGTCGCCGGCGAGCTTGTCGCCCTGGGGCGGGCCGAGCCGCTCGCGGTCGGCGGCGGCCAGCTCGGCCCGAATCTCCATGTCCAGAGGGAAGCCCGTGTCCTGCTGCGCGGCGAGCGGACCGGCCAGCGTCACGACGAGCAGTCCTCCGACCAAGGGGAACCCCTTCATCCCAGGATCTCCCTCAGGTAGGCGTCGAGCAAGGCGGGGCCCATCGGTCCGGTGATCTTGCGGCGCACGATCCCCCGGGCGTCGATGAAGAAGGTCTCCGGTGCCCCGTAGACGCCGTAGCGGATCGCCGCCTCGGATCCCGGGTCCACTAGATTCGGGCCCCAGGATTCGTAGCGCTCCACGAAGCGGCGGATCGCCTCCGGATCGTCGTCGTAGATCACGCCGACGAAGCGCACCCGCCCGGCGTAGCGACGGGAATGCTCCACCAGGACGGGGTGCTCGGCGATGCAGGGCTGGCACCAGGTGGCCCAGAAGTTGAGCACCACCGGCCGGCCGGCGAGCTCGGCCAGCGCCACCTCCTCGCCGGCGAGCGACCGCAACCGGAACTCCGGCGCTGGCTTGCCGACCAGCGGCGATTCGACGATCCGCGGATCGTGTCGGAAGGCCAGCGCCAAGAAGGCGACCAGCGGGACGACCAGGGCGGCGCCGATCCAGAGGACCTTGCGGTTCACGAGCCGGCCTCCCGCAGCGGTTTTGGCACCGACTCGGCGCTCAGGTCGGAAACCGCTTCTACGAGTGGCTCAGGGGCCAGATCCCCCGTAACTCCGCCGCCGCTGCCTCCTCTTGAGGTGGCCGGCCTCCGTACCGGCCGATCCGCACGGCCGGCAGGGACGCCGGCCGCTTCAGTGGCGGGTGCGCGGGCCGGCACCAGGCACAAGGCCGTCCCCCCCACCATGATCAGGACGCCGATCCAGATCCAGACCACGGCTGGCGTGCGGATCGCCCGCAAGCCGATCGAGCCGTCGGCTCCGACGTTCATCAGGGTGAGGTAGAGGTCGTGGGTCGGCGTGGTGCGCACGGCCGGCGTGGCGATCGGCTCACGCTGCGTCGGGTAGAGATTGATCGCCGGCGTGAGCGTCCCCCGGCTCTCGCCACCGCGCTCGACCACGATCGCGGCACGCTGGGAGACCCGATGCGGCTCCCGCACGAGATCCGTCGACTCGAATCGCAACCCGTACTCGCCGAGCGCCATGGTCTCGCCGGGTCGCAGCGTCGCCTCGGCGCTCGCCTGGAACACCGAAGAGATGGCGATCGCCACGAACGTCACGATGACGCCAAAGTGCACGACGTAGGCACCGAGCAGCCGCGGTGCGCGGCGCACCGAGGTCGCGATCGCGGTTGCCGTCGGCTCGCCGCGGGCACGCCGCCCGCGCGCCGATCGCGAGCCCTGCGCCAGGGTCACCCACAGGGCGTATCCCGCCAGGGCCGAGGTGAGCAGCACGCTCGGGTGCTGCCCGCCCAGCAGCCAGGCCACGATCCCGCCGGCGACGGCGAACGGGAGCGGCCGAAGCAGGCTGCGCCGTACCTCTCGCGGGTCTTTGTGACCCCAGGGCAGCGCCGGCCCGATGCCGATGAGCAGCAGCAGGCCGAGCGCGATGGGCACCGCCATGCGGTTGAAATAGGGCTCCCCGACGCTCACCTTCACCCCGCGCACTGCCTCGGCCACGATCGGGAACAGCGTGCCGATGAGCACCGTAAACGTCAGCGCCACGAGCAGCAGGTTGTTCCCGAGGAACGCAGTCTCACGAGTCAGCACGCGCGGCTCGCCGGGCCGCGAGGTCAGTCGGTCGACGCGCAGCGCCAGCAGCACCACCACCGCCGCCAGGCTGATCGCCAGGAAGCCGAGGAACAGTGGCCCGATGGCGCTTTGGGTGAAGGAGTGGACCGAGTTGACGACGCCCGAGCGGGTGAGGAACGTGCCCAGGATGGTGAGCAGGAAGCTCACCAGCACCAGGATCACCGTCCACGCCTTGAGGGTCCCGCGGCGCTCCAGCACCATCGCCGAGTGCACCGCCGCGATGGCGGTCAGCCACGGCAGGAACGAGGCGTTCTCCACCGGGTCCCAGGCCCAGTAGCCGCCCCACCCCAGGACCTCGTAGGACCACCAGCCGCCGAGCATGATGCCGAGCGTCAGGAACCCCGTCGGCACCAACAGCCAGTTGCGCAGGGGCTTGAGCCACGCCGGGGTGAGCGAGCCGCGCAGCAGCGCCGCCACCGCCATGGCGAACGGGATCGTCATGCCGACGTAGCCGAGGTAGAGCATCGGCGGGTGGACGATCATCAGCACGTGGTTCTGCAGCAAGGGGTTCGGCCCCGGCCCGTCCGCGGGCACCGGCGGCGGCGTGGGGGCGAACGGATTGGCCGGCCCGGCGATCAGGAAGCAGAAGAAGACGGCGACCGCGAGCACGGTGCCGAGCGTGTAGCCGACGTATTCGACGTGGCCCTTCTGCAACCACACCAGCAGCGCCGTGAACAGCCCCAGAACCAGGCCCCAGAAGAGGATGGAGCCCTCGAGCGACGACCACAGCGAGACGATGGTGATGGGGAGCGGCGTCGCCGTCGAGCCGACTTGGGCCACATAGGAGACCGAAAAGTCGTGGGTCACCAGCGCCCACTCCATGACCAGCGTGGCGAGCAGCATGGAGAGGGCGAAGGTGAGCGCCAGGGCGCGGGCGAGCCGCAGAGCCGGCGCCGAGCCGCGGGCGCCGGCGAAGAAGCCGACCGGCGCGCCGGCGGCGCTCGCCAGCAGGCCCAGGAGGACGCAGGCCTGCCCAAGGGTGGAGGCCATCAGTTCTCGCTCTCGAGAGTGCCCACGAGTCGCTCCATGTCAGGCTCTTCGCCTTCGCCGGGAGCGCGGTACTCATTGTCGTGCTTGACCATCAGGCGGCTGGTCTCGAAGGCGCCGCCCGTGCCGAGCCTCCCCTCCACGACCACGCCGATCCCTTCGCGGAACATGGCCGGCGGCACCGCCCGCGCCACGATCGGCACCGTCGCCTCGCCGTCGGTCACCGCGAAGCGCAGGGTCCCGCCGTCGGGATCGTGCGCGATAGAGCCGGCGACGACCTGGCCGCCGAGGCGGACCGAGGCGCCGCGGCCCTTGTCGCCGGCGGCGAGCAACTCGCTCGGGGTCCAGTAGTAGACGAGGTTCTCGCCGATGCCGCCGAAGGCCAGGAAGGCGAGCACGCCCCCGGCCACCACCAGCGCCCCGACGACCAGCAACCGGCGGCGGCGCTGCTCGCTCCGTGCCGCGGCCTCAGTCGTCATCGGCTTGCCCTCCTTCTCGCTCACCGGCAACCGCTGAGGCGGCTCGGCCCCGCTTCACCAGGCTCCATACGTAGAGCGTCAGCACGACCACGGTGATGCTGTAGGCCGCGGCCACGAACGACCAGCCGCCGGCGATCACGCCTTCAGGCACGGGCGGGCTCCTCGGCGGCGAGGCGCGGCGGCGGCGCGATCTCCTCGGCGGCGCGGCGGGCGCGCTCGATACGGGCGCGTCGCGAGATCATCCAGATCGCCAGCAGCAGCATGCCGGCGGCGTTGATGCGCAGCGGCAGGGTCATGGCGGCGTCCACGGTCTCGGGCGAGGACTGGATCTGGTGGAGGCTGCGCCACCAGCGGACACAGAAATAGACCAGCGGCACGTCGACAAAGGCGATGATCGTAGCCACGGCGCTCCAGCGCGCCCGCCGCCCTTCGTCCTCGGCCAGCCTCCGCAGGGCGAGCACGCCGGCGAAGAGCAGCAGCATGACGAGCGAGGTGGTGAGGCGCACGTCCCAGTCCCACCACACGCCCCAGGTGGCGCGGCCCCAGATCGAGCCCTGGACCAGCAGCAGGGCGTTGAGCACCACCCCGACCTCCACCGCCCCGACCAGCCGGTCGTCCCAAGCCCGGCGACCGCTCCACAGCGAGACCACGGCGAAGACGAACGCCGCGGTGAAGCAGAGGAGCGCGATCCAGGCGCTGGGCACGTGCACGTACATGATGCGTTGCACGTCCCCCATGTGCAACTCGGCGGGGGCGACGACCAGCCCGATCCAGGTCCCCACCGCGAGCAGGGCGAGCCCCAGGGCACCGGTCCAGCGGATCCAGCCACGCGTCATGTCAGGACTCCTCGACGGCAAACGGAAACAGCACTCCGCACACGGTCCAGTAGATGGCGTTGAAGCCCGCCAGCAGGAGGGTCCAGGAGCGGAGCTGGTGCATGGGGTCGCCCGTGAGCACTAAGTCCATCGCCTTGACCGATCCTAACAGCACCGGCACGACCAGCGGGAAGAGTAAGAGCGGCAGCGCCACGTCCTGGGCTTTGAGGCGCGCGGTGATGGCGGCGTAGAGAGTGCCCGGCGCGGCGAGGCCGGCGGCGGCCAGCGCCCACAGCCCGGCGAGCCGGGCGAGGCCGAGCGGCGACGGCGAGAGGTCGTAGAGCACCACCGCCGCCGGCACCAGGATCGGTGCCAGGAGCAGCAGCAGAACGGCGCTTCCCAGGGCCTTGCCGTAGAACAGAGCCATCGGCTCCACCGGCCGCAGCAGCAGCCCCTCCAGCGCCCGGTCCTCCTGCTCCAGCCGGAAGCTCTCGTTCAACCCGAGCACCGAGCTCAACAGCAGCGCCAGAGTCAGGAAGCCCGCCGCGCCCCGCCGCAGCGGCTCCGCCTCCGGCCCCATGGCGAACGAGAAGAGCACCAGGGTGACCAAACCGAACAGCACGACCGAGACGCTACGCACCCGCCCCCGCCACTCGAGCAGCAGATCCTTGCGCAGGATCCACCAGGCCTGGCGTGCCAAGCGCACGGGCTAGGCCCTCGCCTCGACGAGCGACGCGGCGGGGCCTCGCCAGGCCACCTGTCCCTCGGAGAGTCGTACGGCCTGATCGCAGAATAGCGCCGCCTGCTCGAGCGCGTGCGAGGCCAGGATCAGGCTCACGCCCTCGTCGCGCAGCGCGCGGAGACAGCCGGCGAGCCAGGCGCGGCCGGAGGAATCGAGCGAGGAGAACGGCTCGTCGAGGAGCAGCAGGCGCGGCCTCTCGATGCGCACCCGCACCAACGCGAGCCGCTTGCGCATGCCTGCCGAATAGGCACCGACCTCGACGCCGCCGTGCCCGTCCAGCCCCGCTGCGACGAGCAGCTCCTCGACGCGCGTCGGCGCGGCCTCTTCGCCGCCGAGGCGCAGCCACAGGGAGAGGGTCTCCGCCCCGGTCAGCCGCGGATAGAGGCTCAGGTGGTGCGAAACCATCGACAGCTCGCGGCGCACGACACCGCCGTGCCGTCGAGGATCGAGACCGAACGTCCGGACGCTGCCCGCGCTCGCCTCGAGGCAGCCCGCGACAAGGCGCAGGAGCGTCGTCTTGCCGGAGCCGTTTGGTCCGGCGACCAGCAGTGCCTCGCCCGCCTCGACGTGCAGGTCGACATGTGCCAGCACCCATCGCCGCCCAAAGCGGCGCCCGAGGGCGCGGGTCTCCAGGATCGAGCTCGATGACCGCTTGCCCACGAATCCGGAGCCTACAAGACGTGGCGACGACACCGGCTACGACCAAGAGCTGGAGGCGCCCGACGACGAGTTGCAGTCGCCGCCGAGCAAGCGGTTCTCCGTGCGGGCGGACGGCCGGGATTCCCTGACCCTGGAGTGGCGTCCCGCCGCCATCGCCTACGACGACCTCGACGAGGACACCTGGTGGGCTGGCGAGGAGGAGATTCGCGCTCGCGTATCGGTGGTGCCGTTCAACCCCGTCACCACCCAGCGCGAGAGCAACCTCGTGGCGCTCCCCGCGATCAATCCGTAGACGTGGTGTTCTCCCAGTGCCCGGTCGTCGACCGGGCGCTGCCTTTGTTCAACCGGGCGGCGCCTCGATTCGGTTCGGGCGCGCTTCAACCGCGAGGCGTGCGCTGAGGATCCTCGCGTCCCGTGCCCGCGGGTCGTCGGCTCCGAACGCCGCTTCGAGCACGGGGAGCGCCTCGTCGAGCAGACGCGATGCCTCGTCGTTCCGGCCTCGCTCGATCAGAGCGCGAGAGAGGTCGAGGCGGAAGGTTGCCAGCCGGGGGCTGTCCCGACTCGCCAACGGTTCATACATCGCGAGGGCTCGACGCAGGCGCGCCTCCGCCTCGTCCCACCGACCCTCCCGGCCGGCCAGGACTCCCAGGTCCCACTCGGCCAGCGCGACCAACGAGTGTCCCGGCGGCAGCTCGGACGCGAGCGGCCCCAGAACCTCCTCGTAGACCCGGCGCGCCGCCGCGTAGCGCCGCTGCTCGCGCAGAGCGCCGCCCAGGAGCCAGAGCGAGCTGGCGACGCGAATCGGCGCCTCGTGCTGGCGTGCCAGAGCCACCGAGCGGCGCGCGCTCGCCTCGGCCTCCGCGAAGCGCCCGTCACGCGTCAGGACCGTGGTCAGCAGCCGCAGCACGCCGCTGAGCTGCGCCCATTGCGGCTCTGGAGGGGCTTCGAGAATGGTCGCCGCGCGGCGTATGTGCCGCTCCGCTGCCGCGAGCTCCCCGCGCTCGTTCTCCAATTCGGCGGCTACGTAGAGCATGCCGGCGGTCTCGTAGTGGTCGGGACCGAAGAAGGTGTCGAACACCTGCAGCCCTTCGCGCACGATCTCCTCCGCCGTCTCGTACTCGCGGCGGAAGATCGCGATGTTGCCGAGCATGCGCAGCGCGAAGGCGTATTCGGACGTCACCTCCTCTGGCCGCTCGCGGTAGATCGCGGCACCCTCGAGCAGCAGCTCCTCGACCTCGTCGAAGCGGCCCTGGTGACCGGCGGCGAGCCCCAGGTGGACGAGCGTGGAGGCGACCCGGTGATCCCGCTCGCCGTAGATCTGCCGCTGCAGGGCCAGGGCACGGCGCAGGATGCGCTCTGCCTCCTCGTAGCGGGTTACCGACGCGACGAGCACCTGGCCGAGGAGCGCCAGGGTGTCCGCAACCCGGGGATCCCTCGGGCCGTGAAGCGCCCGATGGCCGCGCAGCGCCTCGCGCAAGAATGCCTCTGCCTCTCTCCAGCGGGTCTGGGTGGCGCGCGCGGCTCCCGCCTCCTGGAGCAGGTCGGGAACCTGGGGAGCGCCGTTCACGGCGAGGCGACGGTAGATCCGCACCGCCTCCTGGAGGTGCCCTGCCGCCCGCTCCGGCTCGCCGAGACGGCGGTAGACGCGACCGAGGGCCGCCAGCATCGCCGCTCGTGTCTCGGGCTGGTCGGCCAGCCGCGTGCGGATCCGCTCGTCGCCGCGGGCCAGCAGCTCGCGGGCTGTGATGTCGCGGCCGCGAGCGCGGGCGGGCTCGGAGAGCTCGAACAGTTCGACCAGGAACGCGGTCACTTCCTCGGCACGGTCGCGCTCGGCGGTGACGCGCTCCGCCAGCCGGCGGTTGTGCAGCGCCGAGCGGACACTCGCGACTACCAGGCTTATCAGCAAGAGCGCCATCACACTCGTCGAGGCCACCGCCAGGCGGTGGCGGCCGACGAAGCGGGCGAGCCGGTAGCCGAAGCTCGGCGGCCGGGCGGCCACCAGCCGGCCGGTCAGGTGGGCCTCGAGGTCGGCCGCCAGCGCCCCGGCCGAGCCGTAGCGGCGCTCGGGCTCGGGAGCGAGGGCACGGAGCAGTACGGCGTCCAGGTCGCCGGCGAGGCGGCGGCGTAGCTCGCTCGGCGTGGTGCCGCGCGCTCGGGCGATCTCGGCCTGCTGGTCCTCCGGCAGCCCCCCGTACCGGCGGCTGGGAGACGGCGGCTCCGCTCGCAGCCGCTTCAGGGCGGCCGCCAGCGTGGGCTCCGTCTCGTCGTATGGCGGGACGCCGACCAGCAGGTGGTAGGCGAGGGCGCCGAGCGCGTACGTGTCCGTGGCCGTCGTCACCGCGCCGCCCGTGAGCTGCTCGGGGGCGGCCCACGCCGGCGTCAGCGGGGCGACGGTGCGCCCGCGGGTCGCCTCGGCGTCGACGTCGGTCAACAGCTTGGCGACGCCGAAGTCGAGCAGCTTGGGGTCTCCGTCCTCGGTGACCAGGACGTTGGCGGGCTTCAAGTCCCGGTGCACGATCAGCCGGCGATGGGCGTATTCGACCGCTTCACACACCCGGCAGAGCAGCTCGATGCGCTCGCGGATGCCCGAGCGCCGTCCGTCGCACCAGGTGTCGATCCGCTCTCCCGCCACTCGCTCCATGACGAAGTAGGGGGTTCCGTCCCCGGTCACCCCGCCGTCGAGCAGCCGGGCGATCGCCGGATGCTCGAGGCCGGCGAGGATCTGCCGCTCGGCAACGAAACGATCGTGGCCCTCTCGTCCCGCCAGGCCCATGGCCAGGAGCTTGATCGCCACCTGCTGCTCGAACGCGCCGTCGGCGCGTTCCGCCAGGTAGACCACGCCCATGCCGCCGCGGCCTAGGGGCTCGAGCAACCGGTAGCTGCCGATGCGCCGGCCTGACAGGGGGGCCTGAGGCTCGTCGTCGCCTCGTAGACCCACGGCTTCGGCGAGCGAGCCCAGGAACGTCTCCGAACCCTCCTCGGCCGCGAGGATCGACTCGGCCTCGCGCTTGAGCTCCGCATCGCCGCACTCCAGGTCGAGGAACGCCCGCCGCTCCGCCTCGGGCAGCTCCCACGCGGCCGACAGCAGCTCCTGCAGGCGCGCCCAACGCTCGGGGTTCATCCACCGGCCCTCAGCTCACGGTGAAGCCAGGCGCGGGCGGCGCGCCAGTCGCGCACCACCGTGGGCACGGACGCCCCGACGGCCTCGGCGGTCTCCTCCAGCCCCAGGCCGCCGAAGAAGCGGCACTCGACGACGCGCGCCTGGCGCGCGTCCAGCCTCTCCAGACGGGACAGGGCC
Organism: Thermoanaerobaculia bacterium; assembly: GCA_050747865.1. GTDB lineage: Bacteria > Acidobacteriota > Thermoanaerobaculia > Multivoradales > JAHEKO01 > JBOGJI01. Next base: position 10,086 of record JBOGJI010000005.1, read on the forward strand.
TCGTCCAGCGAGATGATCTCGTCGCGCGCCTCTGGAGACATCGCCGCGGCCTCGGCGGTGAGCGGCTCCCGTTGCCAGTCCCCACCCCGCTTCCCGGCCCCTGTGCGCCGCGCCCGGTCGATCAGGATCTGGCGCATCGCCTTGCAGGCGACGGCGAAGAAGTGGCCGCGGTTCTGCCAGCCCCGCGCGCCGCCTTCGAAGAGCTTCAGGTAGGCCTCGTGGATCAGCGCGGTGGTGTTGAGCGTCTCCTCGCCACGCCAGCGCCGGCGCTGGCGGTGCGCCAGCCGCTTGAGCTCGCCGTAGACCGCCTCGAACAGCTCGTCCAGAGCCTCCCCCTCGCCCGCCCCCAGGGCCTGGAGCAGCTCGGTGATCTCACGCTCTTGCCCGTCCACGCCGATCGTTCCCCGCACATCGTACCGCCGATCTCCACGCCCCGGCCCCCGGTTTGATCAGGTCCGCCTCCGTTTTGCGTCTATCCAACTGAAACACGCCCGTCCGCTCCCCTCGGGACTACGGGAACCGCCGAGGAGAGGGGACGAGGATCAACCAAAGATCAAGGAGAGCCGATGATGAAGCGCATCTTTCGATTTGGCCCCCTGCTGCTCGGGTCGTTGTTGGGCGGGTGCAACAGCTGCGTCGATGATCCTACGAGCGACTTGCAGGTCACCGGGATCGAGGTGACCCAGGCGGTGCAGACGCCGACCAACACGGTCGGCCTGGTCGCCCAACGCGGCACTACCGTACGGGTGACGCTCGATACCGGGTCGAGCAACGCCATCGACAACGTCTCGGGGCTGCTCTCGGTGTCGGTGGACGGGACGTTTGTCACCCCCGCAGGGGGCATTCCCGCGGTCAACCAGCCGATCACCGTGCCCGCGCTGCCCGACCGCGACAGCGAGGACGACTCGCTCTACTTCGAGCTGCCGGCACCGACGGGCATCCCGGCCAGCAGCGACGTGGACTTCCACGTACTCGTCGCCGGCAACGGCCAGCTTCGCGAGGGTGACG
>JBOGJI010000006.1:0-16054 GCA_050747865.1 Thermoanaerobaculia bacterium
GGCGCTGCGTTGGCGCTCCTTGACGATGCCCATGCATCGCCGGCGTCGCGCCGCCTTGCGGCGCTGGCCACGGCGCTCGCAACGCGACCCACGGGAGATGGAGTCACAGGCCCTCACCTCCCGTACACCCTCTCGCCGGGCGGCCAGCGGGTGATCGTCACTGGCAGCAGCTCCACCCGCGGAGGCCCGCCGTCGGCGCGATGGGCCAGGCTGTGGGCGAGGAATCGCTGGTCGTCCCGCTCCGGGTGGTCGCTGCGCTGGTGGGCACCCCGCGATTCGGTTCGATGGAGAGCCGAATGGAGGATGGCCTCGGCGACGTCCAGCAGGTTCTCGAGCTCCAGATAGGCCGTGAGCTCGGTGTTGAAGGTGAGGCTCGAGTCGTCGAGCCGTACGCGTGCCAGGCGCTCCTTGAGCTCGCCGATCTTCGCCCCGGCCTGCTCGAGGCCCTGGGCGTTGCGGTAGATCCCCGCCCCCCGCTCCATGGTCTCCCGCATCTCGTCGCGCACGTCCGCGATGCGCTCGCCGCCGCCGCTTCGCCCCAGGATTTGCGCGTGCAGCCGGCGCTCCTCGTCCGCGGCCTGGGCGTAGACGGCGGTGCTCGCCCCCGGCGGTTGCGCGGCCGCGCGCTCGGCGGCGGCCTGGCCCGCCCGGGCGCCGAACACCAGGATCTCGGTCAGGGAGTTCGACCCCAGGCGGTTGGCGCCGTTGATGCTGACACAGGCGGTCTCCCCGGCGGCGTAGAGGCCGTCCAGGGGCGTGGCCGCCCGGGCGTCGGTGTGCACGCCGCCCATCATGTAGTGCACCACCGGGCGCACCGGGATGAGCTCCTTGACCGGATCGATCTTCTCGTATTTCAAGCAGAGCTCGCGGACGAAGGGGAGCTTGGTGTCGATGAGCTCTTCGCCCAGATGCCGGATGTCGAGGTGGACCACGTCCCCGTGCGGCGAGGGGATGGTCCGCCCCTTGCGCTGCTCCATGACGAAGGCCTGGGAGAGGCGGTCCCGCGGCCCCAGCTCCATGGAGCGCTTCACCGGCTTGGGGCTGGGCACGCCCAGGTCGTAGTCCTGCAGGTAGCGGTAGCCGTCCTTGTTCAGCAGCCACCCGCCCTCGGACCGGGTGGCCTCGGTGATCAGGATGCCGGTGAACGGCAGCCCCGTGGGGTGGTACTGCACGAACTCCATGTCCTTGAGCGGCACCCCAGCCCGGTAGGCCAGCGCCATGCCGTCGCCGGTCTTGATGTTGGCGTTGGTGGTGAAGGCGTAGACCTTGCCGCCCCCACCGGTGCACAGGATCACCGCCCGGGCGAGCAGGCAGAAGACCTTGCCGGTGGCCATCTCCACGGCTACCGCCCCGCGACAACGGCCCTCGTCGACCAGCAGCCGGGTGACGAACCACTCGTCGTGGAAGGTGAGGCCGTCGAAGCGTTGGGTGGTCTGGTAGAGCGTGTGGAGGATGTGGAAGCCGGTCTTGTCGGCCGCGAACCAGGTGCGCTCGCGCTTCATGCCGCCGAACGGTCGCACGGCGATGGTGCCGTTGGGCTGGCGGCTCCACGGGCAGCCCCAGTGCTCCAGCCGCAGAAGCTCCTCAGGCGCCTCGCGGGCGAAGATCTCGGCGGCGTCCTGGTCGACCAGCCAGTCGCCGCCGCTGATGGTGTCGTAGGCGTGCTCGTCGAGGCTGTCGTCGGCGCCGACGACGCCGGCGGCGCCCCCCTCCGCCGACACCGTGTGGCTGCGCATGGGGTAGACCTTCGACACCACCCCGACGCTCAGCTCCGGCGCGGTCTCGGCGACCGCGATGGCGGCGCGGAGGCCGGCGCCGCCGCCTCCGATCAGGAGGACGTCGTAGCTGACGGTCTCCATGGTCCTCGCGCGCTCACCGGTCGCATGGCCTCGATCCGGAACTCTATCCTAGGAGACACATCCGCTAGGCTAGAGCGCATGGAGTCCGATCGGCGCCGGGCCCCCGCCTGGTGGCGTGGGTCCCGACCGGGGGAGGAGGGGCGTCGCCCCCTGCTCTCCGTCGTCGTGCCCCTTTACAACGAACGCTACCTGGTCGGCGAGCTGCTGCGGCGCATTCTCGAGACGCCGGCGCGCGACGACGTGAAACTGGAGATCCTCGTCGTCGACGACGGCTCGACGGACGGCAGCGGCGAGATCGTCTCGCGGCTGGCCGCCGACCATCCCGAGATCCGGCTGCTGGCGCAGCCGGAGAATCGCGGCAAGGGCGCCGCCGTGCGCCGGGGCATCCGCGAGGCCCAAGGCGACCTGATCCTGATCCAGGACGCCGACCTGGAATACGACCCGCGGGACTACGGGCGGCTCTTGAAGCCCGTCTTCGAGGACGGGGCCGACGCGGTTTACGGCTCGCGCTTCCTGGCCGCCGAGCGCCGCCGGGTGCTCTACTTCCGGCATACGCTGGGCAATCGCCTGATCACCTTCCTCTCCAACTGGTTCACCGACCTCAACCTCACCGACGTCGAGACCTGCTACAAGCTGGTGCGGGCGCCGCTCCTGAAGTCGATCCCCCTGCGCTCGAACGACTTTCGGCTCGAGATCGAGCTCACGGCAAAGCTCGCCAAGCGCCACTGCGCGATCTTCGAGGTGCCGATCAGCTACGTCGGCCGCACCTATCAGGAGGGCAAGAAGATCGGTTGGCGCGACGGCTTCAAGGCGCTCGGGGCGATCCTCAGGCACTGGCTCGTCGACGATCTCTACCAGCGGGACGCCTGGGGAGGGCAGATCCTGCACAGCCTCGAGCGCACGCGCCGCTTCAACCGCTGGATGGTGCGCCAGATCCTCCCCGACGTCGCACGCCGCGTGCTCGAGATCGGCGCCGGCATCGGCAACATCACCGCGCACGTCCTGCCCCGCGAGCGCTATCTGGCCACCGACGTCAACGCCGACTACCTCCACTACCTGTCCAACTTCGCCGCCGGCAAGCCCTACCTGGAGGTGGCCAGGGTCGACCTCGAGCGGGCGCAGGACTTCGCCGACCTCGCCGGGAGGTTCGACACGGTGATCTGCCTCAACGTCCTCGAGCACGTGACCGATCCCGACCGCTGTCTGCGGAATCTCGTGCCGGTCCTCGAGCCGGGCGGCAAGCTGCTGCTCTACGTGCCGGCCGGCCAGCGGCTGTACGGCACGCTGGACGAGGCGCTCGGCCACCGCTGCCGCTACTCGCGCGCCACGCTGCGACGGGAGATGGAGGCGGCCGGTCTCGTCGTCGAGCGTATGGAAGGCTTCAACCGCTTCTCGGTGCCCGGCTGGTGGCTCAACGGGAAGGTCCTCAAGCGCCGCAACTTCAGCCGCTGGCAGCTCAAGCTGGTCGACCTGCTGGTGCCGCTGCTGCGTCGCGTCGACCGGCTGCTCCCCTGGCCCGGTCTGGGCCTCTTCTGCGTCGCCCGTAAGAGCCTGTCCGGCGAACAGGCGACCTGCCGGTAGGATGCCGCGGTGCTGCCAGAAGAGCAGACGGCGATCGCCGGGGAGGATGCCGCCCGCCTGGCCAAGGGAGCGGGGGTGCTGCTCGGCGGCCGCCTGGTGGGGCGGGGCCTCTCCTTCGGGGTCCAGATCGTGCTCGGCCGGCTCCTCGGCCCCGCGCTCTTTGGGCTCTATGCCATCGGCTGGAATATCTTCCTGCTGCTGGGGCTGCTGGCCTCGCTCGGCCTCGAGCACGGCGTGGTGCGCTACGGCGCGCCCCTGTGGGGAGCCGACCGCGCCGCCGCCCGCGCATTGGCCCGGCGTGCCCTCGCGCTGACGCTCCTCGCCGCGGCGGCGGCGGCCCTCGGTCTCCATCTGGCGGCGCCCGGGCTCGCCGGGCTTTTCGGCAAGCCGAGCCTGGTCGCGGTGCTGGAAGGCCTTGCCGTGGGCGTGCTCTTCCTGCCGCTGCTGCGGGTGGCCGCCGCCGCCACGCGGGCGTCGCAGCGCATGTCGTTCAGCGTCGCGGTGGAGGATCTCGGCCAGCCGCTGCTCCATCTCGGCCTGGTGGCGCTCTTGTTCGCCTTGGGCTGGCGGCTCGCCGCGGCGGTGTGGGGCGCCGTGGCGTCCTATCTGCTGGCCGCCCTGCTGGCGCTCCTGCTCCTGGCGCGGCTGCTGCGCGCCGCGGCAGTCGACGCGGAGACACGGATCCCCGGCCGCGGAGAGCTGCTGCGCTTCTCGCTGCCGACCGCCACCGCGGGCCTGCTGGCCGTGTTCGTGGTGTGGAGCGATCGGCTGCTGGTCGGCTACTTCCTCTCCGCCGCGGAGACCGGCATCTACCAGGCGGCGTCGCAGGTGTCGATCCTCTTCCACCTGCTGCTCAGCTCGTTCACCGGCATGTTCGCGCCGATGATCGCGTCGCTGCACCACGAGGGCGAGACGGCGCGGCTCGGCGAGCTGTTCCGGGTGACGACGAAGTGGGGGCTCTACGTCGGCCTGCCGGCGTTCGTGGTCATCGCCGGCCTGCCCGAGGACGTGCTGGCCGCCCTGCTGGGTCGCGAGTTCGTCGCCGGCGCCGCGCCGATGGTCGTGCTGTCCACGGCGCAGCTCGTGAACCTGGCGACCGGCGCCGTCGGCATGCTGCTCATCATGTGCGGCTTCCAGCGCCGGTGGCTGGCGCTCAGCGGCACCGCGCTCGTTCTCAACGTGCTCCTCAACCTCGTCCTGATCCCGCGATTCGGCCTGCTGGGGGCCGCCGTAGCGACCCTGATCGCGGTGGCGGTCCTGTTCGTCGGCGGGCTGGCTGCGGTGCGGCGAGGGCTGGCGCTGTGGCCCTACGACCGGCGCTACAGCAAGGGTCTGGCCGCGGCCCTGGTGGCGGCGGCCGGCGTCGCCGGCGTCCGGCTGCTGGTCCCCGAGATGCCGTGGCTGCGCCTCGGTCTCGCCGCGCCGCTCGCCTACGGCCTGTTCGTCGCCGCCCTGCTCGCCCTCGGCCTCGACCGCGAGGACCAGGAGTTCCTCAGCCGCCTCCGGCGCCGCCTCGGTTGGGGCGCCCCTAGCTAGTGATCGGGTAGCCGTAGCGGCGCATCAGGGGCCAGGTGAGCAGGGTGACCAGGCGGCGCTGGCCGGCGGGCATCTGGTCGCGCCAGGCTTCGTCGGGCTTCACCGTCACCGGCCCGGTGGAGAAGCGGCTGGGGTTGCCGGCCACGGCGTGGGTGGGCTGCAGGGTCACCGTTCCGTCGCCGGCGAAGGAGACGGCGTCGGGCGGGAGACCGATCCACTCGAGGATGCGGGTCAGATGGGCGCGGGGGTCGCGCGCGAAGTCCTCGTAGCGCAGCCGCAGGTAACGATCGCCGTGGCGGCGCCAGAGCAGCTCCGTGGCCAGGTTCCAGGTCGTCCACAGGCGGGCGCTGCGGGCCGGCGTGTGGCGGCTCATGAGCATCGGTTGCTCGCCGCTGGGGTCGTAGACTTTCTGCTTCTGCCACGACCAGGCGACGGCGCGTGGATCGCGCACCATGTGCACGACGCGCGGGTCGAGGGACGGGGTCCGGCTCAGCAGGTACCCGTGGCCGGGAGCCTTCGAGGAGTCGATCACGGCTTGGCAGCCGGTGGTCTCGCGGATCGCCCGGTAGAGCCCGGCGAGCGCCGCCACGTAGTCGCCCGCCGGCGTGTCGAGGGGGCGATCTCGCAACGCCTGGGCGAGCGTGTGCCGGGGCGTGAAGCGATCCCGGATGGCCGTCAGGCGCTCGACGTCCGGGAGGCCGTCGGACTCGTCCTCCGGGTAGGCGCGCGCCACGATCTGCCGCCACACCGGGCACTCGGCGAACGGGTTACCGCAGGCGCAGAGCCGGTTTTCGCCGAAGCTGCGATCCCAGATGTAGTGGAGCTCGCCGCCGGAGAAGGCGCCGGCGGCCTGTCCCAGCAGGCTGTCGAGGATCGTCGTGCCGCTGCGGCCGAACCCGGTGATGAAGAGTGTGAGCAGGCGAGGCTCGGCCGCGCCCTTGTCGCCCGCATGCGACGGGCTCACGAGCTCACCGTCCGCGTGCCGCTCCAGCGATCGGCGAAGCGGATGAGGCCGGGAAGGCCGGCGAGCATCCAGGTCACCCACTGGGCGACCCAGCGCCGCAGGGAGCGGGACGCGGCGGGCGCTGCCCCGTCGGGGTCGCGGACCGTCAGGCCGGCGGCGGCGGCTCCGGGGGTACGGCCCCAGACCAGCAGGGCGGGGACGGTGTAGAGGAAGGAGAAGACCAGCACCATCACGGCGACGCTCCACATCTGACCCGCGAGGCTCACGCCGATCAGCCGGCATCCCAACCCCAGGATGCCGACCACTCCGAGATGCACGGCTAGATCGATCAACCCGGCCGCCAGGCGGCTGGCGAGCGACGCCGCCGGCGGATCGGCTGGCGCGGCCTCGGTCGCCGCCCGGGCGGCCGTGGGCACCGGTCGTGGTCGGCCGGCCTCCGGCTTCGCCAACATGGCGAACAAAGGGCTCTCGGCGGCGACCGGCGGCTCGTGTCCCTCCTCGGGTGCCTCATTCGCCATCGCCGGTTCTTCCAGCATGGTGTCAAAGGGGCTCTTGGGCGAGTCCACCAGCTCGGGAGCCTCGGCGGGTACCTCGCCGGCCGCCGGGTTCTCCAGCATTGTGTCAAAGAGGCTCTTGGGGGAGTCCGCCGGCTCGGGAGCCTCGACGGGTGCCTTGCCGGCCGCCGTCGGTCTTCCCAGCATGGCGTCCAAGGCGTCCTCGGGGGGCTCCGCCGGCTCGGGAACGTCCTCTGGTGCGGCGCCGCCGTGCAGGGGCAGGTCGAGAAGGGATTTGGTCCGGGTGTCGCGGTCGTCGTCCATCGGAGGGCCGGTCGATTGTCTCACATGCAATCGACGAGCTCGCGGATCATCGCAGAGGGAGGTACTTGACGAACAGGCGGTAGCGCAGATCCAACGGATGCTCCCGGTAGGTGCGCGCGAACGCGGCGACGCGGGCGAGGCTCGGGTCCTCGGGATCGAGCTCCACGGCCTGGGTGATCTTGGCCAGCGCCTCGTCCGGGGCGTTGCGCTGCAGGTCGCGCACCGCCAGGTTGTAGTAGCCGTCGATCAGCAGGCGCTCGACGATGCGGTCGCTGGGCCGCTCGTCGCGAATGCGCCAGAGCCGCGGTAGCGCGAGCTCCCAGGCGCCGTCGCGATACATCTCGAGCACGTCGGCCACCGGCTCCAGGCGTTCGCTCACCGCCGCCTGCAGAGCCGCCGCGTCGTCCGTCGGCGGCGCGATGGCGGCCGCCTCTTCGAGCAGGCGATGCGCGGCCAGTATGTCGCCTTGCGCGTCGGCGTCCTGCGCGCGCGCCAGCAGGCTCCCATGCCGCTCGAGGTTCCGCTCGACCGATCCGAGGATGGGATCTTCGCCGTTCTGCCACTGCGCGATTAGCGTCTGGGCCTGGGCGTAGCTCGGGCTCTCCGGCGGGATGCGCTCCAGCATTTCGATGGCCCGGGCGGTGTGGCCGGCGAGCTGCAGCCGCTCGGCATCGGCGATCGGTTCGGCCGCGGTCGCGGCGGCGGGCTCGCCCGCCGGCCGGGCGTTGGGGAAGAGCTGCTGCCGCTGGCTGTAGAGCATCCAGGCCACGGCCGCGGCGAACAGCAGGACGACCCCGCCGATCCACACGAACGCGCGGCCCACGGCGCCCCGTCGCCGGGGCGGCGCGGCCGCCTTCGCCGACGTATGGACTGTCTCCTGTTCCGTCCCGGGCGCGGCCGCGACGTCGCCTCTGGCCGGCGCCGTGCGTCCTGCCGCCGGCGGGCGGTCCCTGGCGGCGGAAGCCGTCCACTCTCCCGCGGCCGGCTCGAGCCGCCGCAGATGCTCGCGCGCGGCGGCGTGGTTCGGCTGCAGGGCGAGGATCCGCTCGAACCCGCCGCGCGCCAGCTCCACCTCGCCCGCGTCCAGGCGGCCCAGGGCGTCGTGGTAGATCTCCTCCACCTGCCGGTCCTGCTCGGCCTGCAGCCGACGCGCCTCGTCGATGCGCCGCATCGCCTCCTGGTGCTCGGGTTCGATGAGGAAGATGCGGGACCAGGCGTCGATCGCCGCCTGGTACTCCCCGCGCTCGAACGCCGTCTGTCCCTCGGCGAGCAGATCGACGACCCTCCCCCGCTCGTTGCCGGTGCGAGCACCCTGTGCCGGATCGCCGTCTGGGTGGGAAGATTCCATCGCGATGCGTCGAATATGCTAGCAAACTCCGGCGTTCCCCGAAGCCAGTCCGATGCGTCTGCTCGAAGCCGTTCCCAACCTGAGCGAGGGCCGCGACGGGCAACGGCTAGGGCGCATCCTTGGCGCCATCGTCGCCGAGCCGGGAGCCCACCTGCTCGACGTCTCCGTCGATGTCGATCACAACCGGACGGTCCTGACCCTGGTAGGCGAGGCGGGACCTCTGGGCCGCGTCCTCTTCACGCTCTACCGGGAAGCCCTGGAGCGGCTCGACCTCACGCGCCACCAGGGGGTCCACCCGCGTTTCGGCATCGTCGACGTGTGCCCGTGGGTACCGCTTGCCGGTGCCACGATGCTCGACGCCGTGGAGGCGGCTCACCGCTTGGCGCAGCGGGTCGGCGAGGAGCTGGCCCTGCCGGTCTACGTCTACGGCGCCGCGTCGCGGGAGGCGAGCCGGCGGGAGCTGCCGGATCTGCGCCGGCTCCTGGGCGCGGCGCAGGCGGCCGGCCGGGCGCTGCCGCCGCCCGACAGCGGGCCGCGCGAGAGACACCCGACCGGCGGGGTGACGGTGATCGGGGCGCGCCCCCCGCTCGTCGCCTTCAACGCCCTGCTGGACACCGACGACGTGGCCGTCGCCCGCGCCGTGGCGCGCCGGATCCGCGCCTCCTCGGGCGGCCTGCCGGGCGTGCGGGCGCTGGGGGTCGAGCTGGCGAGCCGCTCGGCGGCGCAGGTCACCATGAACCTGATCGACATCGGCACGACGCCTCCGGCTCAGGCCCTGAAGGCGGTCCGCGAGGCGGCGGCTGGCGAAGGCGCGACGGTCACCACGACCGAGATCGTGGGGCTGCTCCCGCGGTCGGCGGCCGCGGGCCTGGAGGACCCCGCCGCGCGTCTCGAGGGAGGCATTGAGTCACGCCTGCTCGAGCCGCGCCTGATCCGCCTGGGGTTGCTGGAGCACGGCGAGGAGGCGATGAGGCAGGCGGTCGAACGCACCGGAGGACATGGTGAGCACGACATCGCCGGGGCGTAGCGACTCGAGAGCGGTGGCGAGCAGCGCTTCGTTGTCCGCGCACGCGTGTGCGCTGACGCCGATCCGCTGCAGCTCGGCCGCCAGCTCCTGGAGGTCCAGGCGCTCCTCAGGGGCCAGCCTGCCGGCGTGGAAGATGGGAGCGAAGAGAACCACGTCGGCGCCCGTGAACGCCAGCCGGTAGGCGTCGTGGAACAGCTCCCGGCCGGCGGAGTTGGTACGCGGCTCGAACAGCACCACCCGCCGGCGGCCCGGATAGCGCTGCGCCACGGCTTCCAGGGTCCGCATCACCGCCGTGGGGTGGTGGGCGAAATCCTCGACCACGGTGACGCCGCCGGCCGTGCCCAGCTCGTCGAGGCGCCGGCGCACGCCGCGGAACCGCCCCAGGGCGTCGGCGACCGCCGCCGCAGGCAGACCGTCGGCCCGCGCCGCCGTCCACGCCGCCAGGGCGTTGAGCAGGTTGTGGTGCCCGGGCAGCCGGAGATGCAACGTCACCTCCCCCGCCTCCTCGTCGTGTAGCCGGACCCGGGTGCCGTCCGGGCGCGTCTCGACGGCGCCGATCGGAAACAGGTCGTTGCTCTCGGCCAGGCCATAGGTGCGCACCGCACAGGCCGCCTCCTCGGCCACCCGGCGCACGGCGGGGTCGTCGCCCCAGGCCACGGCCAAGCCGTCTGCGGGCAGCAGGCGGATGAGCCGACGGAAGGCGTCGGTGAGCGCTTCAGGGCTGGGATAGAGATCGACGTGGTCGTATTCGACGCTGGTCAAGATCACCGTCTGCGGGCGATAGTGCAGGAACTTCGGGCCACGGTCGAAATAGGCGGCGTTGTACTCGTCGCCCTCGATGATGAAGCGCTCGCCGCCGCCGCGGTGGAAGCTCTCGGGCAGGTCGTGCGGCAGGCCGCCGATCAGGTAGCCGGGATCTTGGCCGCAGGCGCTCCACACCCAGGCAGACATGGCGGTGGTCGTGGTCTTGCCGTGGGTTCCGGCCACCACCAGCGGCCGGCGGCCGGCGAGCAGGAAGCGGTCGAGGGCTTGCGGCATCGAGATGCGCTCGAGCCCGCGCTCCTCCGCGGCCTCGGCCTCGGAGTTGCCGCGCGACACGGCGTTGCCGACGACAACCAAGTCCGGGGCCGGCTCCAGGTGTGCGGGATCGAAGCCCACCAGAGGGCGGATGCCGGCGTTTTCGAGCAGGGTGCTCATGGGCGGGTAGAGAGGACCGTCGGAGCCGCGCACTCGGTGTCCCAGCTCCTGGAGCAGGCAGGCCAGCGGCGCCATGCCGGTGCCGCCGATGGCGATGCAGTAGATGTCGAGCGGCCGGTCGGCGACCGGCTGGAAGTCTTTGTCGTGCTCGGACATGCCTCGTCGCGGGGGGTTCGGCGGGCCGGCGGCGCAGTGTAGCATTCGGCTCGTCATGTCGCCGTTCCTCGCGCGCGTCCGCCGTCTCGCCTGGTTCCTGCCCTTCGTTGCCCTGGCCGTGCCTGCCGCCGCCTCGGCGCCGCGCGCCGTGCTGGTGGACCCGGTGCAGGACGCGGGCGTCGTGCGTCGTGGGGAGAGCGTTCCATTCACGTTCCAGGTGCGCAACGAGGGGGACGCCACCCTGCTCATCGACGACGTCCAGCCGGCCTGCGGCTGTACCGTGCCGCAGGTGCCGCGGCGGATCGAGCCGGGTGCGGCGGGCGCCGTCGAGGTGGTTCTCGAGACCTTCGCGCTCGAAGGCCCGCTCGCCAAGTCGGTGAAGGTCTATACCAACGACGCCGCCAATCCCGTCCTGTTGCTGACGCTCAAAGCCGACGTCCGGCGGCTGGTCGAGGCGCGGCCGGACTATCTGCGTTTCCGCCACACCCTGGGCGAGCCGGCGCCGACCGTCGCGGTGACGGTCTGGGCTCCCGACCGCCCCCGGCTTGCCGTCGAAGGCGTGACCTCGCCCTATCCCTACCTGCGAGCGCTGGCCCGGGAGGCCGGCGCGGACGCGCGTCTACCGGATGTCGCCGGCCGCCAGTGGCGCCTGGAGCTCACGCTCGCCGCCGACGCGCCGCTCGGCGGCGCCGCCGGGGAGGTGGTCGTGCGCACCGACCACCCGCGCGAGCCCGAGCTGCGCCTGCCGGTGTCGATCCACGTCCAGCCGGTGGTCGAGGTCATCCCCACGGTGCTCGAGCTGGGTGAGCTCCCCGCCGGCGAGCGGCGTACCTGGGCCCTCGAGGTCCGCAATCACGCCGCGGACGCCGTGGCGGTGACCGGGGTACAGAGCGACACCCCGGCCGTCAGCGCCACGATCGCACCGGTCGCCGGCCAGGACGGCCGGCTCTGGGACCTGACCGTGGAGGTCGACACCACGGGCGTGACGGGCGAGATCGCCGGCGCGCTCACGTTGCAGACAGGCAGCGCCGCGCAGCCCACGGTGACGGTTCCTGTCCGCGGCCGCGTGCGCTGACGCCCCCGCCCACCCAGGGGTCAGGGGAGTGACCATTCGCGAGGGGTGACCCTGACCCCTGCGCGGGCGGGAGGGTGGGCACCCCTGACCCCTGGGCGGGTGGGGGATTTACTCCGGGGGGCCCCAGAGGTCGCGCTCGTCCTTTGGTGATGCGGCGCTGCGGGTCCCCTGCTCGCGGGCGGCGGCGAGGTCGGCGTTGACGTCGGCGAGGGCCCGGTCCTGGAGGCGGGCCAGCCCCACGATGCCGCTCCGCGCCAGCTCGAGGAGGTCGTCCAGCTCCTGACGGGCGAACGGGCGCTTCTCGCCCGTGCCCTGGATCTCGATGAAGTGGCCTCCGGTGGTGGCCACCACGTTCAAGTCGACCTCGGCCCGCTGGTCTTCCGCCGCGTCGAGGTCGAGCAGGGGGTTGCCGTCGACCACGCCCACCGACACCGCCGCCACCTGATCGGTGAGCGGCCAGCGCTCGATCTGCCGGGTCAGGTAGAGCCCGGAGAGCGCCTGCACGGCGGCCGCCCAGGCGGCGGTGATCGAGGCGGTGCGGGTGCCGCCGTCGGCCTGCAGAACGTCACAGTCGAGAATCAGCGTGCGCTCGCCCAGGGCGTCGAGATCGACCGCGGAACGCAGGCTGCGGCCGATTAGCCTTTGGATCTCGGCCGATCGCCCTGCCGGCCGACCGCGCGTCACCTCGCGCTGCGTACGCGTCGACGTGGCCCGCGGTAGCATGGCGTATTCCGCCGTCATCCATCCCTTGCCGCTGCCGGCGAGGAAAGGCGGCACGCGGTCCTCGATGGTCGCGGAGACCAGCACCCGCGTGTCTCCCACCGAGATCAGCGCCGAGCCCTCGGCGAACTTCATCGCTCCGATCTCCAGGTGGACGGGCCGGAGGGCATCGGCGGGGCGGTCGTCTATCCGCTGGAAGGTGGCGGCCATGGGGAGGCGATTTTGACGTCCTCACCTCCCCGAAGGAAGGCGATTCCTGCCGCGCCACATGGGCGGCGCGTCGGTGGGTTCCTGCTTCGCCGAGGGCTGCCGGCACCGGCGAAGCCGGTCCCGGTCTTACGCCCTCTCCACAGGCGTTTTGCCTCTCCGTCCGTCCGGCGGCGAGGATGTTTCGCGCCCATCATACAGGATCACAGCCATGCGGCCTTGGAGCGCCGCTTCTCCTCCGCCGTGAACTGCGGAGCACTGCGGCAACGCATTGGTAGCCGGTGGCCGGCGGTCACCGGCCGCTTGGGGGCGCGGGCGGAGTCGCGTCGGCGGCGAGGAGATCGAGGCGCGGGGTGAGCGGCGCCCCCGTGTCCAGGTGGCCGGCCAGCGTCGCCGGCTGGACGCCATTCCACAGCACCACGACCTCGCGCGCCTCGGGCACGTTGAGGACGAGGGTGTTGACCAGGCTGTACAGCGCACCCGCCTCCTCGGTCGAGCCGAGCCGCGGCGGCTCGCTCTCCGGGCGCGGCACCAGATCGGCGTAGACGCGTCCCGCCGGGCTGAGATCGAGCCGCAGCGACTCCAACTGCGGCAGCGGGCGGCCCAGACGGTCGCTCTGCGGACCCTCGAGCCAGAGCTGCCCCAGCGCGTGCAGCCGCTCGACGGGCGTGTTGAGCCCGCCGGGAAGGCGCCGGGCCTCGGCGTGCAGCCGGTCGTCGGGCCCGGGGAAGTAGAGATGGATGAGGGGGCCTTGCGCCGTTCGCGGCTCCGTCCGGGCTTTCCGTTGGTCATCTCCGGGGCCGCAGCCGCAGACCGTGAGCAGCAGGGCGGCCAGGGGCGGACCGGCGGCGCGGAGCAGACGGCCGGCGCGGCGCGTCATCCGATGGGTTCCTGACGCTGCTCGGGACGCGCAGGCTCGTCGAGGGCGGCGAAGCGCTGTACCGCGCGCACCAGCGCCTGCACCAGCTTCCCCCGGTACGCCGGATCGCGCAGCCGCTCCTCGTCGCGGGGGTTGTTGATGAAACCGAGCTCCACCAGCACGGCCGGCATGGCTGCCCCCTTGAGCACCCGGAACGGCGCCTGCTTGACGCCCCGGTCGGCCAGCCCCAGCGAGCGGTTGAGCTCCGCCTGGATGAGCTTGGCGAGTTGCTGGCTCTGCTCCAGGTGCCGGCTCTGGGCCATGTCCCAGAGGATGAGCTGGAGGTCGTACAGCGGATCGCCCTCCGCGCCGGGACCCGACGGGCCCGGATTGCCGTCTCCCGCGGCGTTCTCCGTCGCCGCGGCCTGCGCCGCCGCCTCGTCGCTGGCGTTCAAGCTCAGGAAGTAGGTCTCGGCGCCGTGGGCGGTCCCGCCGCGCGTCGAGTTGAGGTGCACGGAGATGAAGAGGTCGGCCTTGTTGGCGTTGGCAAGGGCGGAGCGGGCGTCGAGCTCCACGTCCTGGTCGGACTCGCGAGTCAGCTCCACGTTCACGGGCATACGGGACTCGAGCGCCCCCTTGAGCTCCCGCGACAGGAGCAGCGTCAGGTCCTTCTCCAGGCTGCCTCTGGAGCCGCGCGCTCCCGGGTTGCCGCCTCCGTGGCCGGGATCGACGACGATGGTCTGGATGCCCGGCCGCGGCCTCGGAGGCTGGAAGATCGGTTGCTCTAGGCTATCCCCGGGAGCTCCCCGGTAGAGATCGAGGACGATGCGGAAGGGATCGGTGAGCACGTAGTGATCCACCTCGACGCCGGCGGCCAGGTGCAGCACGATCCGCTCGGGAGACAGCTCCATACGCCGCGCCAGCGACCCCTGAGGCAGCCGCACCGGTCCGGTCGGCTGCGCCGCGTCGCCGCGCAGCTCGACTCGCACCACGCCCGGCTCGGTGACCACGTCGTAGGCCGGGGCCTCGTCGAAGCGCAGCACCACGGTGGTCAGGTCCTCGAGCTGCACGGTCTCCACCGTCATGGGGATCTGCCTGAGGGCGCTGCGCGTGGCGCTCAGCGTCGGCGGGTCGTCGGCCCAGGTGAACCGGTAGCCCTGGAGGTCGCCGTACACGCGCTCCAAGAGGTCGATCGGCACCAGCGGACCGTCGGGGCCTTGCCGTGGCGGCTGGGAGATCGACCGGATCTGCTCGCCGACCGTCAGGGCCTGGCTTCCGATGCCGAGGACGGCCTGGGTGTCCTGCACCGAGAGCACGAACGCGCCGGCGCTCCCGGCCAGCCCGTCGACGCTGCCGCCCAGCGCGCGGACCACCGACCCCAACGCCACCAGCGGACCGACCGGGGAGCGCACCAGCGGCAGGGGAGAGCTCTGATCTCCGGTCACCAGGGTGCCGGGGACCGTGGGAACGGGTGGGGCCTCGGATTCCTGAGCGAGCCCGACGGGGGCGGCGAACGCCAGCGCCAGGAGAAGCGGCAGTCGGCTGGCCCGGCGATTCACGACGGGAAGGATATCAGGGGACAAATCCCGCTCGCGCGGTCGTCGGGAAGTGGCGGGATGCCCGTCTCCAGGTAGGATCGCGCGGCGTCGGCCGCCTTCTCCAGCCTGTGGCCGGCGGGAGGAGGCCATGGAGATCGAAGGCGTCCACGTCGTCCTGCGGGCCGCCGACTTCGACCGCACGTGCCGTTTCTACGAGCAGGTCGTCGGTTTCGCCCGCCTCGGAACCTGGGAGAACGAGACGGGCCGCGGTGCGTCGTTCGCCGCCGCCGACACCGTGCTGGAGGTGCTCGGCCGTCCCGCCGGGGCAACCGGCCGCGACGAGGCGTTCGACTACCGCGGACCACAGCACAAGATGACCCTCGCGTTCACCGTGCCGTCGGCGGAGAAGGCCTACCGCGAGCTGCTGTTCCGCGACAAGAACATCCCCGGCGGCCTGCGCACCGCCCCCGACGGCAGCCTCGCCTTCGAGACCCACGACCCCGACGGCGTCAAGCTCCACTTCCGGGAAGCCAGTCACGAGGCCTGAAGTTGCCCCCTCCGGGCCGGTTTGCTACCATTCGGCCTCCCGCGAGGCGCGTTCGTCTAGGGGTCTAGGACGCCGGCCTCTCACGCCGGTAACACGGGTTCGAATCCCGTACGCGCTACCAGCCTCTCGCTCTCTGGCTCAAGTGGCTTCTAAGTCCTTGACGACTCGGCAGGTTGGGGTCTGACCTGACCACTAGCGAATACTCCGAAGGCCTCTCCTCTACCACGGAGCGTCAGGGCGCAGTGGTCGTGGTTGCCTCCGGAATGGAGGGACGGTCTCGTCCCTATCATCCTGACCACCTTCGCCCGCGCCGGCTACCTGCGGCTCGCCGGCGAGGGCCTGAGCGGCGCCGCGATCGCCGAGCGCCTGCACCTCTCGGAGGGCACGGTCCGTAACTACTTTTCCGAGGCGATCGGCAAGCTAGGCGCCGGAAACCGGGTCGAGGCCGCCCGCATCGCTCGTCGCCAGGGATGGCTGTAGGCTCCGAGTGCGTATGGCCTGCTAACGGTAGACTGGTTGCCCACGTCTGTTGCGGTGAGAGTGAGCGCGCATGTGCTGCACCCCCTGCAAACGGTTTCGGCCGGCGCGGTGAGGATGCCGGTGGAACGGCGGGAGCCGCGCG
>JBOGJI010000007.1:0-15279 GCA_050747865.1 Thermoanaerobaculia bacterium
CCGCAGGCCGCCGCGAAGCCCGAGCCCGCGGCGCCGGCCGCCGAGCCGGCCGCGCAGCCGGCTGAAAAACCGCCTGCCGCGCCTCCGGCGGAGGCCCCGTCCGAGACCGTCTCCGCCGCCGACGAGGAGCTGGCCGACAGGGTGCGGCGGGCATCCAGCCCGGTGGTGCGCAAGATCGCCGCCGAAGAGGGCGTGAACCTGTCGGAAGTCGAAGGGACCGGCATCCACGGCCGGGTGACCAAGGCGGACATCCAGGGCTACCTGCAGAAGCGCGAGGAGCCCGCGGCCGCCGCGGCCCCGCCGGCGGTGCGCGAGGAGGCGGTGCGGCCGGTAGCGCCGGCGCGCTCGCCGCTCGAGTTTTCCGTCGCCCCCTACACCGAGGGAGAGAACGTCGACATCGAGCCGATGTCGCGCATCCGCCAGATCACGGCGGCGCACATGGCCTACTCCAAGACCACCTCGGCGCACGTCACCACCGTCTTTCACATTGACATGTCGAAGGTGCACGCCAAGCGCGAGAAGGCCAAGGCGGGCTTCGCCAAGGCCCACGGCACCAAGCTCACCTACATGCCGTTCATTTTCAAGGCGGTGGCGGCGGCGCTGCGCGAGCACCGCAAGTTGAACGCGGCGATCGACGGCGCCAACATCGTCTACAAGCGCGACATCAATCTCGGCATGGCGGTGGCACTCGACTGGGGCCTGCTGGTGCCGGTGATCCGCAACGCCGACCAGCTCAACCTGGTGGGTCTGACCAAGACGGCGAACGACCTCGCCGACCGCGCGCGGGGCAAGAAGCTCAAGCCCGAGGAGATTCAGGGCGGGACCTTCACGATCACCAACCCGGGAGTCTTCGGCAGCCTCTTCGGCACGCCGATCATCAACCAGCCGCAGGTGGGCATCCTCGGCATCGGCACGATCGAGAAGCGGCCCGTGGTGGTGCAGGACACCGAGGGCAACGACACCATCGCGATCAAGACCATGTCCTACTTCGGCATCACCTACGACCACCGCCTGGTCGACGGCGCCGACGCCGACCACTTCATGAACGACGTCATCAAGGGCCTGCTGGAGGACAGCTGGAGCGAGCTGGATCCCTACCTATAGCTCCAGCGCCACGCGGCGGCGGGCTCAGCGTCCGGTGGCGACGGTGAGCAGCGGGCTGGCGCCCTCGCCGCCGCTGGCCTGGAGGGAGAAGAGCAGGGTCAAGAGGCCGAAGGTCGTCTTCGAGTTCAGGTCGGTGTCGTCGAGATAGAACCAGTGACCGCGATACGGGACGGCGGTGAAGGCGCCGCTCGGTCGCTGCGTGGAGTTCGCCACCCGGAACAGGCGCCCGGTGAGCTCGTCCCAGTCGAAGTCGCTGCCGTCGGGACGCCGCGTGCGGGTGACCCACCCGGCCTCGATGTGTGCCGCCGGGACGGTGACCGCCTGGCTGAGGTAGAAGAACATGCCGAGCAGCGAGCGTCCCGACATCACGAGATCGCCGGCTTCCACGGCCCCCTCCTCGACGAGCCGGTAGGTACCCTGACCCCGTTCGACGCCGAGAATGTCGGCCACTTCGGCCGCCATGGCGTCGACCTCCGGGTCGTCCGACGGGATGACCTCGACCAGGAACTTCTCCTCGCCGTCGGTGCGATCGACGCGGAAGCTGAAGTAGCCGGCCACCTGGAGCTCCCGCAGCAGCCTGGCGAGACGGTGGAACTCGCCGTACTTTGGCGTGTAGTCGGGCGTCGGGCCGGCGGCGCTTGGGGCATTCGGCAGGCCGTTCAGGCGGTTGACACAGCAAAGCATCAGCCGCTCGATGCTCCAGCCGGCCTGCGACAGCAGCAGCACGGTCGCCGGAGAGACCGGTGTCAGCAGCCGGCGCACGAACTCTTCGCCCTGCAAGGGGGTGTAGGTGATCGTCGGGCTCTCGCTGAACTCGACCGCGCCGCGGATTCCGTAGATGTCGTCATCCACGGGGCCGTCCGTGATGTCGACGCCGAGGCTGCCGGCGCCGGTGACCGAATATTGGGCCAGCACCGTGCCGACCTCGAGGAAAACCGGCGTGTCGCGATAGCGCAGTCGCACGAGGTTGAGCAGGATCTGCTCGTTCCAGGAGCTGGAGAGCGCCTGGTTGTAGTCGAAGCGCGCGGGGCCGACGGTCTTCGGTCCGACGTTGGACGCGCAGCCGGCGAGGCTCAAGGCGATCGCGACGGCTATAAAGGGAAGTCCGGCGCCGCGGGAGGCGCGTCTGCGAGCGGTCACATCTCGGAACTACGGGCTTTCCGAGCGCGAGGGGTCATCGACACCTCGATGCTCGGGCCGCAACAGGTCGAAGACGGTCTTGACCGGGGCGAAGGTGTGGCGCGGGATCTCCACGAAGAGAGTGTTCCAGCGCGCCATGGCTCCGTTCCACAGCCCAGGGCGCTCGAGGACGCGAGCGGTGACGGTGCCGACCCGTTTCTCGCTCACGATGACAGCGTCGGGGTCGATGAACCGAGAGAGATCGTAGCGTCGCCCCCTGCTGTCCGCGATCGCGCAGGCCAGGTCCACCGGATTGAAGTGCGTTGAGCGATGCCAGATCGCGTCCTGCTCGGCGTCCGTGGTGGCGATCTGCGCCGCCTCGACGATCTGCAAGGACTCCTTCCCGTCGTCTGCGGCGACCCAGAACGGGCCGCCCCCCGGATCACCGGAGCTGGGCACCATGCCGCATACCCTCAGCGGCCGGTCGAGGCGATCCACGAGCAGCTCTTGCTCCACCGTCAGCTCGTCACCTGGGGGCGGGAGGGCGCCGGCTCCGAACCGGTGCTCCAGCAGCGCGCGGACTTCGGCGACAGCCTGGGGGTCGACCGGTCGCATCGTCAGGCGGTCGAGCGCTGCGGCTAGCTCGTCTCGCACGGTGAGCAGGAGCCCGAGCAGGACGCGCCGGCAAGACACCGCCGCGCTTCGCCACGAGCCTCTGGGCAACACGTTGTCGATATTGCGCAGCAGAACGATGGCGGACTCGCAGCGCTCGAGGTTGGCGAGCAAGGCGCCGTGGCCGCCGGGTCGGGTCAGCGGGTGGCCTGCGGCATCTCGCACCAGCCGGCCGTCCGCGGTCAGCGCCAGGGTGCCGGTGGCCGGCTCCTGCGCCGAGACCGTCACCCGATAGGCCGTGCCGTCACCGCGCGCCGCGCGCGCGGCCTCCGCCTGGAAGTCCTCCTGCCAGCCGGGCGCGACCGTGACGTGGAAGCCGTGGCCGCGCGGGCTACCCGCGGCCAGCTCGGCGCCGGTCGCCAGCTGCTCGGCGAGCGCGGTCCGCGCCCGTCCGTCCTGCACGTGGAACGGGATCAACCCCTTCGGCAGCTCCGCGTAGCCGAGGCCGGCGGGATCCAGCAGCGCCCGCAGGATCGTCCGCCAGCGTCCGCGCCGGAGCAGGGTCTTCAGCTCGCCCTCGCTCTCCCCGAGCTCCCGGGCGAGCGGATCCGCGAAGGGCAACCGCTCGAGATCGGCCATCAGACGCAAGACGCCGCGCGACACCTCGTCCCCCTTCCAGGCGCGCGCCTCCAAGGTTCGCCAGGGGGGCGACGGCTCCTCCTGCAATGCGGCGATCAAGGTGCCGAACATGCGCGAGGCGGCGCCGGAGGCGGGAAGGAACTGGATGATGGTCCCGGAGTCCAGTTCCTGCTGAGCCCGCCGGGCGCACGACGACGCCTCCTCGGCGGTCAGTCGCAGGATGCCGTCGCCGACCGTGCACGGGCGCAGCAGGCGCAGCGGCCCGGGAGGGCGGTCGAGCAGGGCGAGCTGGCGCGCCGCTTCGCGGTCGGAGATGCCGATCTCCGCCAGCGCCGCGAGATCTTCGGTCGACAGGGGCATGGAACAGGATCACCGCCGGCACGCTGCCGCCGGACCTGGCTGGGGAGTATAGCGGCCGTTGTTCGGGAGACGCCGTCGGCTGATCGTTTGACTTGCTTTCTGCCATGTGGTATCAAGGGCTCTACTTGAGGGGGTATTGTCCCTCTCATCCCTCCCGGAGGGGCGCCGGAACGGTGCCCCTCATTTTTCTTCAGGGCAGTCGAACCGCGCGGGGGGATCTGCGTATCGCCTTCATGGCCGCCTCCGACGAGCGCCTTGCCGAGCGAGCTCGCGAGGGATCCGAGCAGGCGTTCGGCGAGCTGGTGCGGCGCTACGAGCGGCCGATCTGCTCGTTGATCGGCCGCATGGTGTGGGATCGCGGGCAGGCGGAAGACCTCGCCCAGGAGGCCTTCGTCCGCGCCTGGAGCAAGCTCCACACCTACGACCCCGAGCGCCCGTTCCGCAGCTGGATGTTCAAGATCGCCCACAATCTGACGCTCGACGCCCTGCGCCGCGCGCAGCTCGACACGGTGTCGCTGGAGACGCCGGACAGCGAATCCCTGGACCCCCTCGGTCGCCTGGAGGACGAAGGGGTCAGCCCGGAAGAGCAGGTTCACCATCGCCGCGCCGTCCAGGCGCTGGAGCGGGCGGTGGGCGAGCTGCGCGCCGATCACCGCGAGGTGCTGTTGCTGCGCTTCCGGGAAGGGCTGTCCTACGAGGAGATCGCCGAGGCCCTGGAGCTGCCGCTGGGCACGGTGAAGACCCATCTGCACCGCGCCCGCAAGCACCTGGTGGCCCTGATGGAGGCGGCGGGCTACACGAAGGAGTGGACGTGAGAGCCGATGCGGGGGGAACCCCCGGTGCTCTACAATCGGCGGGCCTCGAAACACCGGCCCCGTCGCTTACGTAGGGTGCAGTGGAGAGGTGACTAGCATGTACGGCGTGGAGAGAAAGATCCGGCGTTGGCTACAGGCCGAGCGGCAGGAGCGCTCGCGGCGGGCCGAGCAGCGCCTCGGCCATCTGCTGCGCGAGCTGCCGGATCTCGGGCCGGCGCCGGGGTTCGCGGCCCGGGTGCTGGTCGCCTGCGGCATGACCGCGCCTCTGCGCTCGCCCGCCTTCCGCTGGCTCCTGCGCACCGGCTGGGCCGTGGAGGCCCTGGCTCTGCTCGCCGTCGGTCTGGGGCTGCTGCTGCTGCCCGCCCTCGGGCGCGCGGTGCCTGCCGGGGCGGTGACGGCTCTCGCCGCCGCCGCGGGGCAGAAGGTGCTGCTGGGCGCGGGAGATCTGCTGGCGGCGAGCGTCCGGCTGTGGACTGGCTTCGCCGAGCTCGGCGATCTCGTCGGACGGCTGTTGCGCACCCCGGTGGGTGCCGGAATGGTGACGGCGTTGCTCGTATGCGGCTATACGCTGCTCTGGTCCCTCGATCGCCTGCTGGCGGCCCCGGAGAGGACCTTCGGGAGGAGTGCACGATGAACGAAAGAGCGACTCGCTGGTTCCCGGTCGCGCCCTGGAGGCGCCGCCTGCTGCCCGGGGCCGTGGCCCTGGTCCTGGTAGGCGTCGTGCCGGCGACTGCGGTGGCCCAGGAGGATCCGGATGCCCTGGCCGAACGGGTGCGCGAGCACTTCCGGGTGCTGCCGCTGACCGACGGCCTGCTGCTCGAGCCCCTCGATGCCGACATTGGAGTCTCCGTGGTCGAGCTCCGCGAGGATCGCCTCGCCGTCGACGGCGAGCCGCTGGCCGCGGAGGCAGTGGCGGAACGTCTGGGTGGGGAAGCCGGCGAGCTGGTGGTGTCGCTCAGCGAGCTCTCCGCCGAGGAACGGACGGCGCTCTTCGCTCCGCCGCCGCCGGAGCCGGCCCCTGAACCGATACCGGAGCCGACGCCGGAGCCGCCGCCGGAGCCGGCTCCCGAGCCCGACGCCGAGCCGGCGCACCCCACGCCGCCGACACCGCCGCATCCCCCCACCGGCCGCGCCGACGACAGGGTGGCGTTCGGCAGCTCCCTCCACGTCACCCGGGGTGAGCGGGCCAAGGACGTCGTGGTCTTCGGCGGTACCCTCACGATGGAGGGGGAGGCGTTCGGCGACGTGGTCTGCATCGGCGGTCCGGCGACCGTGGACGGTCCGGTGCACGGGGACGTGGTCTCTGTCGGTGGGCCGCTGCGCCTGGGTCCCCACGCCCGTGTCAGCGGACAGCTGATCAAGGTCGCCGGCCGCATCGACCGGCATCCGGACTCCGTCGTGGAGGGTGGCGTCGAGGTATCTCCCATCGGCTTCGACTGGCGCGAATACGTACGCGGAGGTCCCGCCGAGCACGTCGCCGACCGCGCGGAGTCTTTCTCGCCGCTCGAGCGCGTCGTCAAGAAGACGTTCTTCGAGGTCTCCACCCTCCTGCTGATCACGCTGCTCGCCCTGCTGGTGGTGCTCTTCGCCCGGCGGCCTCTGGAGCGCACGGCCGAGCGGATCCGTCGGGAGCCGGCCAAGTCCGGGCTGGTGGGGCTGGGTGTCGAGATCCTCATCCTGCCGGCGACGGTCGCCGTGGTGGTGTTGCTGGCGGTCTCGATCATCGGCATCCCGCTGATCCTGCTCGTGCCCTTCGCCCTGCTGGGCGCCGTGCTGGTGGCGTTTTTCGGCTATTGCGCAGCGCTCTATCGGATCGGCGACTGGGTGCAGGCCCGCTTCTCCTGGAACCTGACCAGCCCGTTCATCATCGTGCTCATCGGGGCGGCGATCCTCGGCTCTCTGGGCGTCATCGGCGCGCTGCTGCATTTCGGCTGGCTCAGCGTCTTTGCGGCCCTGCTGATCGCCCTGGGCGTGCTGGCGACGTACCTGGCGTGGACCATCGGGTTGGGGGCGGCCCTGCTGGAATGGTTGGATTCCCGGCGCGGACCGGCGGCTCCCGCGGCCCCTCCTGCGCCCGAGCCGGCAGCCCTGGGCGGCCCGCTGGAAGGCACCTGACGCTGCGCCATTTCCGTGCCAAAATGGCAGGCGTATGAGCGCGCCTGTTCAGGTCCTGGTCATCGATGACGAGGCCGGCTCCCGTGAATCCATGGTCTTCGCGCTGGAGCGGGCCGGCCTCGCGGTCAAGAGCTTCGACGAGGCGGATGCGGCCCTGGCCTGGCTGTCCGAGGACCGCCGGCCCCTGGTGGCGATCTGCGACCTGCGGATGCCGGGCAAGGACGGCCTGGCCTTCCTCTCCGAGGTGCGCGAGCGCGAGCTGGACCTGGCGGTCATCCTGGTCACCGCCTACGGCTCGGTCGAGTCCGCCGTGCAGGCCATGCGGGTCGGCGCCGAGGACTACCTGACCAAGCCCATCGACCTCTACGAGCTGCGCAAGAAGGTCATGAAGCTGGTGGAACACCGCCGGCTCGAGGAGGAGGTGACCAATCTCCACGAGCTACTCGACAAGCGCTACGGGTTCGAGAGCATCCTCGGCCGCTCCCCGGCCATGGAGCGGCTGTTCGAGAAGATGCGGCAGGTGGCGCCGACGCGCTCCAGCGTCCTGATCGTGGGGGAGAGCGGCACCGGCAAGGAGCTGGTGGCCAAGGCGCTGCACCGCGCCAGCCCGCGGCGCAAGGAGCGCTTCCTCGCCATCAACTGCGGCGCCATCCCCTCCGACATCCTGGAGAGCGAGCTGTTCGGGCACGAGCGGGGCGCCTTCACCGGCGCGGTCTCGCGCAAGACCGGCAAGTTCGAGCTCGCCCATAGAGGCACCCTGTTCCTCGACGAGATCAGCGAGCTCTACCCGGAGCTGCAGGTCAAGCTGCTGCGCGTGCTGGAGGAGCGGCAGATCATGCGGGTGGGCGGCGGCGAGCTGATCGACGTCGACTTCCGGCTGCTCGCCGCCACCAACCGGGATCTGGAGCAGGAGGTGGAGCGGGGACGGTTCCGCGAGGACCTCTATTACCGGCTCAAGGTGGTGACGCTCGAGATCCCGCCGCTGCGGCAGCGCGGCAGCGACATCGCGCTGCTCGCCGAGCACTATCTCGGGCGTTTCTGCGAGGAGCACGGCCGGCCGGCCAAGCGCTTCACGCCGGCGGCCCTGGAGCTGCTCGCCCGCCAGCCCTGGCCGGGCAACGTGCGCGAGCTGCGCAACGTCATCGAATCCGCCGTCATCTTCCACGCGGGGCCGGAGATCGGTGTCGACGACCTGCCGGTCGGCGCCGGCGAAGGGGCGTCGCAGATGACCCGACCGCTGGCGTCCCTGGACTCGGATCCTGGCGCGGCGCCGGCCGCGGACGGCCGGCAGACCATGTCCGATATCGAACGGCAGGCCATCCTGGTAACGCTGGAGCGCACCGAAGGCCACCGCGGCAAGGCGGCGGAGATCCTCGGCATCGGCCTGCGCACCCTGCAGCGCAAGCTCAAGGAATACCGCGCGCAAGGACTCTGGAACGGTTAGTGGTCAAGCTCAGCGTCAACGTCAACAAGGTCGCGACGCTGCGCAACGCGCGTGGCGGCACGGTCCCGGACGTCGTACAGGCGGCGCTCAAGGCGGTCGAGGCCGGCTGCCACGGCATCACCGTGCATCCGCGCCCGGACGAGCGGCACATCCGGCGCCAGGACGTCTTCGACCTGGCCGCGGCGCTGGCGGAGGGCGTGGAGCTCAACATCGAAGGGTACCCGGCGCCGGAGTGGCTGGAGCTGGTCGAGGCAGTGAGGCCGCACCAGGCGACGCTGGTTCCCGACTCTCCCGATGTGCTGACATCCAACGCCGGCTGGCGGCTGGACGAGCACGGAGCGTGGTTGCGGGAGGAGATCGTCCCCCGCCTCAAGCACGCCGGCTGTCGTGTGAGCCTGTTCCTGGAGCCGGACGCCGGTTACGCCGCGCAGGCGGCCGAGACGGGCGCCGATCGCGTTGAGCTCTACACCGAACAGTACGCCCGGGCCTATGCGACCGGGGAGCGTGACACCGTTTTCGCGACCTATGCCCTCGCGGCTCAGAGCGCCGTCGACGCGGGCCTGGGCGTCAACGCCGGCCACGACCTGAACCTGGAGAACCTCAGCCACTTGGCGGTGAACCTCCCCGGCCTCGCGGAGGTCTCGATCGGCCATGCGCTGATCTCGGACGCCCTCTACATGGGACTGGAGAACGCCGTTCACGTATACCTGGCAGCCATCGAATCCCATCGATGACCGGTGACCCGCTACCGGCCACCCGCAACCAGCGAAGCTCCCAGCGCTTCTTCGATCGCGGCTGCCAGTCGATCCGCCATTTGCTCGATCGCGTCCTGCTTCGGTCCCTCGATCATGATGCGGGCGAGCGGCTCGGTGCCAGAATAGCGCAGCAGCAGGCGACCCTGGCCGTCGAGCTCGGCCTCGATCTGGCGCTGCGTCGCCTGCACCGCGGGTAGCTCGCTGAAGGGCACCCTGGCGGGCACCCGCACGTTGCGTAGCACCTGGGGGAAGACTTGGAAGTCCGCGAGCAGGTCGGCGAGCGACGCCTCCGAGCGGCGGACGATAGCGGCGATCTGCAGGGCGGTCAGAAGTCCGTCGCCGGTTGTCGAGAGCGCGCGATGCAGCAGATGCCCGGACTGCTCGCCGCCCAGGAGAAGCCCTTCCCATTCGAGGGCCATGGCGACCTCTCGGTCCCCCACATCGCAGCGGACGACGTCGATGCCGTGCCGGGCCAGGGAGCGCTCGAGGCCAAGGTTGCTCATCGTCGTGGCGACGATGCGCGGCGGTTCGAGGCGGCCGCGGCGCTGCAGGTCGCGGGCCCACAGGTAGAGCAGAGTGTCTCCATCCCGGATCCGGCCGGAGGTGTCCGCCAGCAGCACGCGGTCGGCGTCCCCGTCCAGGGTGAAGCCGAGCTCGGCCCCTTCCCGGGCCGTCGCTTCGGCCACCACCCGTGGGTGGGTGGAGCCGCAGCCACTATTGATGCGCGTCCCGTCGGGCGTGGCGTGGAGGAGGATGGCGTCGAGGCGCAAGCGCCCGGTCAGCTCGGCCAGCAGGGGGGTGGCGGCCCCGTGCGCGCCGTCGACCACGATGCGCAGTCCGGCGAGAGTGTCGGCGGCGGGTAGCGTCCCGACGAGGTAGTCTAGATACTGGTTGGCCGCGGTGGCCTCGCGCAGAGGCAGCTCGCCTTCGGCCGGCGCCACTGAGGGCTGCTCCGCGACCCTGGCCTCCAGCGCCGATTCCCGTTCCGGGCTCCATTTGCGTCCGCGGCGGTCGAACAACTTGATGCCGTTGTCCGCGGCTGGGTTGTGGCTGGCGGAGACGGCGATCCCGGCGTCGAGGCCCATCTGCTGCACCAGCAGGGCCACCGCGGGCGTCGGCAGGACCCCGGCCCAGCGGGCGCCAGCTCCCGCGGCCTCGAGCCCTGCGGTCAGCCAGCGAGCGATCTCCGGTGTGCTCGGGCGCGTGTCGCCGGCGAGAAGGACGACCGGGGGGCCGCCGGCGCGTGCCGCGAGCATGGTGCCCAGGGCCCGCCCAACCGCCGCGACCGTCGGCGCGTCCAGGGGTGGCTCGCCGGCGACGCCGCGAATCCCGTCGGTGCCGAACAGGCGGGGAGGGGGGCTCACTCGCTCGCCTCGTCGTCCGGCGTCCGCAGTCGTACCGTCACCTTCACCACGCGGGGCCGCACGATCTGGACCAGAGGATCGGTGGAGACGGCTGCCACGGTCTCCTCGAAGCTCCCCTGCCGCTCGTCGAGGGGGATCGGCGTGGTGGACAGCGAGAACGCCTGCGGCAGGTGCGATGCGGGCCCGCGTACCGTGACTTCGGGCGGCGTCACCGCATGCCCCGCCACGGTCGCGCCCGCGGCCGGCTCGCCGGTGATCCTCGGGTGCACCACGACGTCGCGAGTGACCTCCCGGTCGAGGGTCAGCTGCAGCTGCCGCGGCTCGAGCTCGAGGACCTGCAGATCCGTGGACAGGCCCTCGACGTGCTCTTCCGGCTGCAGGGTCAATTCCACGGTGCCGTCCGGGGTGGTCGAGGCGGCCACCTCCACCAGGACCTGGATGTCCTCGGGCCGCAGCTGGTTGATGCTGCTGGCCGGTCCCCGCAGCCTGACCGTGGCGCTGGCGGTCGGCTCGAGCAGCAGGTAGCCCTCGGGGACCGCGTAGGCGATCGGGATCTGCAGCGAGCGGTCGACCCGCGGCTCCCGCTCGCGCTCGCTGACCGTGAACCAGAGCACCACCGCCACCACCAAGGCGAGGATGCGCAGGCCCCAGATGCTCTGGGCTCCGTTGCTCAAGCCGAGCGCCTCCCCTGCAGGTAGAGATCGGTGACCAGGTGCCGATACAGGGTGTTGCGCAGGCTGCGCGAATCCAGATCGCGCGCGATCTCGCCGTTCCAGGCGACCGAGATGACGCCGGTCTCCTCGGAGACCACCACCGTGACGGCGTCGGTCTCCTCGCTGATTCCCAGGGCGGCGCGATGCCGGGTCCCGAACTCCTTCGACAGCTCGGCGCTCTGGGTCAGGGGCAGGAAGCAGGCGGCGGCGGCGATGCGGTCGTTCTGGATGATCACCGCGCCGTCGTGCAGGGGTGTGTCGGGCGAGAAGATGTTGATCAGCAGGTCGTAGCTCACGTCCGCGTCGATGCGGATGCCGTTTTCGATGTAGGTGCGCAGCCCGTCCAGGCGCTCGACGACGATCAGCGCCCCGATGCGCCGCGACGCCAGGGTGGTGGCGGCGAGCGCGATCTGGTCGAAGGTGGTCTCCACCTTGTTGTGGGTGGCCAGGCCCCCGAGGGGGTACCGGCCGAACTGGGCGAGGGCGCGCCGGATCTCGTGCTGGAAGAGGACCACGATGGCGAACGGCAGCACGATCAGGAAGGCCTCGATGACGCGCTGCAGGGTCTCCAGCTCGAACAGCCCCGCGGCGTAGTGCACGAGGGCGACGAGCAGCATGCCGATCAGCACTTGCACCGCGCGCGTGCCGCGAATGAGCAGGAGCAGGTTGTAGACGACCACGGCGACGAGCAGGATGTCGACCACGTCTCGCAGGTCGACGAGCTCTCGGAGCTCAGCCCACCAGCTCACCGGTCGTTCTCTCCCGCCCCGGCGATCGCCTCCCACAGGCGCAGGAACTGCGCCGTCGCGGCGACGTCGTGCACCCGCACCACGGCGACGCCCTGCAGGGCCGCCCAGCCCACCGCCGCCAGGCTGCCGCCCAGCCGCTCGTCGGGCCCGCCGTCGGAGACCGCGGAGATGAAGCTCTTGCGGCTGGCGCCGACGACGACGGGGCAGCCCAAATCGTGCAGGGCGGCCAGGTTGCGCAGCAGCGCCAGGTTGTGCTCCGCGGTCTTGCCGAAACCGATGCCCGGATCGACGAGCAGCCGTTCGCGCGGGACGCCGTCGGCGACCGCCCGCTCGACGCTCCGCGCTAGCTCTCCGGCGACCTCGGCGACCACGTCGGCGAAGCGGATCTGCCGCTGCATGGTGGGCAGATCGCCGCGGGCATGCATGACGATGGCGGGGCAGCCAGCCTCGCCGACCACGGCGCGCATGGCGGCGTCGGAGAGGCCCGTGACGTCGTTGATCAGGTCGGCGCCGGCGAGCAGGGCCTCGCGGGCCACCTCCGGCTTGCGGGTATCCACCGAGAGCGGCGCGTCGGTCGCCGCGCGCAGCCGCGTCAGCACCGGCAGCAGCCGTCGCAGCTCCTCGTCGGCGGGCACGGGGTCGGCGCCGCCCCCGTAGACGCCGCCTCCGGGGCGCGTCGACTCGGCCCCCAGGTCGAGCAGATCCGCGCCTTCCCGCAGCATCTCCAGGCCCCGTGCCACGGCGGCTTCCGGGTCGAGCCACAGCCCGCCGTCGCTGAACGAGTCGGGCGTTACGTTGAGCACGCCCATGATCCGCGGCCGCGCCGCCAGGGCGAGCTGGCGCCCACGGGGCAGCGCTAGAGCCTGTGACTGGATCTCCCGTGGGTCGCGCCGCCTCGTTGTGAGCTCCTGGACTGCTGACATTGCGCGCGCCCCTTCCGGGCCGCGCCTAGTGTATCGCTGTACGGGGTTTCCCGACGCGGGGGCTAACCGGAGGGCACGGGATCGGGGGTCGGCGTTCCGGGGACCGGCCGCGGCTTCTGCCTCCCCTCGGCGGCCGGCTCCTCGACGGCCGCCGGCGGGGTCTTCGCGGGCTGCGGCCGCTCGATGGGCCCCAGCTTCCGGCCCGTCCGCTCGTAGATGAGCCGGTAGATCTCGACGCCATCGAGCGACTCGCGCTCGAGCAGCTCGCGGGCGACCTGGTCGAGCAGGTCCCGGTGCTCGGTCAGGACCTGCCGCGCGTGCTCGTAGCCGTGCCGCACCAGTCGCTCGACCTCGCGGTCGATGCGCACCGCCGTGTCCTCGCTGAACTCGTTGCGCTGCACGTAGTCGCGGCCGAGGAAGACCGGCTCGTCTCCGTTGCCGAAGGACAGCGGCCCCAGCTCCGACATGCCCCACTCGCAGACCATCCGACGCGCCAGGTCGGTGGCCCGCTCGATGTCGTTGCCGGCGCCGGTGGTGATGTCGTCCTGGCTCAGCTCCTCGGCGACGCGTCCGCCCATGAGGATCGCGATCTGGGCGTCCAGATAGCTCTTCTGGTGCGTGTATTTGTCTTCCTCGGGGAGCTGCGCGGTCAGGCCCAGCGCTCGGCCGCGCGGGATGATGGTGACCTTGTGCAGCGGGTCGGCCTCCGGCGTGAACGCGGCCACCAGCGCGTGCCCGGCCTCGTGGAAGGCGGTGACGCGCTTCTCCCCCTCGGTCATCACCAGGCTCTTGCGCTCGACGCCCATCACCACCTTGTCCTTGGCGTATTCGAAGTCCGCCATGGTGACGTTCTTGCGGCCCCGCCGGGCGCCGATCAAGGCGGCCTCGTTGACCAGGTTGGCGAGATCGGCGCCCGAGAATCCGGGCGTGCCGCGGGCGATCACGGACAGCTCGACGTCGTCGGCCAGCGGGACGTTGCGCGTGTGCACCTGCAGGATGCCCAGCCGGCCGTTGATGTCGGGGCGGTCCACCACCACCCGGCGGTCGAAGCGCCCGGGCCGCAGCAGCGCCGGGTCGAGCACGTCCGGCCGGTTGGTGGCCGAGATGAGGATGACGCCCTCGTTGGACTCGAAGCCGTCCATCTCGACCAGGAGCTGGTTGAGCGTCTGCTCCCGCTCGTCGTGGCCGCCGCCGAGACCGGCGCCGCGATGGCGGCCCACGGCGTCGATCTCGTCGATGAAGACGATGCACGGGGCGTTCTTCTTCCCCTGCTCGAACAGATCGCGCACCCGGCTGGCACCGACGCCGACGAACATCTCCACGAAGTCGGAGCCGGAGATGGAGAAGAATGGCACCCCGGCCTCGCCGGCGATGGCGCGCGCCAGCAGGGTCTTGCCGGTGCCCGGCGGGCCCATGAGCAGCACGCCCTTGGGGATCTTGCCGCCGAGCTTCTGGAACTTCTGCGGGTCCTTCAGGAACTCGACGATCTCCTGCAGCTCCTCCTTCGCCTCTTCGACCCCGGCGACGTCCTTGAAGGTGACCTTCTTGGACGAGGAGGAGAGCAGCCGTGCCCGGCTCTTGCCGAAGGAGAGGGCCTTGTTGCCGCCGCTCTGCATCTGGCGCATGAAGAAGATCCACAGCCCGAGGATCAGGAACACCGGCGCCCAGTAGAGCAGCGTCGTCGCCACCCCGGCGCTCTCCTTCTTGTGGTCGAACGGTATCTTGGCCTTCTCCAGCTCCTTCTCCAGGGCCTCGCTGTCTCGCGAGCCCGTGGCCTTGAACGCGTCTCCTGGATTGAAAGGGGTCGCGCTACTGCCGAAGGTTCCGGTGATGTCCTGGCCGCTGATAAGGACCTCTTCGATTTGGCCCTGGCGGACGTACGTCAGGAGGTCGCTGTACTTGACCTCCTTCTCGTGCTGTTGCCCGGCCTGGAAGGCGTTCCAGAGCAGGATGACGACGGCGAAGATGACCAGCCAGAGCAGGAGGTTCTTCAATGTAGAGCTCATGTCGTTCCCTTAGGCCTCGCGCAAGCGCTCGGCATCAAACACCCTATCAGCAGAGTCTAGAACGCCTCGACGGCGGAGGGCATTCCGCCCTCCAGCTCGGCGATCCAGACTGGTACCAAGGGCCGCAGACGGAAAGCGTCCTCTATGGTCACTCCCGGCACCCAAGCGATCCGTCGCCCGACCACGAGCAACGGCAGACGATCGCGCTCCCGGCGGGGGATCCCCCGATCGATGAGCACCTCCTTGAGGCGCCGGTTCCCCGGCGCCCCCAGCGGCCGCAGCCGGTCTCCAGGCAGGCGTGTACGAACCACGACGGTGTCCCCGGGATGCAAGGGCAAGGCCAAGCCGGCCCGCCCCGGCGCCCCGCGGAACATCCACGCGGCCGGCTCGGCGGCTCGCACCCGGAGCGTCTGTCCCGTCTCGGCGATCCAGACCCGCCCCGGAACGGCGAAAGTATAGTGGAACGCGGGCGGCGGCTCCGCGGGCGTCAGCCACAGCCTGCCGTCGCGCACCTCCCAGCGCCAGCCGTCGCCGCAGTCACAGCCCACGGTCGTCCCGCGC
>JBOGJI010000008.1:0-11520 GCA_050747865.1 Thermoanaerobaculia bacterium
GACGCTCGCCACCGGGTCGGCGACGTAGAGCTGCACCACCTCCTCGCCGGCCCGCTCCCCGGCGTTGTGCACCTCGGCCGAGACCTCGAGACTCCCATCCGTGCCCAGAGTCGGCGCGCTCAGGCGCAGATCCCGGTATTCGAAGTCCGTGTAGGAGAGCCCGAAGCCGAACGGCCATCGCGGCTCGTTCGGGCTGTCGATGTATTTGCTGGTGTATTCGTCCTCGGGGTTGGCCGGGCGGCCGGTGGGCAGGTGGTTGTAGTAGATCGGGATCTGCCCCACCGAGCGCGGGAAGCTGAGCGGGAGCTTGCCGCTGGGGTTGACGTCGCCGAAGAGGACGTCGGCGACGGCGTGGCCGGCCTCCACTCCGAGGAACCAGCCATAGACGATGGCAGGCACGTTCTCCGCCGCCCATTCGAGGGTCAGCGGCCGGCCGCTCTTGACCACCAGCACCACGGGCTTGCCGGTGGCGACCAGCGCCTGCAGCAGCTCCCGCTGACGCCCGGGCATGTCGAGGGAGACCCGCGAGCGCGCCTCGCCGCTCATCAGCGAGCCTTCGCCCAGGATGGCCAGCACCACGTCCGCCTGCCGTGCCGCCGCAACCGCCTCGGCGATCTCCTCGTCGCTCCCCTCCCCGATCCCCGTGCCGCGGGCGTGGAGCACCCGCGACTGCGGCGACACCCGTTCGCGGATCCCGGCGAGGAGGGTCACCGCGTCTTCGCCCCGGCCCAGGGCGCGCCAGGAGCCGAGCATCTCGGCCCCGTCGTCGGCGAACGGGCCGATCACGGCGACCGTCCCCACGTTCGGCGACAGCGGCAGCAGGTCGCCTTCGTTCTTCAGCAGCACGATCGACTTCTGCGCCACCCGGCGCGCCGCGTCGCGGTGCTCGGGTGTGAGGATGACGCGCTCCTCGCCCCCCTCCTCCACCAGCGGCTGGTCGAACAGCCCCACCGCCTGCTTGGCGCGCAGCACTCGCCGCACCGCCTGGTAGACCACCGACTCCGCGAGGCGCCCGTCGCGCACCGCCTCGGCGAGCGTGGCGAAGGCGTGGTCCACCATGTTCATGTCCACGCCGGCCTCGATCGCCAGGATCGCCGCCTCCTGCTTGTCCGCCGCCACGCCGTGCGGGATGAGCTGCTCGACCGCCTGGTAGTCGCTGACCACGAACCCGTCGAAGCCCCACTCCCGACGCAGGATCTCGTCGAGGAGGTGGGCGTTCGCCGTCGCCGGTAAGCCGTTCAGGGAGTTGAAGCCGGTCATCAGCGTGCCGACGCCGGCTTCGACCGCGGCGTGGAACGGCGGCAGGTAGATCTCGCGCAGGGTGCGCTCCGAAAGGTCGGTGGTGTTGTAGTCGCGCCCCGCCTCGGCGGCGCCGTAGGCGGCGAAGTGCTTGGCGCAGGCCAGCAGGGCATCGTCGGCGGAGGGGTCGTCGCCCTGGAAACCGCGCACATAGGCGCGCGCCATCGCCGCCCCCAGGAAGGGATCTTCCCCGGCGCCCTCGGCGATGCGGCCCCAGCGGGGGTCGCGGGCGATGTCGACCATGGGTGCGAAGGTCCAGCGCAGGCCGGCGGCCCGCGCCTCGACGGCGGAGACCCGCGCGGCGGTCTCTGCGGAGGCGGGGTCCCAGGTGGCGGCGATGGCAAGAGGGTTGGGGAAGATCGTGCGGTAGCCGTGGATGACGTCGTGCCCGAACAGCAGCGGAACCCCGAGCCGCGACTGCTCGACGGCGATGCGCTGCAGCTCGTTCGCCTGCTTCGAGCCGTCCAGATTGAAGACCGAGCCGACCTTGCCTTCGGCGATGAGCTGACGCAGGTTCGGATGCGGCCCGACGAACTGGGTGAGCTGCCCCAGCTTCTCCTCCAGCGTCATCTGCGCCAGCAGCTCGTCGACCCGCCCGTCGTTCGATGCCGGCGCCTCGCCGCCCGCCTGGCTGCCGATCGCCGCCGTCGCGACGATCGCCGCGGCCCACCAGCCTCTACGGAGTCTCCGCATGATCATCTCCTTCCTCAGAGCCTGTGAAGACATCCGCTCTTGTCTATCATAGGCCGGATGTCCGAGCCCGGCCTTTGGCGCCGCCCGATGACGGCGCGCGGCGCCAGCGAACAGCATCGCGCGGCGACGCCTCTGGAGCTGTTCTTCGATCTCTGCTTCGTGGTCGCGGTGGCGCTCGCCGCCGCGCGTCTCCACCACGCGCTGGCCGAGAATCACGTCGGGCACGGGGTGCTCGGCTACCTGATGGTTTTCTTCGCCATCTGGTGGGCGTGGATGAACTTCACCTGGTTCGCCTCCGCCTACGACACCGACGACGTACCGTACCGACTGGCGACCATGGTGCAGATGGCCGGGGTGCTCGTCCTCGCCGCCGGGGTTCCCAGGGCGTTCGACAGCGGCGACTTCACGGTCGTCACCCTGGGCTACGTCGTCATGCGCTTCGCTCTGGTCGGCCAGTGGCTGCGCGCTGCGCACGGGGATCCCGAGCGGCGAGCCACGGCGAGACGCTTCGCCGCCGGCGGCACCGCGGTGCAGATCGGCTGGATTCTGCGCCTGAGCCTTCCGCAGAGCTGGCTGCTGCCGGCGTTCGCGGTGCTCGCCCTCGCCGAGCTGGCGGTGCCGGTTTGGGGCGAGCGGGCAGCGCCCACGATCTGGCACCCGGGACACATCGCCGAGCGCTACGGCCTGTTCTCCATCATTGTCCTCGGGGAGTCGGTGCTCGCTGCCACTACAGCGGTCCAGTCGGCGCTCGACGCCGGCCACGACCTCGCCCTGCTGCTGTCGGTGGCCGCGGCCGGGCTGGTGATCGTCTTCTCGATGTGGTGGCTGTACTTCGACCGCTCGGCCGCCGACAGCATGCTGGCATCGCTACGCCAGGCTTTCCTGTGGGGCTACGGGCACCTCGCCGTCTTCGCTTCGGCAGCGGCCGTCGGAGCCGGGCTGCAGGTGGCGGTCGACTTCGACACCGGCGAGGCGCATCTGCCCGCTCTCACCGCCGGGCTCGCCACCGCCGTGCCCGTGGCCGCCTTCCTGTTCACCGTGTGGTTGTTGCATCAGCGCCCGGACCGGCGCGGTCTCGCCGCCCTGGCCTTTCCCATCACCGCCGTGCTCGTCCTGGCCACCCCGTTCACCCACGCGCCGATCCACCTCACCGCACTGCTCCTCGCCGCCCTGGTCGCGGTCACCATAGTGGTCAGGCACCGTGCGGCCGTGGTCTGACGCTCGCCGACCGGGCGCCGCGAGCGCCTCATCGCCTCGCCGTGATCAGCGAGGCGGTCGCACACCGGTCACGTGGCCGGCGAAGGCGGCGAGCCTGCCGTCGTTGGGACTCGGCTCCAGCCCGAGCAGCGCCGCCATCAGCTCGTAGAGATGGATCGCCTCGACGAGGCCCATGCGGTCCCCGGGCGTGAATGCCGGGCCGTGGGCGAGGAAGATGCCGTGCATCTCCAGATGCCGCGGGTCCCAGCCGTGCATGCCGCGCGAGTAGTGTCCCTCCAGGCTCGCCATGTAAGAACGGCTGGAGATCAGCCAGCCGAGATCGGCCTCGGCCAGCACATCGGGAATGCGCAGATGATCACGGAAGTGGTATCGCTCCGGTATCTCATTCCGCCGCCAGACACGCAGCCGCGGATGCGCGTTGTCGAGGGCGGCGACGATCTCGTCGGTGCCCATGTCGCCGGCCCAGATGTGGGCCGCGGGGCCCCAGTCGGAGACGTGCAACCGGGACAGGTCCAGGTAGTCGTCCAGCATGATGGTTCGCTCGGCGTCGGTCGCGGCCATGCCGTGGTCGGAGACCACGAGGATATGCATCGCATCGAGCAGGCCGCGCGCCTCGAGGCCGTCGAGCAGCCGCCCCAGGTGGCTGTCCACGTCCTCGATGGCCGGGATCACCTCCGGGCTTTCGGGCCCGAATCGGTGACCCGCGGAATCGACGCTGCTGAAGTAGAGCGTCAGCACGCTTGGGCGCTCCCCCGCCGGCAGGTCGAGCCACGCCAGGATCTGCGCCACCCGCTCCTCATGGGGCGTGTCGTGCTCGTAGGGCGTCCACCAGGTGGGTCGGACCCCCCGGATCTGCGCCTCGGAGCCGGGCCAGAAGTAGGCCGCAGCCTTGAGGCCCTGTCGCTGTGCCGTGACCCAGATCGGCTCGCCGCCGTACCAGAAGCCGTCGCCGACGGCATCGCGATCGCGCAGCGAGAAGCGGGCCCGGCGCCCCGGGTCCCACATCGAGTTGGCCACCACCCCGGTCGACTCGGCGTAGAGCCCGGTGACG
Organism: Thermoanaerobaculia bacterium; assembly: GCA_050747865.1. Taxonomy (GTDB): domain Bacteria; phylum Acidobacteriota; class Thermoanaerobaculia; order Multivoradales; family JAHEKO01; genus JBOGJI01. Next base: position 4,262 of record JBOGJI010000008.1, read on the forward strand.
ATCGCGTAATGCGTCGGGAAGGTCTTGGTGGGAAAGACGGGTACCAGGGCATCTGCCTTCAGTCCCCCGGCCGCCAGGCGGTCCAGGGCGGGGGTGTCGGCGCGCTCGAGATAGTCATAACGCACGCCGTCGATCGAGATGAGCAGCAGCGGCGGCGGGGCCGCCGGCGTTCTGACCGGCTCCTGCCGGTGCGCCACGCAGGCGCCGCCGACCAGTGCCGCCAGGGCCAGGGCGGCCTCCAAGGCCCGTTGCCACATGAGGACCTTCATTTCGCCGCCGCTGTCGCGGCGGACGAAACGGACGATGCAACGGTGCGGGCGGCGGCGCCGGACCCCGGGCGCTGCCGGAGCGAGCCGCCGGCCCGCCCACGCGACACCGCCAGGATCTCGGCGATCACCGACCAGGCGATCTCCTCGGGCCCCTCGGCGCCCAGGTCGAGGCCGGCGGGACCGTACACGCGACAGCGCATGGTGTCGTCGATGCGGAGCCCTTCCGCCGCCAGCTCGTCCAGGAGGCGCCGGCGGCGCGTCCGCGGTCCCACGATGCCGACGTAGGGCGCCGGACCGGGCAGCAGGTGACGCAGGAGCTGCTTGTCGCGCTGGTAGTCGTGGGTGATGAGCAGCACTGACGAGCGAGAGCCGATCTTCACCCGGTCGCTCAGGGTGTCGGCGGTGGCGACCGGAATCCGTCGGGCCGCGGAGGGGAAGCGATCCCCCGTCAATAGCGCCTCCCGGTGGTCGAGCACCTCCACGCGCCAGCCCAGCCGGGCGGCGAGCTCCACCACTGGCCGGGCGTCCTCGCCGGCGCCGCAGACCACCAGATGGAAGGGCGGATCCAACACCTCGATGAAGACACGGTCCCCGTTGCTCAACTGCTGCTGCCCGGACACGCTGGACGCGAGCGCCCGACGCGCCACGTCCGTCAGCTCGACGTCGCCTGCGGGATCGCCCGCGCTGCCGGACAGGGTTCCGTCCGGGTCGACGATCCAACGGGCACCGGACACTCGGCCACCCAACTCCAGCGCCGTCACCAGCGCCAAGGAGATACCCTCCTCGTGCACGCGGCGGGCGGCGGCGAGCAACGGAGCGGCCCGGTCGAGGGGCTCGATCAACAGCTCCATGCGACCCTGGCAGCCGAGCTTCCATCCCACCAGCGCCTCCTCCTCGCCGGTCAGGTCGTAGCGGACCAGCCGCGGTACCCCGTCCGCGACCACCCGCCGCGCCTCCTCGACCACCTCCGGCTCCAGGCAGCCGCCGGAAATCGTGCCCACCGGCTCGCCCTCGATCGGCACCACCATGCGCGCCCCCTCGCGTCGATACGTGGAGCCCTCAGCACCCACCACGGTGGCCAGCGCCGCGGACCGCCCGTGCCAGCGCTCGAGCGCATGCAGGATGTCGTCGCGTTCACCCATCGCTGCTTCGAAGTCTACCCCTCGCCAAGGGGGAGGAGTCGACGCGTCACGTCTGTGGGAGCCGTGCCCGGGTGACCGCCTCGAGGCGTATCAGATCCTCCGCGGTATCGACATCCTCAAGGGATCGCGGATCGGGGAGCTCGACCTCGAGGATTCGATCGGCCAGGCGCTCGAAGAGCTGGCGGCCGCCGGCGTCCCCCTCGAGGCGCGCCAGATCGCCAAAGAGGGAGCGGTCGAACAGGGTCGGGGCGCCGCGGCGGCGCGATGCCCTGGGAAGCACGATCCATGCGTGCGCGGACTCGTGGGCCGTGATCAGGCGGTCCAGGTCGGCGGCGGTGAGCAGCGGCTGATCGCAGGGCAGGATCAGGACCGCACGCGCTGCGGGGTCGATGGCCGCCAGCCCGGTGCGCAGGGAGCTGGCCTGGCCGTCGCGGAAGTCAGGGTTCTCCACCACGCGCAGGACGAGGCCGGCAAGCGCCTCGCGGACCATGGCCGGCGCGAAGCCGACGACGGCGATCAGCTCGCGCAGCCGGCTGGCGAGCGCCGTCCGCGCGGCGCGGCGCACCAGCGGCTCGCCGGCGAACGGGGCGAGCTGCTTGGGGCGGCGGCCGGCGAAGCGGCTGGACGCCCCCGCGGCGAGCAGGACGCCGCTGACGCCGGAACGCGCCGCGCCCGCTTCGCTCACCCGGAGATGTCCTTGCCGTGCCGCGCGGCCACGATCTCGGCGAGGATCGCCAGCGCGATCTCGTCCGGCCGGCGTCCCCCAAGGTCGAGCCCTATCGGCGAGCGGATGCGCGCGATCCGCTCCTCCGGCACGCCGGCCTCGCGCAGCGCTGCGGCGCGGCGGCCTTGGGTCTTCTTCGAGCCCAGGGCGCCGACATAGCGCGCTGCTCCGGCAAGCGCCGCCTTGAGAGCGGGCACGTCCAGCTTGAGGTCGTGGCTCAGCACCGCAACCGAGGTGGCCTCATGGAGCTGCAGCTCGGCGAAGGCGCGCGCGGGCCACTCCTGGATCAGGCGGTCGGCGGCGGCGAAGCGCTCCGGCGTGGCGAACGCCGCGCGCGGGTCGACGACGACGGTCCGGTAGTCGAGCTCGGACGCCAGCCGTACCAGGTGCTCGGCCACGTGGCCGCCCCCGACGATCACCAGTTGCGGACGCGGGGCGTGCACCTGCACGAACAGCTCGACCGTGCCACCGTCCACCTCCACGGTGGCACGGCGCGTGCCGACGACGCGCAGCAACTGCTCGGCGATCGCCCGCGCCCGTGCCTCGGCGACCGCGCTTGCGAGCTCGCCGGCGGTGCGGCCGTCGGGCCAGATCAGCATGCCCGCGCCAGCGCCGGGGCCGGAGAGCGCGGTCGCCTGCGCCAGCAGCTCCTCGGCGGCCAGCGCGTGCGCGAGTCGCTCGTAGATCTCGCCGCGCATCGCCTACTCTCCCAGCGGCTCGACGAAGACGTCGATCTCGCCGCCGCAGGAGAGGCCGACGGCCCATGCCTCCTCGTCGCTGACGCCGAAATGGAGCAGCCGCGGCTCGCCACCGGCCAGAACCTCGCCGGCGGCTTCGATCACCGCGCCTTCGACGCAGCCGCCGCTCACCGAGCCCGCCAGCTCGCCGTCGGACGAGACCGCCATGACGGCCCCGGGCTGGCGCGGCGCGGAGCCCCAGGTCGACACCACGGTCGCCAGCGCCACCGACTTGCCGTCGGCACGCCAGCGCGCGACGTTGTCCACGACCTCACGCATGGAGACGCTCAGCCTACCAGAGTGGCGAGAGTCGCGCCGCCCGACGCCACAGGCGTCCCTCCGAGTCACCCTCGTGGCCCCTCCCTCTAGGTTGCTCAGCTCGACAGGAAATCGAGAACGCCGATCTCGGGGTCTGGATGGTCGTCATGCCAACGCCGAAGGGCGTGGGCGATGCGCTCGGGATCGCGGTTCGGCAGGCTCCTGGGCACGATCAAGACGCCGCGATGCTCCCGGCCGGTGCGGAACGCCTCGATCGTCAAGAGGATGAAATCGTCGCGGTTACGGGTGACGGGGATCCGCCGCTGCTCGGCGGCGAAGTCGAACTGCTCCCGGTCCGTGTAGCCTCGGCGGCCGATCACGTGGACGCTCACGACGTCGAGGCCGAGACCGCGCGCGATCTGCGCCACGGTGGGGTTCAAGTCCTCGTCCAGGAGGAAGCGCACGGATCGGAGGGCTCAGCGAGGGATAGCGAAGGGCAGCTCACGTCGGACGCGATCCGGCGTCCAATCGTCCTCGCGCCGGAGCCGCTCGTCGATCTCCTGCGGATAGAGCTGGTAATAGGCGAGGGCTGCTCGCAGTTGAGGCTCGGTCAACCACGGATAGCTCTCCCGCAGGGCGTCGGAGCTCTCGCCGACGTCACGCCAGGTGGCCACCACCTCCCAGACGTCGAGACCGGTGCCGGCGAGGACGGCACGCCGCCCTGCCGGCCCGGTCACGAAGATCACCCCCTGTTGCCCGAAGTCGCAAGCGCGCGCCGCGACATCCTCTCAGTGAGAGCGCCATCCGGTAGGCTCTAGACCGTGCGCGTCGCCTGACGAATACGGCCCACACACCCGGACCTGAAGAGGTCTAGCGGTTTCAGGCCCCGCGGACCTTGGCGCGCAGCCAGTCGCGGTTCAAGCGGGCGATGAAGTCGATGGGGATCTCCTTGGGGCAGACGGCCTCGCACTCGCCGAAGTTGGAGCAGGAGCCGAACGCTTCCTCCATCGCCTCCACCATGCGCCGGACGCGCGCGAAGCGCTCGGGCTGGCCCTGGGGCAGGAGGCCGAGGTGGGCGACCTTGGCGGCGGTGAAGAGCTGCGCCGCGCCATTCGGGCACTGCGCGACGCAGGCGCCGCAGCCGATGCACTCGGCGGCGTCGAACGCCAGGTCGGCCACCGGCTTCGGGACCGGGGTGAGGTTGGCCTCGGGCGCCGAACCGGTGTTGACCGAGATGTAGCCGCCGGCCTGGATGATGCGGTCGAAGGCGGAGCGGTCGACGACCAGATCCTTGATGACGGGGAAGCCCTTGGCGCGCCAGGGCTCCAGCGTCAGCCGGTCGCCGTCGCGGAAGTGGCGCATGTGGAGCTGGCAGGTGGTCAGGCCGGGCAGCGGGCCGTGGGCGACGCCGTCGATCATCATGCCGCAGGCGCCGCAGATGCCCTCGCGGCAGTCGTGGTCGAACGCCACCGGGTCCTCGCCCCGCTCGATGAGCCGCTCGTTCAAGACGTCGAGCATCTCGAGGAAGGACATGTCTGGGGCGACCTCGTCGAGCTCGTAGGTGACGAGGCGGCCGGCGTCTTCCCGGCTCTTCTGGCGCCAGATCCTGAGAGTCAGCTGCATTACTTGTAGGACCTCTGGGTCAGGTGGACGTTCTCGAAGTGCAGGGGCTCCTCGTGCAGACGGGGCTCTCCGCCCTCGCCCGACCACTCCCAGGCGGAGACGTAGGCGCATTCGGGGTCGTTGCGCAGGGCCTCGCCGTCCGGCGTCTGGTACTCCTCGCGGAAATGGGTGCCGCAGGACTCCTCGCGGGCCAGCGCGTCGCGGCACATCAGCTCCGCCAGCTCGAAGAAATCCGCGACCCGGCCGGCCTTCTCGAGCGACTGGTTGAGCTCCTCGCCGTCGCCGAGCACGCGCACGTCCTGCCAGTACTGCTGGCGCAGGACGGGGATCTTCTCCAGGGCCTCGGCCAGCCCTTCGTGCGTCCGCGACATGCCGCAAAGGTTCCAGCAGAGGGCGCCCAGCTCACGGTGGAAGCAATCGACGCTGCGCCTGCCGTCCACGGCCAGGAGCCGCGAGACCCGCTCGTGCACCTCGGCCTCGGTGCGGCGGAACGCCTCGCCCCCCGGGTCGGGCGTGCCCTCGCCCATGTGCCGCGCCAGGTAGTCGCCGATGGTGTACGGCAGCACGAAGTAGCCATCGGCCAGGCCCTGCATCAGCGCCGAGGCCCCCAGGCGGTTGGCGCCGTGATCGGAGAAGTTGGCCTCGCCGATGGCATAGAGGCCCTCGACCGTGGTCATCAGGTTGTAGTCGACCCAAAGGCCGCCCATGGTGTAGTGCGGCGCCGGGTAGATGCGCATCGGCACGGCGTAGGGGTCTTCGCCGGTGATGTCCTGGTACATGTCGAAGAGGTTGCCGTAGCGATCCTCGATGGCTTGGCGTCCGAGGCGCTCGATGGCGTCGGCGAAGTCGAGGTAGACGCCGCGGCCGCCGGGCCCGACGCCGAACCCCTCGTCGCAGATCGCCTTGGCCGCTCGCGACGCCACGTCGCGCGGCACCAGGTTACCGAACGTCGGGTAGCGGCGCTCCAGGTAGTAGTCGCGCTCCTCCGGCGGGATCTGATTCGCCGGCCGCGTGTCCCCCTGCTCCTTCGGCACCCAGATGCGGCCGTCATTGCGCAGCGACTCGGACATCAGGGTGAGCTTCGACTGGTAGTCGCCCGCCTGCGGGATGCAGGTCGGGTGGATCTGGGTGTAGCAGGGGTTGGCGAACAGGGCGCCCCGCCGGTGCGCTCGCCAGGCGGCGGTGACATTGCACCCCTTGGCATTGGTCGACAGGAAGAAGACGTTCGAGTAGCCGCCGGTGGCGAGGACCACGGCGTCGCCGGCATGAGAGCGGATCTCCCCGGTCTCCAGATCGCGGACCACGATGCCGCGCGCCCGGCCCTCCTCCACCACCACGTCGAGCATCTCGGTACGCGGCATCATGCGCACCTTGCCGCGGTCGATCTGGCGCGCCAGCGCCTGGTAGGCGCCGAGCAGGAGCTGCTGGCCGGTCTGGCCGCGGGCGTAGAAGGTGCGCGAGACCTGGGCGCCGCCGAACGAGCGGTTGGCCAGCAGCCCGCCGTACTCGCGGGCGAACGGCACCCCCTGGGCCACCGCCTGGTCGATGATGTTCACCGAGAGCTGGGCCAGGCGATAGACGTTGGCTTCGCGCGAGCGGTAGTCGCCGCCCTTGACCGTGTCGTAGAACAGGCGCCAGACCGAGTCGCCGTCGTTCTGGTAGTTCTTCGCCGCGTTGATGCCCCCCTGGGCGGCGATCGAGTGGGCGCGGCGGGCCGAGTCCTGGAAGCACAAGCACTGCACGTCGTAGCCCAGCTCGGCGAGGCTGGCGGCGGCCGCGGCACCGGCCAGTCCCGAGCCCACCACGATGATGTCGAACCGCCGCTTGTTGGCGGGGTTCACCAGCTTCATCTCGAAGCGGTGGCGGTCCCACTTTTCTTGGATCGGCCCGTGCGGGATCTTGGCGTCGAGCTGCATGGTCAATCGACGATACCGGTCAAAACGGCGATCGGGAACGAGAGGTTGCCGACGGTGACGACCCAGGCGAAGAGGGCGGCGAAACGACGGCGCCACGCGTTGTAGCGCGGATGGTTCCAGCCCATTGACTGGCAGAGGCTCCACAGGCCGTGATAGAGGTGGAGGCCGAGCGCCAGCTGCGCCAGCAGGTAGAAACCGCTGACCCACCAGACGGAGAAACCGGTGACGACGTTGTGGTAGACGTCGCCGCGCTGGAAGTCGGGGTGCGCCCAGCGCCAGCCGAAGGTGAAATGGGCCAAGTGGTAGAGGACGAAGAGCAAGATGATCACGCCGCCCCAGCGCATGGTGCGGGCGGCGTAGCCAGTGGCCCGCGACACCCGGTGATGGACGGCGTACTTGCGCGGCCGCGCCGCCCAGGCGTCGCGGGTGACCGCCCAGGCGGCGGCGATGTGGACGACGACCGCCGCGAGGAGCCCGACGCGCAGGATCCACAGCGCCCCCGAGCGCGGCAGCACCGGTTCACCGATCGTCCGCAGCCACTCGGCGTAGTGGTTAAAGGCCTCCGGTCCGGCGTACAGCTTCAGGTTGCC
>JBOGJI010000009.1:0-20242 GCA_050747865.1 Thermoanaerobaculia bacterium
GCTCCTCGACGATGCTCCGGCATCGCCTGCGTCGCGGCTCCTTGGTGCAGGCCCCACGGCGCTCGCAACGCGACCCACGGGAGATTCAGTCACAGGCTCTCAGTTCAGCTGGAAGTTCACGGTCAACGTGTAGTAGACGTCCACCGGCTTACCACGCAAGGTCGCCGGGGCGAATCGCCATCTCTTGACGGCATCGACTGCCTCCTGGTCGAGCCCCATCGGCAGATCCTTCAGAATCTTGACGCTCTCCACAGTGCCTTGCTTGGTCACAACGGCCTGGAGCATGACCAGCCCCTCGATCCGCGCGCGCCGGGCGATCTCTGGCTAGACGGGGACCGGCCCCGAGATCTTGACCGGCGCCCTGACCTCACCCCCTACCGGAATCGGTCCCGCAGGGGCGATCGGGGGCGCCTCCGGGGGACCGAAGATGAGGTCGATGTCGGCCGGATCGATCTCGAGATCGAGCTCCTCCAGGTTGACGATCGGCTCGGGACCGTACGGCGTCGGGTCGGGCACCGGGATCTTCTTGGCTATCGGCTTCAGAATCTGCTCCTGCCGCGGTGGCGGCGGCCGGAAGCGCACCGGCCGCACCACGTAGACCTGCTTCTCCCGTTCTACCTCGTAGCCGATCGTCGGCAGCGCGCCAAAGAAGCCGAAGACGACGGCGAACCCCAGATGCAGAAGCGCCGCGACGCCGACGGACCATCGACGGACCCGCCGCTCTTCCTCTTCCTGCCGAGCGAAGTCGGCCCACTCGGCCAGGGCGAGGTCACCTTCGGTGCCTGCGGCGGATGGTTCCTGGCGGCTCGTCTTCCGTTGCTCAGCCATGACCCACCTCCTTTGCGATGTCACGACTGGTTGCTCTGACCCTCGAACGCGCGGCCGGGTTCCCGCCCGCGGCGCCCGCCACCTTGGTCAGTGCCAGAGAGTGAAACGCGGCGCCCGCTGTCGCCGTATAGCTCCTCGTGGAGGTCCGAGGGCAGTGGCGGTGAACGCCTTGGTCGTTGAACCGATGGCGAACAGCGTGTGGGCGTCGACCGGTTCGGTGCCCTCTGCCGACTGCAGGCCGTAGCCCTTCGCCAGGACGACGCGGTCATCCTTGACGATTGCGATGGCCAGCCCCGGGATGCTCGAGGCCGTTCGCTCGGATTCGATGCGGGCGTCGAGACGGTCGAGATCGACCTCCTGGGCGTGGACGGGGGCCCGCGGCACGAGCATGGTGAGAGGGACGAGGAGCAGGGAGAGGAGGAACAGTAGAGAAGCCGGTTCTCGAAGCATGGTGGGTGGGACCTCCATTTGCGCAGGAAAGGGGGTTGCGCGCAACATTGAATGAGCGTTCATTACAGTGAACACCCATTCGCTTTGTCAAGGAGACCCATGCCGAAGGTCACAAGAGAGCATCTCGACGCCCGCCGCCGGCAGGTCCTGACCGCGGCTCATCGCTGCTTCGCGCGGCACGGCCTCCACGCGACTACGATGCAGGCGATCGCCGACGAGGCCGGGCTCAGCGCGGGCGCGCTCTACCGCTACTTCGACGGCAAGGAATCCCTGATCGAGGCGCTCGCCGACTGGGGGCGCGAGCTCAAGCGGGAGGCGCTCGCAGGCCTCAAGCCCGGCGGGGGCGCCGAGGCCTTGGCGCGGGTGGTGAGTGACCTGCTGCAGCCGCTCGCGGTCGACGCGCCCGAGACCGAGGCCACGATACGGCTGGACGTCCGCCTCTGGGGCGAGGCGCTCGACCAGCCCAGGATCCGCCGGCTCTTTCGAGATCAGAGGGCGTCCCTCAAGGGCCCGATCGCCGATTTCCTTCGAGCGGAGCGAAAGGCCGGGCGGGTCCGCCACGACGTCGACCCGGAGGCGGCGGCTGATGCAGTATTCGCTCTCCTGGCCGGGCTCGAACTCCAGAGAGCACTCGATCCGGAGCTCGACGTGAGCCGCTACACCGAGACGCTATCCATGTTGCTTCGGTCCTTGGCGGCATCCGACCGCAGTCCATGACCCGGTGCGGTCGTACACGCTGTCGCCAGTTCAATCCATCATGACAACGTGACGTGCATGTTCAAACGGCCGTCGTTCTGCCGCCGCCGTGAATGGAGACGTTGCCGACAGGCGACGGCGAACGTCACCGCGGATCGGCCATCAGCTAACCGAAGCTCGCCTCGTCGGCCGACGGGCCGTAGATGGCAGGGACCGGCTGGCCGAGGAGGCGCAGGTAGACGGTGAGCTGGCCGCGGTGATGGGCGGCGTGGGCGAAGGTGTCCTCGATCACCACATGGCGGGGCTGCTCCATCACCACCTGGCCGCCCACCAGCAGCTGCCAGGGCGTCATCAGATGCTCGTCGTTGGTACCCTCAAGGGCCTTGCGTCCCTGCGCCACCGTGCTGTCGAGGATCTGGAGCAGCTCGACGCTCGTGTTCCACGTCGGCGCCTGGTAGCCGCCGCCTCCGGGCGGGTTGAGGTCGAGCGAGTCCTGGTCGACCGTCATCGCGATCCACGACGGCATGGTGGCGACCAGGGTCGCTAGGTAGCCGAGCTGCATCGACTTCTCGTGCGGCTTCCAATCGGGCTGCCCTTCGGGGACGCGCTCCAGCGCTTTGCGCGACCCTTTCGCCTCCCGTTCGAGCTGCGCCAGGAACAGATCGGTCATCTTCATCGGTCGTCTCCTCCGGCGAGACATTGTACAGTGCCGGCCGATGCGCCTCAGGCTGACCGTGCAGGCGCCAGGCCGCGATAGTCTGGCCCAACATGACGAATAGGCAGATGGCATGAGCGCGACGTCGGCCCTGGAGCGCGCCTCGAAGCGACTCTTCGCCAGCGACAATGCTTCCGGCGTCCACCCGGAGGTGCTCGCGGCGATCGAGCGGGCCAACCGGGGCGACGCGCCGGCCTACGGGGCCGATGAGCTGACGCGACGGGCAGAGGAGCGGATCCGGGAGGTGTTCGGGCAGGACGCCGCGGTCCGCTTCACGTTCGGCGGCACCGGCGCCAACGTGATCGGGCTGGCGGCGGTGACGCGACCGACCGAGGCCGTGCTGTGCGCCGAGACCTCGCACCTGTGGCGCGACGAGTGCGGCGCCCCGGAGCACTTCACGGGCGCCAAGCTGGTGCCGATCCCGACGCCCGACGGCAAGCTCACGCCCGGGCTCGTCGAGCTCTACCTGCAAGACGCCCGCGGCGTGCACCACGCCAGGCCGCGGGTCGTGTCGGTCGCGCAGGCAACAGAATGGGGGACGGTCTACTCGTTCGACGAGCTCGCCGCTCTGGCCGACATGGCGCACCGGCATGGGCTGTTGCTGCACGTGGATGGCGCCCGGCTCTCCAACGCCGCCGCCGCCCTGGATCTCTCGCTGGCCCGCATCAGCCGCGACGCGGGCGTCGATGTGCTCGCCTTCGGCGGCACCAAGAACGGTCTCCTCGCCGCCGAGGCGGTCCTCTTCCTGCACCCCGAGCAGGCGATCGACGCGCCGCGGGTGCAGAAGCAGGCCATGCAGCTGGCGTCCAAGATGCGCTTCGTGGCGGCGCAGATCGAGGCGTTGCTCACGGACGAGCTGTGGCTGCGCAACGCACGGCGCGCGAATGCCATGGCGGCGCGCCTGGCGCGCCGCCTCGAGCCGGTGCCCGGCCTCACGCTGGAGATGCCGGTGGAGACCAACGCGGTCTTCATCCGCGTACCCGCCGAGCGGCTAGAGACGCTTTGCGCCGCCACCGGCATCCCGGCCTGGGAGCCGGGACGCCCCGTGCTCCGCCTGATGACCTCGTTCGACACCACAAAAGAAGAGGTCGACGCCCTCGCGGAGACGGTGGCCGGCATCGTGGCGGCGTGAGCGGCGAGGCGCCGCTCACGACCCCGGGCGATCGCCGCTGGGCATCCGAGCGGCGTGTTATCCTGCCTGCGGCTGCGGGCGCGACGAGCGCGGAAGCCACGTCTTCATCGCCCGCCCGCGAGGTTCGATACCGAGGGGCCGGACCGTGGCACGACTCTCCTACCGTTCCGATCGATTCCTGCGGGACTTTGCCGCCGCCGCCCAGACCGGAGGCCGCGAACCGGCCCGCGTCGTCAAGCTCGACCGGCGCGATTTCCTGAAGCTCACCGGCCTGGCGGGAGGCGGCTTGATGCTCGGCTTCTCGCTGGGCTGCGGTCGCGGAAGCTCGGCTCAGGCCGACGCGGACGGCGCCCCGTTCGAGCCCAACGCCTATCTCAAGATCTCCTCCGAGGAGATCGTCATCTACGCGCCGAACCCGGAGATCGGCCAGGGGGTCAAGACCAGCCTGCCGATGATCGTGGCAGAGGAGCTCGACGCGTCCTGGGCCGACGTGCGGGTGGAGCAGTCTCCGATCGACGCCGCCGCGTATGGCCGCCAGATGGCCGGCGGCTCGCGCTCCATCCCGATGTCCTGGGACGTCCTGCGGCAGGCCGGGGCCGTGGCCCGTTCGATGCTCGTGGCGGCGGCGGCCGCGCGCTGGAACGTCGCGGCAGCCGAGTGCGCCACGGCGGACAGCCGCGTCACGCACGCGGCCTCCGGGCGCAGCGCCTCCTACTTCGAGCTCGCCGCCGAGGCGGCACGGCAGCCGGCGCCCGATCCCGCCGGCGTGGCCCTCAAGGAAGCGAGAGACTTCCGCCTCCTCGGTAGCCGGGTTCCCGGCGTCGACAACCACGCCATAGTCACCGGCAAGCCGCTCTTCGGCATCGATCAGACGGTGCCCGGCATGCGTTACGCCGTCTACCAGAAGTGCCCGGCCACCGGCGGCGCGGTGCGGGACGCCAACCTCGACGCGATCAAGGAGCTGCCCGGCGTGATCGACGCCTTCGTGCTGGCCGGCAACGGCGAGGTCACGGAGCTGATGCCGGGCGTTGCTATCGTGGCGGCGAGCACCTGGGCGGCGTTCCAGGCCAAGGACGAGCTCGAGGTGACCTGGGACGAGTCCGGCGCCGCCAGGGACGACTGGGCGCGGGCCGTCGCGGAGGCCGACCGCCTGGCCGCCGCTGGCGTCGGCACGCCGGTGGTGGAGAAGGGCGATGTGGACGCCGCCTTCGCCGCCGCCGCCAAGACCGTCGAGGCCCGCTATCGCTACGCCTTCGTCTCCCACGCCCAGCTCGAGCCGGAGAGCTGCACCGCCTGGTACCACGACGGCGTGATGGAGATCTGGGCGCCGACCCAGACGCCGCAGCGGGCGCTGGCCAACGTGGAGGCGGCGACCGGCATCCCGCAATCCGAGGTGCTGCTGCACCAGATGCGCCTCGGCGGCGGCTTCGGCCGGCGGCTGCTGAACGACTTCGTGTGCGAGGCGGCCGCGATCGCCAAAGAGGCCGGGGTGCCGGTGAAGCTGCAGTGGACGCGTGAGGACGACATGCAGCACGACTTCTACCGCGCCGGCGGTTTCCACGTGCTCAAGGGCGGGATCGACGCGCGCGGCAGGCTCACAGCCTGGCAGAACCACTTCATCAGCTTCACGGCGGATGGCGACGAGCCGGTGTCGGGAGGCGGCCTATCACCCGACACCTTCCCCGGCGAGGTGCTCGACAACTACCGGCTGACGCAGACCCTCCTGCCCTGGCACACCCCCTGCGGCCCGTGGCGTGCACCGGGCTCGAATGTCTTCGGCTTCGTGCTGCAGAGCTTCTTGCACGAGCTGTCGGTGGCGGCCGGGCGCGACCACCTGGAGTTCCTGCTCGAGCTGATGGGGGAGCCGCGCTGGTTCGATCCGGACGACCTCTGGTCGCTCAACACCGGACGCGCCGCCGGAGTCCTGCGGCTCGCGGCCGAGAAGGGCGGTTGGGGCAAGCCGATGCCGGCGGGCCGCGGGCTCGGCCTCGCCTTCTACTTCAGCCACGCGGGGCACGTCGCCGAGGTGGCCGAGGTGAGCGTCGATGCCGGCAAGCGCCTCGAGGTGCACCGCGTCACGGTCGCCGCCGACGTCGGACCGATCGTCAACCGCAGCATGGCCGAGAACCAGTGCGAGGGCTCGGTCGTCGACGGCCTGAGCGCCATGCTCGCCCAGGCCGTCATCCATCGCGACGGCCGCGCCCAGCAGACCAACTTCCACCAGTACCCGCTGCTGCGCATCGCGCACGCCCCGAAGGTGGAGGTGTTCTTCGTCGACAGCGACTACCCGCCGACCGGCCTCGGCGAGCCGGTGCTGCCGCCGCTGGCTCCCGCCGTCTGCAACGCGGTGTTCGCCGCCACCGGTCACCGCATCCGCACCCTCCCGATCTCGGAGGAGGGGTTCTCCGTCTAGCCATTCACCCGCCCGGGTGCTCGGCAACGTGCCCGCAGGCGACCACCGCTTCCGGACCGATCCCGCCGTTGATCGAGGTGTCACGAATCGAGGTCGTCCGAAACCTGGTCAGCGGCACGTACACCCGCTGGCCTGAGATCTCGTCGAAGACGTTGGTCTCGGTCAGGGTTCCCGTGCCGTCGCTTTGAACAGTCCACGCGCCGATGAACATCGTGGGCAAGAGGAAGTCCGGATCGGACGGGTCGAAGATCGTCGGCTCGCACGCCGTCGGCCCCCCCGGGACGGATCCGTTGTCGTAGATGAGCGAGACATAGATCGTACTGGGATCCAGACCGCTGGCGCTGCCCAGGATCATGAGCGTGCTCCCGTTGTCGAGAAACGCGAACTCGCCGTGAGCCCCTGACTGGTTCACCGGGTGCAGCGTGGTGTGGCCGATAGAGATGGGAAGGTGTTCCGCGATCAGGACGGTCGGAGCGGCGAGCAGAGCCAATGCGAACGCTGTTTTTCTCACGGGGAAGCCTCCTCGTCACCAGGACGGAGGTCGCGGAGGAGAGTCTCCGGCGGCTGCCTTGTAGGTCGGCGGCAGCGGCGAAAAGGTTCAAAACACCGCGACGACGAGCCCGTAGGCGACCAGGCTGATCAGCGCGGCGCCGATCAGGTTCAACCACAGCCCGGCGCGCGCCATCTGCGCGATGGTGACGCGGCCGCTGCCGAAGACGATGGCGTTCGGCGGCGTGGCGACCGGGAGCATGAAGGCCATCGAGCTGGCGAGCGCCGCGGTGGCCATCAGCGGCAGCGGATCGGTGCCGACGCCGGCGGCGACGCCGGCCATGAGCGGCATCCCCATGGTCGCCGTCGCGGTGTTGGAGGTGAGCTCGGTCAGCAGCAGGAAGACCACGGCGACCACCGCCACCAGGCCGATCGTCGGCAGGGCGCCGAAGAGGGTGACGCGGTCCCCGATCCACGCCGCCAGGCCGCTGACGTCGAAGGCGCGCGCGAGGGACAGCCCGCCGCCGAAGAGCAGCAGGATCCCCCAGGGGATCCGCCGCGCCGTCTCCCAGTCGAGCGCGAACTCGCCCCGCTCGAGCGAGACGGGGATGGAGAAGAGCAGCAGGGCGCCGGCGACAGCGATCGTCGAGTCGGCGGCCTGGGGCAGGTAGGTCGCGATCCCGGGCATGGTGCCGGCGCCGATCTCCTTGGGCTCGCGGAGCACCCAGGCGAGGGCGGTGAGCGCGGCCACGATCGCCGTCGTCCACTCGCCTCGCGCCATGCGTCCGAGTGCCGCACGCTCGCGGCGGACGACCGTCTTTGTGGCGACCGCGGCGCTCGACCCCCCGGGCAGGGGATGGAGCACGTGTACCAGCAGCCACCAGGTGATCCCCAGCATGATCACCGCCACCGGCACCCCCACGTACATCCATTCGAGAAACCCGATGGTGCGTCCCAGCAGCTCCTCTGCGGCGGCGGCGAAGACCGCGTTCGGCGGCGTGCCGATGAGGGTGGCGATGCCGCCGATGGAGGCGGCATAGGCGATTCCGAGCATCAAGGGCGTGCCCAGCGGGCCGGTCTCGTCCTCCTCCAACAGGCCGAGGATGGCGGTGGCGATGGGCAGCATCATCACCGTGGTGGCCGTGTTCGAGATCCACGCCGAGAGGAAGGCGGTGGCGAGCATGAAGCCGCGCACGACGGTACGCGCCCCGGTGCCCACCACCGCCACCACGCTCAACGCGATGCGTCGGTGGAGCCCCCAGCGCTGGAGAGAGGCCGCGAGGAAGAAGCCGCCCAGGAAGAGGAAGATCAGGTGGTTGGCGTAGGGAGCCGTGGACTCGCCGGCCGAGAGCACGCCGAGCGCCGGGAAGAGGACGATGGGGAGCAGCGCCGTGGCCGCGAGCGGCAGCGCCTCGGTCATCCACCACGTGGCCATGAGCACGGCCACCGCCGCCACCCGCTGGCCCTCCACCGGCAGCCCGTCCGGCCGCGGCAGCAGGAGCAGCAGGGCGAACAGGGCAGGACCGAGCAGCAAGCCGATGCGGCCGCGGATCGGGGTACCGTGCGGCGTCACGGCGGATCGACGGCGGGCACGGACTAGTCCAGCAGGCCCTTCTCCCGCATCCAGGTCTCGTTGAGCTTCGACAGGTAGCGCTCGCCGGAGTCGGGGAGCAGGGTGACGACGAGGGCGTCCTCAGGCAGCCTACGGGCGACCCGACGGGCCCCCGCCACCGCCGCGCCGCCCGAGGAGCCGGTGAAGATCGCCTCGCTGCGCGCCAGCTCCAGCACCGCCCGATAGGCGGTTTCGTCCTCGATCTGGACCACCTCGTCGATCTGGTCGATCCAGCAGCTCTCGGGGAGGAAGTCCTCGCCGATGCCATCGATCAGGTACTGGTGGATCTGATCGTCCGGCGGCAGCTCGCCGTGCTCCTTGTAGTGGGCGTAGATGCTGCCGATCGGATCGACCCCGATGACACGGATCTCCGGGTTGTGCTCCTTGAGGTACTTGGCGGCGCCGCTGATCGTGCCCCCGGTGCCGATGCCCGCCACCCAGTGCGTCACCTTGCCGTCTGTCTGGCGCCAGATCTCGGGGCCGGTGGTCTCGTAATGCGCCTGCGGGTTCGCCTGGTTGTAGTACTGATAGGGGAGGAACGCCCCCTGCTCGTCGCGGATGCGCTCGGCGACCTTGTAGTAGGAACGCGGATCCTCGGGCGCGACCCCGGTGGGGCAGGTGATGACCTTGGCGCCGTAGGCCCTGAGCAACGCCACCTTCTCGGGCGGGATCTTGTCCGCCGCGGTGCAGATCATCTGGTAGCCCTTGAGAATGGCGGCGAGGGCGAGGCCGATCCCGGTGTTGCCGGAGGTCGGCTCGACGATGGTCATCCCAGGCGTCAGCGTCCCCGCCCGCTCGGCGGCCTCGATCATGGCGATGCCGATGCGATCCTTGACCGACGACCCGGGGTTGAACGACTCCAGCTTGGCGACCAGCGGCGCCCCCTCGGGAGAGTATCGAGAAAGCCTCACTAGAGGCGTATCCCCCAGCGTTTCCAATATGTTGCCGCATATCTCCATGATCGTGCCCGGCCCCCGCGGCGCGCCGCGAATCTAGCATAGGGGTAGCGGCAAGCTTCTCCCCGAGGCCGCGCGTATAGGGTTCGAGGGGGTCCATCCCGACCCCGAGGAGGTCCACCATGCCACTGCATCGACTCCGTTTCCTCACCTGCCTGCCCCTCGCGGCTCTCCTTGCCTGCGGCTCCACCAACGGTGAGCCGCGATCCGCCGAGACCGCGGATCGTGGCCCGTCGACATCCGACGGGCTGCCGGCTCGCGTCGCCGGCGACCCCTCATGGCGCCACGACGCCGTCTGGGATGACGGCAACGCCGAGTTCTGTGCCTACCACGCGGTCTGGGCACGCTACGGCAACCACTACCCGGGCCGGGTGCTCCTCATCACCGTCAAGGAGCCGTGGGCGCCTGAGCTCGACGTCAAGGCGGACACTCCCCGGCCCGACGGCTTCCCGGTGCTCAAGCTCAACTACGTGCGCGACGTGGCGACCGGCATCTACACCTACCACCAGATGGCCAGCGTCTTTCTGCGCCGGGGAAGCGGCCAGCTCCAGAAGGTCGCCGCCACCAGCTCCGAAGCCTGCGGCATCTCCACCGCGCTCGCCCGCGACGGCCGTCTCGCCACCCACTCCTACTTCGACGGCCAGGGCGACCGCGAGCAGTCCTGGCCCCGAGGCGCCCTCCCCGAAGACGGCCTCTCCTTGCTCCTGCGCGACTACGTCACCGCCGAGCCCCCATCGTCCCTCACACTGCTCCCCAGCCTCCTCATGGGCCGCTTCGCCACCCTGGAGCCGGCCTCCTGGACCGTCGAGCGGGGCGCCCCGGAGCTCATCGCGGCCGCTGGCCAGCAGCACCAGGCCGTACCGTTCCGCCTCCAGCACGACGGCGACCACCAGACCTGGTGGCTCGCCGCCGATCCGCCCCACGCCCCTCTACGCTACGAACGCTCCGATGGCACCCTCTACGAGCTGACCAAGTGCGACCGCATCCCCTACTGGCAGATGCACGACCCGGGTGGCGAATCCTGGCTCCCGGAGGAGGTTCGGTGACGACACCGATTGCCGGTACAATGGTGGCGGAGGACACGATGAACGAGACCTACGGTTGGAGCCGGCGCATGCTAGGCCCCGCTGCCGTCACCGCCGCCAACGTGGTGATGGGCTTCTCGTCCATCCTGATGGCGGCCGACGGCCGCTACCGCCTGGCCGTGCTGCTCCTCCTCGCCGCCATCGTCCTCGACATGATGGACGGCCGGCTGGCGCGCAAGCTCCGCGTGACCAGCAAGCTCGGCCAGGAGCTCGACAGCTTCAGCGACGCCATCAGCTTCGGCCTGGCGCCGGCCTTCCTGGTCCAGCGCGCTATCCTCGAGCCTCTCGGCATCTTCGGCCTGCTCATCGCCGCCGCCTACCTGCTGGCCGCCATCTTCCGCCTCGCCCGCTTCAACCTGGTGGTCGGCGAGCACAGCAAAGAGCGACGCACCCTCGGCGTGCCGACGCCGATCGCCGCCGTCTACCTGATGGCCTTGGTGCTGATGCGCGAGCACGTGACCCCCGAGGTCGCGGTCGCCGTCGTCCTGGCGATGGCGGTGCTGATGATGTCGCGTATCCGGCTCCCCGACCTGGTCGGCCGCGGCATGGTCGGCTGGGCGCTGCTCATCGGCATGGCCAACTATCTGATCTTCGTGGCGCGGCCCAATTGGCTCACCGTCACCTGGTGGAATCTCTGGAACGGCGTCATCGTGCTCGCGAGCTGGTGGGAGAACCGTCAGCTCCGTCTCTTCCACGCCACCAGCGAATGAAGGAGCCCGGTCCCGATCGGCGTCCCCTGAATCGCCTGGCGGGGGAACGCAGCCCGTATCTGCGCCTGCACCGGCACAACCCGGTCGACTGGTATCCGTGGGGGCCGGAGGCGCTGCGGCGGGCGCGCGAGGAGGACAGGCCGATCTTCCTGTCGATCGGATACTCCACCTGCCACTGGTGCCACGTCATGGAGCGCGAGTCGTTCTCCGACCCCGGCG
The DNA here is from genome assembly GCA_050747865.1 of Thermoanaerobaculia bacterium. Taxonomy (GTDB): domain Bacteria; phylum Acidobacteriota; class Thermoanaerobaculia; order Multivoradales; family JAHEKO01; genus JBOGJI01. The sequence goes on from JBOGJI010000009.1 coordinate 11,306, forward strand.
TGGCCACGTTCATGAACGACCACTTCGTGAACGTCAAGGTCGACCGCGAGGAGCGACCGGAGCTGGACGAGGTCTACATGACCGCCACCCAGGTCTTGACCGGCCAGGGCGGCTGGCCCAACTCGCTCTTCCTCACGCCCGCGCTCGAGCCCTTTTTCGCCGGCACCTACTTTCCTCCCGAGGCCGCCCACGGCCGGCCCTCGTTTGCCCAGCTCCTCGAGGCGATGGCGCACGCCTGGCGGCACCGCCGCGACGACGTCGAGGAGCAGGCCGACAGCCTTGCCCGGGCGGTGCGGCACTATCTCGAGGATCGCGGGGAGCCGGCGGCGAGCCCGCCGGGGGGCGACGTCGCCGAGCGGTCGCTCGCCGCCCTGCGGCAGTCGTTCGATCGCGAGCTCGGCGGCTTCGGCTCGGCGCCCAAGTTTCCCTCCCCCGGCAACCTGCTGCTGTTGCTCGATGCCGCGGAGGAGTCCGAGGAGGCCCGCGCGATGCTCGCTCGCACGCTGGACGCGATGGCGCGCGGCGGCATCTACGACCAGCTCGGCGGCGGCTTCCATCGCTACGCCACGGACGCGGGCTGGCTGATCCCGCACTTCGAGAAGATGCTCTACGACCAGGGGCTGCTGCTCGAGGTCTACGGACGTTGGGCAGCGGCGGCCCGCGACCGGCAGGCGCGAGACATCTGTCTCGAGACCGCGGCGTTTCTGGGCCGCGAGCTGACTGCGCCAGAAGGTGCTCTGTGGAGCGCCCTGGACGCCGAGACCGAAGGCGCCGAGGGCGCGTTCTACGCCTGGAGCCGCGACGAGCTGCACGCGGCCCTGGGCGACGAGGACTTCGGCTTCGCGGCCCCCCTGTTGGGTTTCGACGGCCCGCCGTTCTTCGAGGGCGACCGATACGTCCTGCATCTGCCGGCGCGCCTGGAGCAGCTCGCCGACCGCCGGCGCCTGGAGCCGCAAGCCCTGAGGTCGCAGCTCGAGTCGCTGCGGCGCCGGCTCTTCGAGCTGCGTGCCCGGCGGCCGCGCCCGGCCCTGGACGACAAGGTGCTCGCCGACTGGAACGGCGCCGCCATCCGGGGTCTCGCCGTCGCCGGCAAGGCCCTGGAGGCGCCGGAGCTGATCGACCAGGCGGCCCGGGCGGCCGGGTTCGCGCTCGGCAACCTGCGGCCCGACGGCGGCCCCCTGCAGCACGTGTGGCAGGAGGAGGCGACCGCGGTCGATGCCTTGCTCCCCGACTATGTCTTCCTGGTCGGCGGGCTGCTGGCGCTGGCGGAGGGCACCGGTGACACGAGCTGGCTCGACGCGGCCCGTGAGCTGCGCGACGAGCAGGAAGCCCGCCTGGCGCACCCGGAAGGCGGCTATGTCACCGCGGCGCCGCGCGACGACCTGCTCGCCACCAGCCGCGAGGTCTTCGACGGCGCCCTCCCGTCGGGAAACGGCCAGGCGGCGCTCAACGACCTGGAGCTTCATCGGCTCACCGGTGAGGCGCGCTGGCGAGACGCGGCCGCCGGGACCCTGCGCGCCTTCGCGTCCATCGTCGAGCGTGCTCCTGAAGCCGCTCGCACGCTCTCCCTCGCCGCCAAGCGCTACGCCGCCGGCCATTGAGGGGCCAATGATCCGGATCTTTCGAGGCCTTGCCCGCGGTCGCTCTAGCTCCCGTGCGGCTACAATGACCATGTGATGAGCAATATGCGCGCGCGTCGCCGGCCCGATCGCACGGCGCACCGTCGTTTGGCTGTGCTCGTGGCGGCGATGATGTGTTTGGGTGGCGCCGGGCTGCTGATCGGTCAGGAGGGCGCGGAGGAGGGGGAAGCCTCGGGGGAGCGCGAGAAACCGCTGGTCCTGGTCGCCGAGGTCGACTCGATCATCCAGCCGGTGGTGGCGGGGTATCTCGAGGAGATGGTGACGCGGGCGGTGGAGCGGGAGGCCGCGGCCCTGGTGATCCAGATCGATACGCCGGGCGGGCTGCTCGACTCCACGCGCGACATCTTCCGGGCCATGCTGGCCTCCCCCGTGCCGGTCGTCGTCTACGTGGCGCCATCCGGGGCGCAGGCGGCGTCGGCCGGGTTCTTCCTGCTGATGGCGGCCGACGTGGCGGCGATGGCACCGGGCACCAACACCGGCGCCGCGCACCCGGTCCAGGGGACCGGCGAGGAGATCAAAGGCGTGATGGCGGAGAAGGTGGAGCAGGACGCCGCGTCCACCATCCGCTCGCTGGCGGAGCGCCATCGCCGCAACGCGAAGCTGGCCGAGGCGGCGGTGGTGAAGAGCCGCTCCTTCACGGCCGACGAGGCCCTGGAGGCGGAGCTGATCGAACTGATCGCCGAGGATCTGGACGACCTCCTGGCGCAGCTCGACGGCTTCGAGCCCCAGGGTGAGAAGGTGGCTCGGCTGGAGGTCGCGGACGCTCGCCTCGAGCAGGTCGAGATGTCCGGATGGCGGCGCGTCCTGTCGGTCCTCGCCCACCCGACGATCGCGTACCTGCTGCTCTCTCTCGGTGGGCTCGGGATCTACTTCGAGCTCGCCAATCCCGGGAGCGTCCTGCCGGGAGTGTTGGGCGCCCTCTTCCTGATCCTCGGGTTCTTCGCTTTGTCGGTTCTGCCGATAAACTATGCGGGAATCGCGCTCATCGCCCTGGCCCTGGTGCTATTTCTGCTCGAGATCAAGGTGGTGAGCTACGGGCTGCTGACTGTGGCGGGAGCGGTGTCGTTGATCATCGGATCTCTCATGTTGTTTCGCAGCCCGGATCCCGCGCTGCGGGCGAGCCTGTGGGCGATCATCGGTATTGCAATCCTGGCGATATTGGTGGTCACGGTGTTGAGCATCGCTGTCCTGCGGGACCGCCGACGCCAGGTGCGTACGGGAGTAGAGGGCATGATCGGGGAGCGAGGCGTCGTGCGGGCCACGATCAACCCGCGGGGCAAGGTTTTCCTGCACGGAGAGTACTGGAACGCGGTGGCCGAGTCGCCGCTCGATATCGGTGAAGAGGTCGAAGTCGTGGGAGTCGACGGAATGACGCTGCAAGTGAAGTTGCCGGAAGGCAAGGAGGTTTAGCTCGCGATGTTTGGACTACCGGTTGGACTGGGGATCGTCATCATCATCGTCCTGTTCATTCTGACGCGGTGGATCAACATCCTGCGCGAGTACGAACGGGCCGTCGTCTTTCGCCTCGGCCGGCTCACTGGCCGCCCGCGTGGCCCCGGCCTCGTGTTCATCATCTGGCCGTTCGAGACGATGGTCAAGATTCCGCTGCGCACCGTCGTCCACGACATCCCGGCGCAGGACGTCATCACCCGCGACAACGTCTCGGTGAAGGTGAACGCGGTGGTCTACTTCCGCGTGGTGGATCCTCAGAAGGCTGTCGTCGAGGTGGAAAACTACCTCTACGCCACCAGCCAGATCGCCCAGACCACCCTGCGCTCGGTGCTCGGCCAGGCCGAGCTCGACGAGCTATTGGCCGAGCGGGACAAGCTCAACGAGCAGCTCCAGACGATCATCGACGCGCACACCGACCCCTGGGGCATCAAAGTCTCCTCGGTCGAGGTCAAGCACGTCGACCTGCCCTCCGAGATGCAGCGGGCCATGGCGCGGCAGGCCGAGGCCGAGCGCGAGAAGCGGGCCAAGATCATCCACGCCGACGGCGAGCTGCAGGCCTCTCATAGCCTGGCGGAGGCGGCGGAGATGATCGGCCGTCACCCCACGACCCTGCAGCTGCGCTACCTGCAGACGCTGACCGAGATCGCGGCGGAGCAGAACTCGACCATCATCTTCCCGCTGCCCATCGACCTGATGAAGGCCTTTCGCCTGGCCGGATCGTCGCAGGATACGATGAGCTGAGGAGACAGCCGTGCCCGAACGACACGAACACAGCTACTACGAGATCGCGCTCACCGCCACCCAGATGGTGGTTGCCTTCGTGCTGGTGCTGGCCTGTCTGCTGGCGGCCTTCTTCGCCGGCGTCTACGTTGGCCGCGACGGCGCCATGCCGGCCCTGATGGCGGACACGCAGACGGCGGAGCAGGAGGCGCCGGCGGAGGAGACAGCGGCCGAGGGAGAGCCGGACGCGTTCGATTTCTTCTCCGAAGGGGAGCCCCAGGAGGCGCCGTCGCCGCCCCGCGAGATCGCCGAGCGGGGCGATCCGAGCACCACGTTGCTGGAGGACGTCGGCGGCGAGGGGGGAGCGCAGAGGCAGCCCGAGCCAAGCGGCGACACACGTCCCCGGGAGGAGCCGCAGACACCGGCGGAAGAGCCGCCGGCGGAGCCGTCGCCGGCGGAGCCGCAGCCGCCGGCCCAGGGGCCAGTCGAACAGCAGGAGACGGCCGCCCCCGCCGCGGGCGACGGGCTGATCATCCAGGTCTTCTCGTCGGACAACTACGAGCAGGCGCAGCAGATCCTCGAGCGTCTGCGCGCCGGAGGCCTGCCGGCCTTCCTCTCTCCGGTGGAGATGAACGACCGCACCATGCACCGCGTCCGGGTCGGGCCGTACAGCGAGCGCGCCCGGGCTGAGCAGGTCGCTCAGCGTGTGCGTCAGGACTACCGGCTCGACACCTGGATCACGCAGGGGGAGTGATCGCGCTCCGCTGGGTGGGGCCGGCGCTGGCGGCGACCGGCGGCGTCCTGTGGGCGTTGTGCTTCCACCGTGTGCCGCTGACCTTGGCCTCCTGGCTGGCGCTGGCGCCCCTGGTGCTGCTGGCGCGTCACCCGCGCGGAGCGCTGCTCGGCGGGCTCTACGGCTTCAGCTACTGGATGGTGGCGATCTGGTGGATTGCCCCGACGCTGGAGGTCTTCGGCGGGCTGCCCTCCTGGCTGGGCTGGTGTCTGCTCGCCGTTCTCGCCGGCTACCTGGCGCTCTACAACCTGGCCTTCGGCTGGATCGTCCACCGCCTGTGGCGGCGCCGTAGTTGGGCGCTTCTCCTGGGGGCGCCGGCGGCGTGGGTGGCGCTCGAGTGGCTGCGCGGCTGGCTGCTCACCGGCTTTCCCTGGAATCTGGCGGCCTATGCCTGGGCGGAGATGCCGGGCGCCCTGGCGCTCACCGCCTGGGTGGGATCCTGGGGGGTCTCCTTTCTGCTGCTTTTCGCCAACACCGGGATCGCCCTGGGCTGGGCGCGCAAGCGCTGGGAGCCGGCCGGCGCCGCCGTGCTGGCGGCCCTCTGCCTGCTCGCCGTGGCCGCCCGGTGGGGGGGGCCGCGCTCTCCGCGCGCCATCGAGTCCGCTTCCGCGGCGGGCCAGCCGGTTCGCATCCTGCAGCCAAACATCCCGAACCTGCCGGTCTACGACGAGCAGGTGGTGTTCGAGAACCTGGAGAAGGTGCTGGCGCAGTCGGCGCGCGCCTGCGCTGACGGCGCCCTCTTGATCTGGCCGGAGAGCGCCGCCTGGCCGTTCACGCTCGAGGACTCGCCCCTGCTGCGCCAGGCCCTCGACCGCCTGACGCGGCGGGGATGCCCGGTGCTCGTCAATACTCCGATGAGCGAGGCGGAACAGGACTACAACTCGGTCGTCCTGGTGGATCGTGGCGGGCCAGTCGCGCGCTACGACAAGCGCCATCTCGTGCCCTACGGCGAATACGTGCCCTTGAAGCGCCTGTTCCCGTTCATCGGCACCGTCGCCCGGGCCGCCGGGGACTTCACGGCGGCGGACGAGGTCCGCCTGCTCCCCTGGGGACGGGAGGGGCTGGGGGCGGCGATCTGCTTCGAGGTCATCTTCCCCGGGGAGGTGGCCGCCACCGTGCGGCGCGGCGCCACCGTCCTAGTGACGGTGACCAACGACGCCTGGTACGGCCCCACCTCCGCCCCCTGGCAACACTTCCGGGCCGCGCAGTTCCGCGCCGCCGAGACCCACCGGCCGATGTTGCGGGCGGCCATCACCGGGGTGTCGGGGTCGATCGGCCCGGACGGCGAGATCCGCTCGCTGCTCGGCGTCGACCGGCAGGGTGTGCTGGCGGATGAGGTGGTGGGTCGGACGGGGCTGACCCCGTTCGTCCGTGCCCCTTGGTTGACGCCTCTGCTGTCGCTGGTGATCCTCGTCGTTGCTCTCTGGCGCTCCCGCGCCCGGTAGCCGGTGATGGGGGGCGAAACGGCTTTGCTATATTGCACGGCGTTGGAGAGACATGATGACAACCGCCACTGACCTTCCTTTGCGCCTGGGCGAGCTGCACCGACGGCTGCACGATCTCCGGGGGTATCTTTGACGCCCATGGCGTGCGGGCGAAGCTGGCCGAGATCGACGAGCGTATGGCCGCGCCCGGGTTCTGGGACGACCCGCAGGCCAGCGCCGAGGTGTTGCGGGCGCGCCGCGACCTGGAGCGGCGGCGGGAGACCGTCGCCTCCCTGCAGCAGGCGGCCGACGACCTGACCGCCTGGCGCGAGCTGCTGGCCGAAGGGGAGGAGGACGCGGAGGCCGAGTCGTTCGCGACGCGGCTGGACCGCGACCTGGACCGCCTGGAGCTGCAGCTCAAGCTCTCCGGTCCCGACGACGACAAGAACGCCCTGCTGGCGATCAACGCCGGCGCCGGTGGCACCGAGTCACAGGACTGGGCGGAGATGCTGCTGCGCATGTACGTTCGCTGGGCGGAGCAGCACGACTACGAAGCCGAGCTGCTGGATCGCCTGGACGGCGAGGAGGCGGGCATCAAGAGCGCGACGCTGGCGGTGCGCGGGCCGCACGCCTTCGGCTACCTCAAAGGCGAGGGCGGGGTCCACCGGCTGGTGCGCATCAGCCCGTTCGATTCCCAGAGCCGGCGCCACACCTCGTTCGCCTCGGTCGCCGTCTACCCGGAGGTGGACGACGAGGTGAAGGTCGAGATCGACGACAACGATCTGCGCATCGACACCTTCCGCGCCTCGGGCGCCGGCGGCCAGCATGTCAACAAGACCGAGTCGGCGGTGCGCATCACCCACCTGCCGACCGGCATCGTCGTCTCGTGCCAGAACGAGCGCAGCCAGCACAAGAATCGCGCCACCGCGATGCGCGTCCTCAAGTCGCGGCTCTACGACCTCGAGGCGCGGCGCCGCGAGGAGGAGCTGGAGAAGAAGAGCGGCGAGAAGAAGGAGATCGCCTGGGGCAGCCAGATCCGCTCCTACGTCCTGCAGCCCTATCGCATGGTCAAGGATCACCGGACCGGCGAGGAGGTCGGGGACGCCGATCGCGTCCTCGACGGCGGCATCGATCCGTTCATCGAGGCCTGGCTCAAGGGCCGCATCGCGTCGCCCGAGCAGGCCGCGGGCGAGCCCTCCCAGAGCTCCGAGCATGTCCACGTTGACCGTCGTCACAGGCTCTAAGGCCCGGCTCCAGCGCGAACCGGAGGCCGCCGCCTCGGCACCGGCGATCGACTACGTATCGCCGCTGCCGCCGGTGCGCTCGGGGATCTCGGACTACAGCGTCGACCTGCTGCCGCATCTTGCGGCGCTCTGCGACGTGCGCCTGGTGCGGCTGCCGGAGCAGCCGGTGGATCGCAAGGTCGAACAGCGTTACACCGTGGTGGCGCCGGATCGGCTGGGGGAGGGCGGGCGCGTGCCGCTCTACCAGATGGGCAACAACCTCTATCACGAGGCGGTCGGGGAGCTGGCGTGGCGGCGACCCGGCATCTTGACCCTGCACGACCTGGTGCTGCACCACCTGCTGCTCGGCCGCACCCTGGGACGGGGGCACTTCGAGCCCTACCGGCGGGAGCTGACCGAGGAGTACGGTTGGATCGGCTGGGAGGTCGCGCGTCCGCTGGCCTGGGGCGGCTACTCCGAGGCGCCGCAGTTCGGCCTGCCCGCCCACCGTGGCCTGCTGCGGACCCAGCGCGGCGTGCTCGTGCACAGCCGCTGGGCCGCCGAGCAGATCGCGTTCGAGGCGCCCGAGGTCACCGTCCGCGTCGTGCCCATGGGCGTGCCGCTGCCCGAGCGGGCCACCATCGCCGAGGGCGAGGCGTTCCGCCGCCGCCTGCGGATCCCGCTGGACGTCCCCGTGCTCGGCTCCCTCGGCTTCCAGACGCCGATGAAGCGCACGCCGCAGATCATCCGCGCCCTGGCCCGTCCCGCCCTCGCCGCGGCCCACCTGATCGTCGCCGGCGAGGTCTCGGAGTACCTCGACCTCGCGACCCCGGTCCGAGAGGCCGGGGTGGGGGATCGGGTGCATATCACCGGCTTCCTGCCGTACGAGGAGTTCCACGCGGCGGTGGCCGCCTGCGACGTGTGCTTCAACCTGCGCTATCCGACGGCGGGGGAGACGTCCGCCTCGCTGCTGCGCATCCTGGCGGTCGGCCGTCCGGTGCTGGTCTCCGACTTCGCGCAGTTCTCGGATCTGCCGGACACGGCGGTGAGCAAGGTGGGGCTGGGAGACGGGGAGGTGGAGGAGCTGGCCGCGAGCGCGGCGCGGCTGCTCGCCGACCCGGCCGGGCGGCAGCGCATGGCCGAAGCGGCCCGCGCCTACGTGCGCACCGAGCACGATCCAGAGGCGGCGGCACGCCGAATCGTCGACGCCTGCCGGGAGCTGGCGCCGCTGCCGCCGGCGACCGATCCCCGGCTGCCGGAGGCGGCGGAGCCGCGGCGCCCGACCAGCCTGACCTGGTCCTTTCTCGGCGGCGCGCTCGAGGTCGAGGAGCCGGAGCTGCCGTGGCGGATCGGCGAGGCGCGCACCGTCCGGGCGCGCCTGCGCAACCAGGGCCTGGCCCGCTGGCTGGCCACCCGCGTAGGTCCCGGTGGCGTCCACGTGCGCGTGGCGTTCCGGGACGGCGCGGGCGAGCGGCTGCCGCGCCAGCGATGGCTGCGGCTGCCCCGCCACTTGGATCCCGGGGAGGAGCTCCTCCTCGAGACGCGGATCCGGCGGCCCCCCGGAGCCTGGACGTTGATCATGGAGCCCGTCGTCGTCGGCAACACCAGTTTCTGGGCCCTCGGCGGCCCGGTCTGGCAGCGCGTTCTGGATGGAATCTGAGAGCTGGATCGAGGAGGTGCGGCGG
>JBOGJI010000010.1:0-6782 GCA_050747865.1 Thermoanaerobaculia bacterium
GGCGCCGGCAGGGTGGGGTTGAAGGCGTCCACCTCCGTCCCAGCCCTTGGCACTCGTCTCCTGATCCGCACCGCCGCCTTGTGCATCGCGCGGCTCCGCCTCCCGTCTGCTCCCTCCACCCCCGACAGCCCCCGTCACAACCTCTCTCGCCGCGGCGTGCGCCGCTCGCACCCGAGTTTGGCCTGGACCCCGCCCCGGTTGACCCGCAACACCCCTCTCGCGGACTCCCAGCGCTGGCCGCCAAGAGCTATCCACGCCCGCAGCGAGAAAGCAATGCCCTATCCCTTTCGTGGCGTCCTTCCGCCATTATTGGCTGGCGGAGCGCGGACTGCAGCTCGCCGCGGAGGCTCTGCTCGATTCCGGGAATCACGTGCTGGTGGCCCACTTCAACGTCAGCCCGTCCGACTACGAAGACGTGATCACACAGCTTGGGGAACAGGGCGTCTTGACGCCGGCGCTGCGTGATCGGCTGCGTGGGTTGGGCGGGTTCCGCAACGTTCTGGTACACGGCTACGTGGACATCGACCGAGAACGCGTCTACGACACCTTGCAAGAGGAGCTCGACGATCTGATCGCGTTTGCCGACGAGCTCGAAGCGTTTCTGGAGCGCCTCGAGTCTTGATGAACGTCGTGGCGGTGCTGTTCACCTCTGCGAGCGGATCCGGGGTTGTAACAACGCCGCGCGGTGGCCCGATTCGCCATCGATCGCCGTAGTAGACAATAGGCCCGTTGCCCCTGGACCGGCCGGCACCCGGCGACAACAACAGACACGGGCCCAGGAGATGGCCGCCACTGCTGTCACCGCCCTCCTGTGCGAGCCGGAGGCCGACGCCCACGAGCTGCTCGATCAGCTCGTGAACCTGGTCTACGACGAGCTCAAGCGGATGGCGCACCGGCAGCTCGTCCTCGAGACCGGTCCCCGCACCCTGGACACGACCGGCCTGGTGCACGAGGCCTACCTGAAGCTCGTCGATGAGGCCACGGTGCCGATGCCCAACCGCCGCTATTTCTTCGGCGCCGCCGCGCGGGCGATGCGGCAGGTCCTGGTCGATGTGGCGCGGCGGCGCCAGCGACTCAAGCGCGGCGGAGGCGAGCGGCCGCTGCCGCTCGACGAGGCCCGGATCCAGGTCGACGAGTTTGCGACGGAGCTGCTTCAGCTGCACGAAGCCTTGCGGGAGCTGGCACGCGTGTTCCCCCGTCCCGCCGAGGTCGTGGAGTGCCGCTACTTCGGCGGCCTGAGCCTCGAGGAGACGGCGCGAGCCCTCGGGGTCTCACCCCGCACTGTGAGACGGGACTGGCTGTTCGCCCGTGCCTGGCTGCACCGGGAGCTGGCCCATGGCTGACCCCGCGGACACCGAGGAAGTCGTCGCTCTCTTCGGCGAGGCGCTCGACCTCCCGCCGGCGCGACGGCGAGCCCACGTCGAGGCAGCGGCGGCAGATGAGGCCGTGCGCCGTGAGGTCCTCTCCCTGCTCGCAGCCCACGAGCAGGGGCGCTCGCGGCCCGAGCGGCTCGACCCCGTGCAGGCGGCGGCCATGCTGGTCGACGAGGCACAGGCCGAGGCGAGCGCGGGGCGCCATATAGGTCCCTTTCGCATCGTCCGCGAGCTTGGGCGAGGCGGCATGGGGGTCGTACACCTGGCCGAGCGCGCCGACGGGGCCTATGAGCAGCAGGTGGCGCTGAAGATCCTCCCCACCTGGCTGTGCTCCGACGCGCAGGGGCAGCGCTTCCTCCTCGAGCGCCAGATCCTCGCGCGCCTCGATCATCCGGGGATCGCGCGCCTGCTCGACGGCGGCGTCGCCGAAGACGGCGAGCCGTACTTCGCCCTCGAGTACGTGGAGGGCGAGCCCCTGACGCGCTGGTGTGACGCGCGGCGGCTCGCCATCGGTGAACGACTGCGTCTCTTCCTGCGGGTCTGTGAGGCGGTGGAATACGCCCATCGGCGGCTCGTCGTGCACCGCGACCTCAAACCGTCCAACATCCTGGTGACGGCGGACGGTGAGGTGAAGCTCCTGGACTTCGGGATCGCCAAGCTGCTCGGAGGAGGAGTGGGCTCGGACGCCACCGCGTTGACGCGTGCGAGCCAGCGTCCGCTGACACCCGGGTACGCGGCGCCCGAGCAGCATCGAGGCGCACCGGTGACTACCGCGACCGATGTCTACTCCCTCGGCGTGCTGCTCTACGAGCTGCTCGTCGGCCGCCGACCCTACGATGCCGCGACCGCACAGAGGCTGGACGCGGCCGCTCCGCTGACGCCGCCGATGCGACCGTCCTCGGCCGTACGGGCATCACCCAGCGGGTCAGAGCGGGACGGCAGCGAGCCATACGACCCGGCGGCAGCCGCGCGCGCTCGTGGATCCCGGCCGGATCGCCTGAACCGCCGCCTACGCGGGGATCTGGACACCATCGTGCTGCAGGCGCTGCGCGAGGAGCCCGAGCGGCGCTACGGCTCGGTGGCGGCGCTCGCGATCGACATCCGCAGGCACCTCGACGGGCACCCGGTCAGCGCCCGCCCGGCCAGCATCGGTTACCGAGCGAGCCGATTCGTGCGGCGCCACCGCGTGGGCGTGGCCGCCGCTGTTCTGGTGATGCTGGCGCTGGCCGCGGGCATGACGGCCGCCTTATGGCAGGCGGGCAAGGCCCGCGCACAGGCCGAGGTCGCATTGCGCAGCAAAGACTTTGTGGTCTCGTTGCTCCGGGACACGAGCCCCGCTCAGAGCGACGAAGGTATCGAGCTCAGGGCGGTCGATCTCCTTCGTCATTCCGTCGACCGAGTTGAGTCAGAGCTCGACCATACGCCGGCGCTACAGGCCGAGCTACGGGGAGCGATCGTCATGGCTCTGCTCGACCTCGGAGCACCTGACGACGCCTTGCCGCTGGCCGAACGCGCCGCGGCGCAACTGCGTGCCGTTCATGGCCCGCACTCGCGAGAACTGGCCGAAGGTCTGCACAGGCTGGCTCGTGTTTACGGCCATCTGGGGGCACCCGAGAAAGGCGAGGCGCCTGCACGTGAAGCGCTCGCCATCCTGGACGGACTTGGCAGCGAGCCGAACATGGACCGCACCACAGTCCTCGACATCCTTGCCCAGATCGAACGGTTGCGCGGCCGCCACGACGAAGCCCTCTCCCTCTATCAACGGGCCTTGCGCGAACGCACCAAGCTGCTGGGTCCGGACGATCCGGGGCTGGCTTCGATTGTCTACAACGTGGCGGCAACCGCCATCGAAGCCGAGCGCTATACCGAGGCCGAGAGTGGATTCCGGGAGGCCGCCCGCCTGATCCTGCTAGACGCCGACGCGGAGCACGCACATATGTCCTACGTCCATCTAGGACTCGGTATGGCCGTGCTGGGACAGGGCCGACTATCAGAGGCCGAGCAGGAACTCACCGAGGCCAGGCGGATCGCCTTGATGCGCCTGGGAGCCGAAAGTACGCTGATCCACAAGATCCTTACTCACCTGGGCGAGCTGCGGCGCCAGCAGGGACGCCTGGCCGAAGCACGCGAACTGCTGGAGGACACCGTGAACCGGACGGCCACGCGCGGCATCGTTCGGGACGAAGCCGCGGCAAGATTGCGGCTGGGGTTGGTGCTGCTGGCAGAGGGCCAGACGGAAGCTGCATATATGGCCCTTGCGCGCGCCCAGCAACTGCTGGAAGGCAGCGATGGACGCCGCCTGCCGCAATACGGTCTGGTGCAAGTCGGTCTCGGTCTGGCCTTGGCCCGGCAGGGTGATCTCGGTCGCGGCCGGCGGTTGGCCGAAGCCGCTCTGGCCGACCTGCGTGAGAACGGCCAGGACAGCGGCTGGCATCATGCCGAGGCCGCCGAGTTGTATTCCGAGCTCCTGACTCTCGCCGGCGAGTAAGTAGATCCGCATTTCCGCTGGCCACTCTTCGCTCCGTCTGACGCATGGAAGGGGTGAGACGGGCAATCTGCGACACAAGGAGGTCGTCATGGACCACGAACCCCATCGATTGAGCCTCGGTTTCGTGCTTGCAGGGCTGCTCGCCGGAAATGCGGCGGTGTCAGGCCAAGCGATGACGATCCCCGCCGCCTATGGCACCCAGGACGAGGCCGTGCTGGTGCTCGGCGCGTGGGACTTCGAGCCGGACAACTCGGCGACCACCTTTCAGCTCGCCGGCTTCGCCGATCAGCTCCTGCGCTACACGCTCGCCGGCAACGTGCTGATCGCCGGCGTGCATCTCCCTACGGGCGCGCTCGTCACCGGGCTCGAGTTCACGGGCTGCGATCAGGATCCGGATCAGAGCATGGGCGTGATCTTCGCAGCCTGTGACGACACGAACCTGACCGCCCCCTGCGTCCTCGTGCAAACGCTGGCGACGCCGACAGGCAGCCCGGGCTGTAGTCAGTTCACCGCAGCGGTCGCCGATTTCGGTCCGATCGACAACGGCAGCAACTCGTACTTCGCGTATGTCCTGCTCGGCGACTCGGACGCACTGCGCTTCCGCACCGTGCGCGTCCGTTACCGCCTCACGGTGAGCCCGCCACCGGCTACCCCCACGTTCGACGACGTACCGACGAACCACCCGTTCTTTCCTTACATCGAGGCACTCGCGGCATCAGGAATCACCAGCGGCTGCGCCACCAACAGCTATTGCCCGAACACACCGCTCACCCGCGGCCAGATGGCGGTGTTCCTCGCCAAGGCCCTGGGGCTGCACTGGCCTGATTGAGCGAGCTCGCCGGCAGCTTCTGGCCGTTCTTTGCCCCGAATGACGCATGGAAGGAGTGAGATGGACGTCTTGCAACAGAAGGAGGTCGTCATGATCAGCAAACCCCATCGGCTCAGCCTCACCCTCGCCGGCCTGGCGCTCGCCCTGGCGGCGCCGGCCCTCGCCTTCAACCCCCAGCCCGAGCCGCCCGGCTCGGTGGCCGTCGGGGTCACCGAAGGGCAGACCGTGCAGGCGCACGTGAGCCGCACAGGGCCGCCGCCCGACGACGATGCTCCCGCTCTGTGTGACTTCACCGTGTCGTTCTTCGACGCCGCGGGCGAGACGCTCTTTGCGACCGCCGGGCGGGTCGCCTCGGGCCAGACTTTCTCGGTCGAGCTGCCGCCGGTGGGCGGCCTGCTCGCGCCCGGCGAGCGCCTGGTGCTGCGGGCGATGGTGCACTTCACCAGCCAGAGCAGGCAGGAGCGCGAGGCCTGCGCCGCGGCGACGCGGTCGGTACTCGAGCTCTTCGACACCGAGACCGGCCGCGCCAGCGTCGTCATGGGGATCCAACCGTGCATCACGCCTCCGGACCCCATCTGAGATGAGGAGGAGCTGATGTCGACCCTAATGAGGAGCACTCTGGCGACCGCACTCGGTCTCGCGGCCTTGGTGGCGCTGGAGGCGCCCGCGTTCGCCGGTAGCTGCCACGCACACGCCCACTCCCACGACCAGTGCGGCTGGCACACTCGCAGCCGGACGAAGTCGGGGGGGAGCGTCTCCTGCGACGCGAACACGAATACCCCTGGAGTACATTCGCACGCTTTCTCGGTGGCCGAATGCTTCCTGTTCTCCTGCAACAAGGTCGTCGGTGGCCATCACTGGTGGTTGAACGGATGCGGCCCAAAGCACGCCTGGTGGCATGCCACGGCGGGCACCGGCCGTTTTCTCGTAGTGAGCACTCAGCCCGTGGCGGAGCTGGAGCTGGTGATCCCGGTCGAGCCCCCTCCCGAAACGCTGCCGCCCCCTGACGGCCGGCTGCCGGTCAGGGATGGCCTTGCCCAGCAGGGATTTGCCGTGGCCGATGACGCGGTGGTCAACCTGGAAGTGCACATCGCCATCGTGACCGCGGATGGCAGGGTCCTGCCGCTCCTCGAGGGGAATGCCACCCTCGGCGGACCGACCTCATCGGCCCCGGGCCTCAGTACCTCGGACTCGCTCGCCAGAGTGCTGCGCCGGACGACCACCGCCGAGCAGGACCCCGCCCGAGTAGCTCGTGTCAGCGTCGCCAGGGACTTCGTGAGCGCGCCGGTGAGGGTCCCAACCAACCAGGAGCTCGAGTTCCGCTTCGACCTCAAACTCGACGTCGGCGGAGACGACCCGAGGGAAGGGGAGGTCCGCGACAGCGCACCGCCCGACGGCGACCGGCTGGCTAGCGCTGCCTCACTCGGTGCCACCTTGCGCCTCACCGACCGCAGTGGCCGCTTCGTACTGAAGTCACTGGAAATCGAAGAGGAAGAGACCACGGACGATCGCAATCCGTGACTCTGGACGCGGAAAGGAGAAACGATGACACGTTCCACTCCCTGCTCCCACGCCCTCACGGTGATCTGTGCCGTGATCCTTCTCACTCCGTTGCCCGCGCGCAGCGCCCTTCACTACCCCTGGCACGACAGCATGGGAGACCGTGCGGGAGCTCATTGCCGCGGCCACCGGGGACGATGTTCGTCCCCGCGTGGTCGCCACCGTCCACACCGCGGCCTGCGACCTGCGATGGCACCCCCACATGCACGCCCTCGCCTCCCGCGGTGGCTGCGACCGGCCCGGAACCTGGCACCCCGTACCCTACGTCGACACCCGTGCGGCCGAGAAGCTCTTCCGCCAGAAGGTAATCTCCTTCCTCGCCGCAGAAGGCCTGCTCGACGAGGAGCGCATCGCACTGCTGGACTCCTGGAAGGCAGGCCACATCTACGAAGTCGATCCGCTGCTGTGTTCCTGCGCAGCCCAGATGCGCATCCTCTCCTTCATCACCGACCCTCCCGTCGTCCGCCACATCCTCCAGTACCTGCACACCCAAGGCATCGACCCCGCGCGCGGACCTCCACCTCCGTCCCAG
>JBOGJI010000011.1:0-1217 GCA_050747865.1 Thermoanaerobaculia bacterium
AAGGAGCGGCCGGATGGGAGGTCACAGGAGCTTGACGACCCGGTCAGCCAGGCCGGTCTCGCCGAGGACGACCGTGAGCTGGGCGGTCTCGGCGACCTTCTCCAGGACCTCGAGCTCGCGCAGGCGCGGCTCTCCGCGCGCACGTTGCCCGAAGCCCTGGCCGGGGAGCCCCAGTGCACTGGGTCGTAAGACTCACGAGGCGGCGGTACGAACTTGGCCGGCGCTCGTTGCTGGCGGGCCGCGGGGCGCAAGCTTTGCCTCGCGCTCGAGGTGGGCGAGGATCTTGTGGATGGCGACAGGCTCGAGGAGAAAGGCAATGATCCCCCACAGGCCAAGCTTCGCTTGGGGCTTGTCGCTTCGCGCCAAGCCTTAAGCGACTTGCTTCTTGGCGCCCTCGCTCATCGCGAGGGCGCAGCCACCACGCCTTCGGCGCCTGCGGGTCCCAATCTCGCCGCCGCATTCTTGGCAGATCAGGGGATCGACTTTGTAGACCCTGCGAATGAGCTGTGCCCGACCACGCCGCTGCGCGTCGCGGTGCCCGCGGCGAGCCTGGCGCCGCGCGGTGGTCTCCGGCTCTTCCTCGTGAGCTGGTGGGCCCGCGTCTCCTTGACCGACAGCCGCGTACAGTGGGGCGAGCCGCTGAGGATCGACGCGCGCGCCGACGCCACGCTGCGCAACGTCGGCCCGCTGCTGGCGCTATTCACCCGCCACCGCGACTACCCGAAGTGGGTGCTGCGTACCGTGGACGCCGGTGAGGCGCGGATCTCGACGCGGGCGCTGCTCCGACCTGAGCTCCTGGTGCTCGATCGCCTTGAGGCGGCGAACGAGCGATTCGATCTGAGCGCCCGCCTGCGATTCGCCCAGGGCCCTCCTGCCGGCGACCTCTACGTGCGCTGGCGCCGACTCGGTCTTGGCCTCGAGCTGCGCGACGGACGGCGCGACTTCCACATAGTCCGCCCGGCGCGTTGGTACCGCTCCCGCCCCGACTTCCTGCCGGCCGGCGGCTCACCCTAGGAGCGTGTACCGCATAGATCCCGCAGCGCCAGGTAGTGACGTGGTTCTCTCCAATGAGCGAGAGTAGGGGCATGGCAGACAAGCAGTATCGGTCGTGGGAGCCGCGCCAGGGTTTTCTCCTGCCGCCATCGCCTTTGGACTGGCTGCCGGAAGGGCATCTAGCGTATTTCATCTTGGAGCTTCTCGATCAGTTGGATGTGACG
>JBOGJI010000012.1:0-1248 GCA_050747865.1 Thermoanaerobaculia bacterium
GGTTACTCCGACGGCCACCTCGGCACCGACGCCTTCGACCTCACCCAGACCGACCGCACCCTGTTCCTCAAGCTCAGCTACGCCTGGCTGCTCTGACCCGGCTGCCGCGCGGATCCGCTCACGGGAGCCGCTTGTGCCTCGCGTGATAAAACCGGCGTCGTGCAACGCTACGTCGCCTTCCTCCGCGGCATGAACCTCGGCGGTCGCAGGATCACCAATGTGGAGCTCTGCGCCTGTTTCGTGGAACTGAGGTTCGCCTCCCCGAGCGCGTTCCTGGCTAGCGGCAATGTCGTCTTCGACTCCTCCAGAGGAACCCCGGAGCAGGTCGCCGCGAAGATCGAGAACGGCCTGGCCGAGGTCTTGGGCTACGAGGTCCCGACCTTCCTGCGCAGCGCCGAAGAGGTTCGCGCGATCGCCGCCCACGAGGCGTTCCCGGCCGAGGTGGTGGCCTGCTCCCGCGGCAAGCTCCAGGTGGCGCTCCTGCCCGCCGAACCGTCCTCGGCGGCGCGACGGCGGGTCCTCGACCTCGCGACCGAAGAGGACCGCCTGACCTTCCACGGCCGCGAGCTCTACTGGCTGCCGAGCGGCGGAATCTCCGAGTCACCGCTCGACGTAGCCACGATCGAGGCCACCGTCGGCCCGTGGACCATGCGTACCCGACGGACCGTGGAGCGTCTGGCTGCGAAGTTCCTGGCTGCGTGAGCCCGGCGGACCGCGGGATGCCAGATACACACAAACCTCCTCCCTGGATGAGCAGCGAGATCGCCCGCCCGGCCGAGTTGGCATTGCTCGACAACCTGCGCCACCGCGCCGACGACCTTCAGCGACTCCTCGACTCCAGCAGCGACCACTGGCACTTCGAGGATCCGGTCTACCGCTTCTACCACCAGAGCTTCAAGGTCTACTGGCTACAGGAACAGACGCGACAGATCGTCGAAGCGCTTCGGAGCCTCGCACCCGACCGACCACTGCGCCCCCCTGGTTCGAGCAGATCGTAGAGGAAGGCACGGGCGCGGCGCTACTCGAGCTCTACAAGCTGCGCTAGGAGCGTGTACCGCATAGATCCCGCAGCGCAAGGTAGTGGCGTGGTTCTCTCCAATGAGCGAGAGTAGGGGCATGGGAGACAAGCAGTATCGGTCGTGGGAGCCGCGCCAGGGTTTTCTCCTGCCGCCATCGCCTTTGGACTGGCTGCCGGAAGGGCATCTAGCGTATTTCATCTTGGAGCTTCTCGATCAGTTGGATGTGACG
>JBOGJI010000013.1:0-7254 GCA_050747865.1 Thermoanaerobaculia bacterium
GTTCTCGGTCGTCTGCGGCGTCGCTCGTCGGTCACAAACTAACGAGTATGCTCGCTCCTCGCTCCTTGCATACGACCCGCAAGCCCCTGGCGCGCGACCCATGGGAGATTCATTCACAGGCTCTGAGCTTCGATCGCGGCTGCCCGACCCATATACTTCACGCCCCTGCCTCCCGGATGAGAGATGACCATTCTCGAGAGCCAGCTTCACGGCGATGACGAGCGCTTCATGCAGCGTCTTGCACACTGGCGGGCGCGGATGGACGAGATCCGCGAGCAAGAGGAAGCGCTGCGTCGCGGCGGCGGGGCGAAGGCTACCGAGCGACACAAGGCGCGGGGGAAGATGACCGCGCGCGAGCGGGTGATGGCGCTCGTCGACCCCGGCTCCGAGCTCCTCGAGCTGGGCCTGTGGGCGGCGCACGGGATGTACGAGGAGTGGGGAGGCGCGCCGGCAGCCGGCGTAGTGATGGGCATCGGACGTATCCACGGCCGCGAGACGGTGATCGTCGCCGACGACGCCACGGTCAAGGCGGGGGCGAAGTTCCCGCTGGGGATCAAGAAGGTGCTGCGGGCGCAGGAGATCGCGCTCGACAACCGCCTGCCGGCGGTCTACCTGGTCGACTCCGCCGGCGTCTTCCTGCCCATGCAGGAAGAGATCTTCCCCGACCGCGAGCACTACGGAAGGATCTTCTACAACAATGCCCGTCTGTCGGCGGCCGGCGTCTTCCAGATGGCTGCGATCATGGGGCCCTGCGTCGCCGGCGGCGCCTACCTGCCGATCATGAGCGACGAGGCGCACATCGTCGAGGGGACCGGCTCGATCTTCCTCGCCGGCCCCCACCTGGTCAAGGCGGCGATCGGCGAGGAGATCGACGAGGAGGCGCTGGGCGGCGCCATCGTGCAGACCGACATCTCCGGCGTCTGCGACCACCGCCACCCCGACGACGCGGCCTGCCTGGCCAAGATCCGCGGGCAGTTCGCCCAGCTCGCGGCCCCCGAGCTCGCCCCGTTCGCCCGCCGCGAGCCGCGACCCCCGGCCTGCGACGGGGCGGAGATCGCCGGCGTCATCCCCCTCGACCGCAACCGCCCCTACGACGTGCGCGAGCTGCTGGCGCGCCTGCTCGACGGCTCGGAGCTCGACGAATACAAGGCGACCCACGGCCAGTCCCTGGCCTGCGGCACCGGCTGGATCGAGGGCTGGGCGGTCGGCGTGGTCGCCAACCAGCGCTCGATCGTGCACCGGCGCACCGGAGTGGGGGAGCGCGATCGCGAGCTGCAGATCGGCGGCGTCCTCTACTCCGACTCGGCCGACAAGGGGGCGAGGTTCATCGAGCTGATGAACCAGAAGGGGATCCCGCTCGTCTTCCTGCAGGACGTCACCGGCTTCATGGTCGGCTCGCGCGCCGAGCACGGCGGCATCATCAAGGACGGCGCCAAGATGGTGAACGTGGTCGCCAACTCGGTGGTGCCCAAGATCACCGTCTTCGTCGGCAACTCCTACGGCGCCGGCAACTACGCCATGTGCGGCAAGGCCTACGGCGCGCGCTTCCTCTACGCCTGGCCCTCCGCCTCGATCGCGGTCATGGGCGGCGAGCAGGCGTCGAAGACGCTGCTGGCGATCCAGCTCAAGAACCGCGGCGACGGGGTGTCCGAGGAGGAGAAGCAGGAGCTGCTGCAGAGGATCCAGGCTCACTACGCCGAGGCGACCGACCCGCGCTACGCCGCGGCGCGGCTGTGGGTCGACGGGATCCTCGATCCGGCGCACACACGCGAGGTGATCGCTCGCTCGCTCGCGTGCGCGGCGTGCAACCCCGAGATCCCCGCCTTCCGCACCGGCGTCTTCCAGACCTGACATGGACGTGACCGGCGAAGCCAGACCGTCGGCCGATCTCTTGGGAGCCAAAGAAGCTTTCCCGTCGGTCTCGTCTACACACGATGTGGTGGGTCTGCCGCCCAGATCGGGTTTTCCGCACGAACGTGCGGGTTGACTGGAGCCCGTCGAAATCTGAGAATGAGCGATGATCCTAGAATAGACGGCAACGTGTGTATAGAGAGTGCGGGGCCAACCACGACGCGGAGGGAGCACCATGGAGAGCAAGTCGATCGTAACCATCGCCGCCCTCGGCACCCTGTTGGTGGCGGGCGCAGCCTGGAACGCCGAGCTGGGTCGGGAGGTGGCGATCCCCCGACACCTGGCCGACGGTGAGGAGTTCGAGATCTCACTGCGCGCCTTGATCGACCATGGCAAGGCGCTATTCGATGCGGTGTGGACGGCCCAGGAGGGCGGCGGGCGTCCGCAGGTCAAGGGGACGGGCGCGCCGCTCGCGGATCCGAGCTCGCCGCTCGAGTTCCCGCGCGACTTCAACCGCATCTCGGCGCCCGACGCCAACGCCTGCTCCGGCTGCCACAATTTCCCGCGCGGCGGCGGCGGCGGCGACATCGTGGCCAATGTCTTCGTGCTCGGTCAGCGCTTCGACTTCGCGACCTTCGACTCCACCGACCCGGTGCCCACCCGCGGCGGCGTCGACGAGGCCGGCAACCCGGTCGAGCTGCAGACCATCGCCAACTCGCGCAACACCCTCGGCATGTTCGGCTCCGGCTTCATCGAGATGCTCTCGCGCCAGATGACCGCCGAGCTGCAGGCGATCCGCGACGGCATCGCACCCGGCGGCAGCGCCGAGCTGCTGACCAAGGGCATCTCCTGCGGCGTGCTCGCCCGCGACGGCGGCGGCAACTGGGACACCTCGGGCGTCACCGGCCTGCCGGCGCCGAGCCTCGCGTCCACCGGACCGGGCGACCCCCCGAGCCTGGCCCTGCGGCCGTTCCACCAGGTGAGCAACGTCGTGTCGCTGCGGCAGTTCAGCAACAACGCCTTCAACCATCATCACGGCATCCAGTCCACCGAGCGGTTCGGCATCGGCACGGACCCCGACGATGACGGCTTCACCGACGAGATGACCCGCGCCGACGTCACGGCGGTCTCCGTCTTCCAGGCGCAGCTCGCGGCTCCCGGGCGCGTCATCCCGCGCGACCCCGAGATCGAGCAGGCGGTGCGCGACGGCGAGGCGGCGTTCGCCGCCGCCGGCTGCACCCGCTGTCACGTGCCGGCGCTGCCCCTGGCGGACGAGGGCTGGATCTTCGTCGAGCCCAACCCGTTCAACCCGCCGGGGAACCTGGGTCCCGGCGACGCGCCCGACCTCGCCTTCGACCTGACCGACTGGCGGCTCGACCTGCCGCGCCTGCGGCCTGCGCACGGATCGAACGTGCTCTGGGTTCCCGCCTTCACCGACCTGCAGCTTCACGACATCACCGCCGGGCCGGGGGATCCGAATCGCGAGCTCCTGGACCAGAATCAGCCGGCCGGCTCGCCCGGCTTCTTCGCCGGCAACGGCAGCTTCCTCAGCCGCAAGCTCTGGGGCATCGGCAACGAGCCTCCCTTCTTCCACCACGGCCAGTTCACTACCATGCGCCAGGCCATCGAGGCGCACGCCGGAGAGGCGGAGCCCGAGCGCCAGGCCTGGGAGGCGCTGTCTGACTCTGAGCGCGACGCGGTGATCGAGTTCCTCAAGACGCTGCAGATCCTGCCCCAGGGCAGCCGCTTCCGCATCGTCGACCACCGGTTCCGGCCGCGTTTCTGGAACTCGCCCCTGTTCGGCTGGCTTGGGCCGGATGGGGTCATCAGGAATCCGCCGGTCGACACCTGGTAAGGCCCGGGCGCCGGATTCCACGCCCGAGTGCGTGTTAGCCTGTCGCCCCGCATGGCTAGCCACGTAGTACGCATCGCCAACGGCCAGGGCTTCTGGGGCGACAACGTCGACGCGCCCCTGGAGCTGATCGGCGGCGGTCCCCTCGACTACCTGGGGATGGACTACCTGGCGGAGGTCACGCTGTCGATCATGATGCGGCAGCGCTTGAAGGACCCCGCCCTCGGCTATGCCACCGATTTCATCGACTTCGCCCGCCGCGCCCTGCCGGAGCTCAAGGAGAAAGGCGTGCGGGTGATCACCAACGCCGGGGGCTTGAACCCCCGCGCCTGCCGCGAGCAGGTCTTCGCGGTGGCGCGGGAGCTGGGCGTCGACGGCTTGAAAATCGGTGTCGTCGAAGGCGACGATCTCATGCCCTGCCTGGCCGGCCTCGTCGAGGCCGGCCACCCGCTCGCCCACATGGACACCGGCGAGCCCCTGACCCCCCACCTGGAGCAGGTGAGCAGCGCCAACGCCTACCTGGGCGCCTGGCCGGTCGTCGAGGCGCTGCAGCAGGGCGCCGACCTCGTGCTCTGCGGCCGCATCACCGACACCGCGCTCGCCCTCGCCCCCATGGCCCACGAGTTCGGCTGGGGCCGCGAAGACTGGGACCGGCTGGCCGCCGGCACCATCGCCGGCCACATCCTGGAGTGCGGCGCCCAGGCGAGCGGCGGCAATTTCAGCCGCTGGTGGGAGGTTCCGGACCTCTGGAACGTCGGCTACCCAGTGGTCGAGGCGGCCCCCGACGGCTCCTTCGTGGTCACCAAGCACCCCGGCACCGGAGGGCTGGTCACGGTGGACACCGTCGCCGAGCAGCTCGTCTACGAGATGGGCGACCCGCGCGCCTACGTCACCCCCGACGTCACCGCCGACTTCACCTCGGCGCGGCTCGACCAGGTCGGCGGCGACCGCGTCGCGGTCACCGGCGTTCGCGGCGGACCCAACACGCAGTATCTGAAGATCTCGGCCTCCTACCTGGCGGGCTACAAAGCCAGCGGCCAGCTCACGGTCTCCGGCCCCCGGGCGGTGGAGAAGGCGCGGCTGGCGGCGGAGATC
This sequence comes from Thermoanaerobaculia bacterium, assembly GCA_050747865.1. GTDB lineage: Bacteria > Acidobacteriota > Thermoanaerobaculia > Multivoradales > JAHEKO01 > JBOGJI01. Next base: position 4,799 of record JBOGJI010000013.1, read on the forward strand.
GTCTGGAAGCGCCTGCAGCGCGCCGGGGTCACCTTCGCCGAGGAGGATCGGCTCGAGGAGTACCTGGGGGCGGGCGTCTGCCTGCCAGGCATCCTGCCGTCACCCGAAGAACCGCCCGAGGTTGTCCTGCGGCTCGGTGTGCGCGGCCGCGAGGCCGGCCCGGTGGAGCGCTTCGGCAAGGAGCTCGCCCCCCTGGTCACCGCCGGCCCGCCGGGCGTCACCGGCTTCGCCGGCGGCCGCCCCAAGCCCCAGACGATCGTCGCCTACTGGCCGGCCCTGGTCGAGCGGCAGGCGGTGGAGGAGCGAATCCAGGTGTCGGTGGAGGAGGTGTGATGCGAGTCAAGCTCGAGCGGATCGCGCACGCACGCTCCGGCGACAAGGGCGACGCCTCGAACGTCGGTCTGATCGCGAGCACGCCCGAGCTCTACGAGCTGCTGCGCGAGCAGGTCACCGCGGAGCGCGTGCGCGAGCACTTCCGGGAGGTCTGTCGCGGCGAGGTCGAGCGCTTCGAGGTCCCCAACCTGCGGGCGCTGAACTTCATTCTCCACGACTCGCTGGGCGGCGGCGGCACCGAGTCGCTCAAAACCGACGCCCAGGGCAAGACCCACGGACAGGGCCTGCTGCAGATGGAGGTCGAGGTCCCCGAGGAGCTCCTGTAGGTGTCCGATGAGGTGCTGCTCAGCCGCCGGGACGGCGATCTCCTGTGGCTGACGCTCAACCGGCCGGAGCGCGCCAACGCCCTCTCGCCGGATCTGATCCAGCGGCTGACGGAGGTCTACGGGCAGGACTGGCGCGCCCAGGGCGTGCGGGCGATCCTCCTCGACGGCGCCGGCCGCCATTTTTCGGCCGGCGCCGACCTCGACCACCTGCGGTCCCTGCGCGACACCGGGCTGCGCCAGAACCGGAGCGATTCCGCGGCCCTGCGCGGCCTCTTCGAGGCGGTGCTGCGGCAGGAGACGTTGACCGTGGCCCTGGTCCACGGCGCCTGCGTCGCCGGTGGCTGCGGTCTGGCCACGGCCCACGACCTGGTCGTCACGACCGCCGACGCCCGCTTCCTCTATTCGGAGGTTCGCATCGGCTTCGTGGCGGCGCTGGTCGCCACCTTCCTGCCGCTGCGCCTGCGCGGCCGCGACATCCGCCGCGTGCTGCTCAATCCGGAGCCGCTGCCGGCCGAGGAGGCGATGGAGATCGGGCTGGTCGACCGCCTCGTCGCTGAGGGCGAGGACCCGCGCGCCGCGGGCGAGCGCATGGTCGACGCGGTCCTCCGCAACGCCAGCGGCGAGTCGATCGCGCGCACCAAGCGCCTGCTGCTCGAGCTGCTCGGCAGACCGCTGTCCGAGCGCCTCGACCTGGCGCAGGAAGCCAACGCCCAGGCCCGCCTCACCGACGACTGCCGCCGCGGCATCGAACACTTCCTCGAGCACAAGAAGACGCCGGACTGGCGCGGCTGAAGCGGCTGGCCGCCTCAGAGCCTGTGAAGATCTCTATGCCGTTGCCGGTTCCGAGGCGACGACGCGGAGCACCGCCTCGGTCGTCGTCAGCTCGACGCCGCGGGAGCGCCAGGAGGCGAGCAGCTCTTCGGCGCGGTCGGCATGGATCGGCTTGGTTGCGTCGGTTACCAGGGTGAGCTCGCCCAGTCCGCGGGCCAGCAGGCCCTCGATGGCGAACCAGTTGCAGACGTCCAGGGCGACACCGTAGACGACGATGCGTTCAGGGTTCAGGGCCCGCACCAGCGGCTCGGTGTTCGGATTCGTGAAGACGTCGAAGCGCTTCTTGTGGATCAGAATCACCGGGCGCTCGGCTGCAGCGGCCCGCTCCAGCTCCGCTTGCGTCAGGGGGGCGTGTCTGACCTCGAACGTCCACGCCTGCTGCGTCTCGGGGATCCGCTCCACGCCCGGCGTGCCGCGCATGCAGTGGGGCGGGTAGGTCTCCTCGAAGTCCGGATCGTCGGAGATCTCCGGGTCGGTGGGCTCGTGGTCGTCGGCCGAGGCGATCACGGGGATCGCGTGTTCCGCCGCCGCCTCGGTCAGCCGGCGCAGGTTGGGGGCGATCTGCTCCGCGTCGGGCACGTAGAGCTTGCCGTCGGGTCGCATGAAGTCGACTTGCGTGTCGACGTCCCAGAACAGGATCGACGTCGTGGTGCTCATGGTGTGGCTTCCTCGTCGGTTCGACTTTTCTCCTTCCTGAGTATAACCCGATGTCAGCCTGGCCGGGTCGTCTCGGGGTCGGGGACGGCGTGGGCGCTCCGCTAGAATCCCGCCTCGATCGGCCGACCGGCGATTCCCAGCGGACTCCATGCTTCTCGACTCGCACGAACTCGAGCCCGGCCAGGTGCTCGAAGGTGATGTCTGCATCGTCGGCGCCGGCGCGGCCGGGATCACGCTGGCGCGGGAGCTGGCGAGCGCCCGGCGTCGCGTGGTCCTCCTCGAGGGCGGCGGCACGACCTACGGACAGGC
>JBOGJI010000014.1:0-2468 GCA_050747865.1 Thermoanaerobaculia bacterium
GCGGGCCTGCGGCGCTTTGGTGTCGGTGGCCTTCTTGAACGCCGCACCCAGATCCATGCTGACGGCCTGTAGTTGCTCGCAGCCAGCCTCGCCGAGCTGGTCGTAGAACGCTTCCAGGGTGGCCGCGGTCGAGAAGTCGGCTGTCGCGCTGCGGGTGCTGCTGCGTCCCGCCTGGCCAGGCGGGTCCACAATGCGAGCGTGAGCGTCACCAAGGCGAACCCGAACAGGAAATCCTCCACCGGGATGTCCCACGGAAACCGCAGGCCCGTGCTGTGCTCGGGTGCGTAGGTGACGATCGGCGCCGAGAGCTTGGTCAACCAGCCGTCGACGAGGACCTGGAAGGCCGCGACGATTCCGAGCGTCGCCCAGTACGCCGGCCGGCGGAACATACTCGTGCGCAGCACGAACAGCTCCAACAGCACCACCGCGACGACCGACACGGCGGCGAGCGTGTACTCAGGCATCGCCGCGCCCCTTCGGCCACAGCATGCCGACCGCCTCGGAGGTCAGCAGTGCGCAGATCGGCACCACCACGAAGAACGCGAGCTCCTCCACTGGGATACCGGCGGGCAGGATCCAGCCGGTGGTGAACCGCGAGGAGTATGCCCAGCACGGCGAGCAGGCGACCGGGTCGACGATAGACGCGCGCGCCGATCACGAGCTCGAGCGGCAGGGTCACCGCCAGGCAGGCGGCGAGCAGCAGGAGATACTGGAACCGGTCGATGTCGACCTCCGCGCTGGGCTATTGTCGAGACTAATTTAGTACTGAAGGCCATGCCGAACCCCACCGATAGCCCCAACACCCCTGTGGACCTGGTCCCCCTCCGCGAGGCGGCGCGACGTATCGGCGTCCACTACATGACCGCCTACCGCTACGTGCGGACCGGCCGACTGGTCGCGACCCAGCGCGGCGGTCGGTGGTGGGTCCGATCCGACGATGTGGAGCGGTTCCGTCCGGGGCGGGCAGATGCCACCGCCCGGCGCGGCCGGGCCGGTCGCGGCACATACCGCAGCCGGAGGCGGGAGCGCATCCTGGCCGGCGACGAGCCGGGGGCATGGCAGGTCCTGGAGTCCTTCATGACGGCCGGCGCCGCGCCGCGGACCGTGGTCCTGGAGGTGCTGGCTCCCGCCATGCGCGACATCGGCGACCGCTGGAAGCGCGGCGAACTGACCGTCGGCGACGAGCACCGGGCGACCGCGGTGGCCCTGCGGCTCGTCGGCCGCCTCGGGCCGCGCTTCGCCCGGCCCGGGCGACCTCGTGGGACCGTCGTCGTGGCATGCGCGCCAGGCGACTCCCACTCGCTGCCGTCGGCCATGTTCGCCACCGTGCTGCGCGGCGAGAGATTCGAGGTCGTGGAGTTCGGCGGGGACACGCCCACCGAGGCCGTGGTCGCCGCCGCCCGTGCCGCCGGCTCGAGACTGCGCGCGGTCGGGATCAGCGTCAGCGTCACCGGCCGTCTACCCGCGGCGCGGCGAACCGTTCGCGGCGTGGCGAGGGCGGTCCCTGCGGGAACGCTCGTGCTACTCGGCGGTCCAGCCGTCACATCGGCAACGCAGGCGCGAGAACTCGGCGCGGATGACTGGGCCCCGGAGGCCGGCGCAGCTGTCGCGCTGCTCCAGGCAGCCGAACGGGCGCCGCGCCGGTGACTGCCGTCGTCCTGTTCACCCGGGACCTTCGCGTGCGCGACCACCCTGCGCTGGCCTCCGCGGTGCGGGCGCACCGCGAGGTCGTCCCGCTGTTCGTCCTGGACGACCGCATCCTCGCCGGCCGGTTCGCCTCTCCCAACCGTGTTGCCTTCCTCCTCGACGCGCTGGGTGACCTGCGCGACTCGCTACGCCGACGCGGCGGCGACCTCGTGGTCCGGCGCGGCGACGTCGTCGAGGAGACGCTGCGCGTAGCGCACCGGAGCGGGGCGACCGAGATCCTCGCGACCGCGGACGTCGGCCGGTACGCCCAGCAGCGGGTCCACCGGCTGGCCAGAGCCTGCGCCGGCCTGCGGATGGCCTTCCGCTCGCTGCCCGGGAGGAATAGTCAAGACCTGTGGATCGGCGTGTCATGCGACTTGCTGGCGACCTCCTGATTCGGCGTCGGGTCGTTCGACGAGGACGCCCTTTTCGAACCTGGCTCCGGCTCGGACAAGGGCGGCGAGGTGGGGTGCGTTGACGGCGCGCCACCGGGTTTGGGCGGATTCGATGAGCTTGAACGCCATCGCCACGCCGGCCGCGCGGGAGCCGGGGCCCTTGGTCACCCGCTGGCGGAGCCGGACGGTGGCGAAGGTCGACTCGATCGGGTTGGTGGTGCGCAGGTGGACCCAGTGCGCGGCGGGGTAATCGTAGAAGGCCAGCAGCACGTCGAGGTCGTCGGTGATCTTGGCGACCGCCTTGGGCCACTTGATGCCGTAGTCGGCGGCGAACGCCTTCGCGGCGGCCTCGGCGTGCTCACGGTCCTCGGCGTTCCAGATCTCCGC
>JBOGJI010000015.1:0-1183 GCA_050747865.1 Thermoanaerobaculia bacterium
ATCCAGATGCGGAAGCACCGCCTCGAACTTCGCCCGCAACGACTCCACCACGCCCGCATCAACAGCCACTACCACATCATGACGGACAGAATCTTAAACAGAGCGGTAATTTATCGGCAAATCCTAAGTGGCGGAACTTCAAGCTCAAGCTGATGGAGCAAGAGCACATGCTCGACTCGGCGGTGCTGCTCCCCTTTGGGCACATCGTCAACCTCGTGACCGACCCCCACGAGCGCGAACCCATCAACCCTCGCTTTATCCACACGTGGACGAAGGCGCACTTCGGTCGGTTGATCTCCGAGTTCAAGGCCAGCGTGGCTCGCGAGCCATTGATCCCGCCGGGCGCACCACTGGACCACATACCGACGAGCCCATCATCGACGTGACGTCGAGCGGGGAGACCCGCTGGGAGCTGCTCTGCCGCCGGCGGCAGAGCAGTTGGTCTGGGACGCGGGTGGGACACGTTCCCGATGGGCTCGGCGGGCTTTCCGCGCCGGTCGGGTATGAGTGCGTCTCAGCTGTCACACGGCCGTGATGCCGCCGTCCACCACATACAGCGCGCCGGTCACGTAGCTGGCCTCGTCGGACGCCAGGAAGGCCATGACGGCGGCGACCTCGTCGACGCGGGCCGGGCGGCCCAGCGGGATGCCGACCAACAGCGCCCCGCGCGCCTTCTCGTCGGCGCTGAGGTCTGCCACCAGTGGCGTCTCGGTGAACCCGGGCACGACCGCGTTGACCCGGATCCCGTCGGCGGCGTATCCGTGCGCGAGCACGCGCATGAGCCCGTGGACCCCCGCCTTGCTCGCGCTGTAGGCCGAGAACTCGGGCGCGCGGCCGGTCATCCCGGTGGGTGAGCCGGTCAGGAGCAGCGAGCCTCCGCCTGAGCGGAGCATCGCCCGCAACGCGTGCTTGCAGGTGAGGAAGGCTCCGGTGAGGTTGACCTCGAGCGTCCGCCGCCACACCGCGAGGTCGAGCTCATGAGCACGCGCGTCCTGGCCGAAGAGCTGGATGCCGGCGTTCGCGAGCGCCACGTCGAGCCCGCCGAGGCGCTCGGCCGCCTCCTGTACCGCGGCGGCGATCTCCGGCTCGGACGTCACGTCGGCCGGAAGGGCGAACGCGCCGGGGATACTGGCGGCGGCCTCGTGCACCGCCGGGCCGTCGATGTCGAGCATTGCCACCTGCG
>JBOGJI010000016.1:0-3319 GCA_050747865.1 Thermoanaerobaculia bacterium
CGGCTCGGCCTCGGTGGGCGAGCGGCTCGAAGGCGGCTATCTGGAGCTCGGCTACGACCTCTTCTCGCTGTGGCCGCGGGGAGAGCAGTCGCTCACCCCCTTCGTCCGCTTCGAGACCGTGGACACCCAGGCGGAGGTGCCGACCGGATTCGCCGCCGACCCCGCCAACGACACGGAGTACACGACCATAGGCCTGAGCTGGAAGCCGATCCCGCAGGTGGTGGTCAAGGTCGACCACCGCAACGGCGAGAACGCCGCCGGCACCGGTCTCGACCAGATCAACTTGGCTCTCGGCTACGTCTTTTAGGGAGCTCCGCCGATCTCCGTCCGCGTCCGCGCCGTCGCTCTGCTCGCCGTCTTCCTGGGTGTGATCCCCGCTCGGGCGGCGGTGCTCATGACGCAGCAGGAGGCCCTGCGTCTCGTCTTCCCGGGATGCCGGATCGAGCGCGAGACCGTCTACCTGACGCCGGCGCAGATGGCCGAGGTCGCGGAGCTCGCCGGCGAGGATCTGCCCGATCCGGTGGTGCGCCCATACAGGGCGCTGTGCGACGGGAAGTCCGGCGGCACGGCCTACTTCGACACCCATCGCGTGCGCACCCTGTCGGAGACGCTGATGGTGGCGGTAGACGCCCAAGGCCGGCTGAAACGGGTGGAGGTGCTGGTCTTTCGCGAGCCACCGGACTACCTGCCCCGCGACGCCTGGTACCGGCTGTTCGACGGCAAGGAGCTGTCGAGGGATCTGCGGCTCAAGCGCGACATCCCGGTCGTCGCCGGGGCGACGCTCACCTCCCGCGCCACCGAGGCGGCGGTGCGGCGCGCCCTGGCGATCGACCGGATCCTGCGGGCCGAAGAGTCCGCTTCCCGCGAACCGAGGAGGCAGGAGCCCCGGGCCGGCAGCGATGAGGCGGTCGAATGAGCCGCTTCGAGGCCTGGCTGGCTCATCTGGGCACGGTCCTCGTCGGCGGCACCGGGCTGGTCTATGCCTGGATGCGCTACGCGCTGGAGCCCGCCGACCCCTACGCCGTGGTCCATCACCCCTGGGAGCCGGCGGTGCAGCACCTGCACGTTCTGACCGCCCCGCTGCTGGTCTTCGCCGTCGGCGTCATCTGGCGGCGCCACGTCTGGAAGCACTACCGCGAGCGCGTCCCGGCGCGCCGGCGCAGCGGCCTGACCCTGCTCGCCACCGTCGCTCCCATGGTCGTGTCCGGGTACCTCCTGCAGACCGCCGTCAGCGACACCTGGCGGCGCACCTGGCTCATCGTGCACCTCGTCGCCTCCGCCCTGTGGCTGCTCGGTTACCTCGGACACCAGCTCGCCGCAAAGGTCCCACCTCAGCAGATGGTGATGCGGGCGAAGCGGCGCTTGCCGACCTTGAAGAGGTAGGGTTCGGCTCGCGCGGGAAGCTCGGCGAAGGGGTCGTCCAGGCGCTCTCCGTCGACGCTCACCGCCCCCTGCTGGACGAGACGGCTCGCCTCCCGGTTGCTCGCCACCAGCCCGGTCGCGGTGAGGAGCTTCGCCAGCGGCAGGGTGCCGTCGAGCGTGAGCTCGTCGATCTCATCCGGAAGGCCGCCGCCGGAGAAGACGCGCTCGAACTCGTCCTGGGCTCGACCCGCCGCCTCCTCGCCGTGGTAATCGGCGGTGATACGGCGGGCGAGCTCGAGCTTCAGCTCCTTGGGATGCAGCTCACCGCTCTCCACCCGGCTCCGGCGGGCGGCGATCTCCCCCTCCGCCGCGTCGCTGAGCAGCAGCGCCCAGTCCCACATCAGGAAGTCGGGGATCGACATCACCTTGCCGAACATCTCGCCCGGCGGGTCCTCCAGGGCGATCGCGTTGCCCAGGCTCTTCGACATCTTCTCCTGGCCGTCGAGCCCGACCAGCAGCGGCACCGTGAGCACCACCTGCGGCTCCATGCCCTCTTCGCGCATCAGGTCACGGCCGACCAGCAGGTTGAAGATCTGGTCGTGTCCGCCGAGCTCGACGTCGCAGGCGAGGGCGATCGAGTCGTAGCCCTGGACCAGCGGATAGAGCAGCTCGTGGACGCCGATCGGCTGTCCCGCCTCGTAGCGGCTGCGGAAGTCCTCGCGCTCCATCATGCGGGCGAGCGTCCAGCGGCCGGCCAGCCGGACCATGCCGTCGGAGCCCAGGGCGTCGAGCCAGCGGCTGTTGTGATCGACCACCGTGGCCTCGCGGTCGAGGATGTGGAAGACCTGCCGCTCATAGGTCGCCTGGTTCTCCCGGATCTGTTCGGCCGAGAGCTGCGGCCGCCCCACCTTGCGGCCGGAGGGGTCGCCGATCCGTGCCGTGAAATCGCCGACCAGGAAGACCACGCGATGGCCGAGCCGCTGGAACTGCGCCATCTTGCGCAGCAGCACGGCGTGTCCCAGGTGCAGGTCGGGGGCCGACGGATCGAACCCCGCCTTGACCACCAGCGGCTCGCCCGTCTGGCGGCTGCGGACGAGCTTGTTGGCGAGCTGGGTCTCTTCGACGAGATCCACGGCGCCGCGCTTCAGGAGCGCGAGCTGCTCGTCGACGGGCGGAAAATCCTGCCTCATCACGGCGCCGGAGAGTAGCAAACGAGGAGCAACGGGGTGGGGGCCTTGCTCCTTGCTCCTTAGAAGTTGATGTACTCGAGCTCCAGATCGCGCGGCTCGCGTTGCTGCGGCGGCGACAGGGGGAGCGGCGCGAAACGCAGCCGCGCCCAGGTCCAGAACACCGCGCCGAACATGTGGCAGCGCTGGGCGAAGCCGGCGAGCAGGCCTAGCTTGCGCTCCTTGACCCGGTGCTTCAGGTGGCGCAGGACCCGGGTGCCGCAGCGCATGCCCAGCCACCGGCAGGTCCAGTTGAGGGTGGTCTCGATCCGGTAGCCCTGCAGGTAGGCGTCGGGAGCGGCGGCGAAGATCTCGCGGCGCAGGCAGCGAATGCCCGACAGCAGCGGCCCGGTGTGGCGGTGCACGGCGTTGAGCGCGGCGCCGCGATGGCGGATGCCGATGTTCATGTCGAGGCGGCCTTCGACCACCGGCGTGATGAGCCCGTCCAGCATCTCCTCCGACAGGCGCTGGATGTCGGCGTCGACGAAGATCAGCACCGGTGAGTCGGTATGGGCGACGCCGGTGGCCAGGGCGGTCCCCTTTCCCCGGTTCTCTTTGAGGTGGATGGCCCGCACGCCGGCGCGCCGGGCGATGTCGACGGTGTCGTCGGTCGAGCCGTCGGAGACCACCAGCACCTCGTCGACCAGGGGCGTGTCGCGGAGAGCCAGCAGGACCTCGGCGAGCGTGTCCTGCTCGTTGTAGGCGGGCACGATCGCGGTGACGCGCGGACG
>JBOGJI010000017.1:0-26377 GCA_050747865.1 Thermoanaerobaculia bacterium
GCGGCGACCCCTGCGCGCCTGCCGCTCGGCCTTCTCGATCACGGCGAGGATGCTCTCCCGCATGTCGCCCGTCTCCTCGCTGGCCTGCAGCACGCCGTGCGGGTGGGTGACGTGCAGCTCGGCGATATGGCGGTGACCGTCTAGGGAAAGGGTCAGCCGCACCTCCGCCGGGTTCTCGAGGAACCGGTCGAGCTTGGCGAGCTTGCGCTCGGCGTAGGTGCGGGTGGGGTCGTCGAGCTGGTAGTTCCGGCCGACGTATTCGATGTGTCTCGGGTCTCGCTGCGCGCTACGTTTGGCGTTCATGGGTGATCGGATGCTCCATGCATTGCTCTTTGAAGGGCGGGCTCAGAAGATCTGCTTGCGATCCGTGGAGGACGGAATCTTCATCTCGTCACGATATTTGGCCACGGTGCGGCGGGCGATCGAGATCCCTTCGCGCTTCAGTGCCCGGGCCAAGGCGCTGTCGGAGAACGGATGTTTGGCGTCCTCCGACTCGATGAGCTCGCGGATCCGCTTCTTCACCGTCAACGAGGAGATGTCGCCGCCGTAGGCGCGGTCGAGGCCGCTGTGGAAGAAGTACTTGAGGGGGAACACGCCGCGCGGCGTCTCCATGTACTTGTTCGACACCACCCTGCTGACCGTCGACTCGTGCATGCCGATGTCCTCGGCCACGTCGCGCAGCACCATAGGCCGCAGGTGGTCGATGCCATGGTCGAAGAAGTCCCGCTGCTGGCGCAGGATCGACTCGGTCACCTTGTAGATCGTCCGCTGTCGCTGGTCGAGACTCTTGATCAACCAGGCCGCCGCCCGCATCTTCTCCTTGAGGAACTGGCGGGTGTCGGTCTGATCCTGGTCGGTCTGCGCCCGCCGCAGCATGCGCCGGTAGGCGCGCGAGATGCGCAGCCGCGGCAGCCCATCGTCGTTGAGCTGGATGGCGTAGTCGTCGCCGACCTTGACGATGGCGACCTCCGGCTCCACGTAGTGGGTCTCATCGCGGCCCCAGCCGCGGCCGGGGCGCGTCTGCAGGGCGCGGATGCGGTCGATGACCGGCTCGAGGTCGGCCAGCGGGATGTCCAGATCCTTGGCGATGGCCGGGAACTGCCGCCGCAGCAGGGCGTCCCAGTGCTCGGCCACGAGCTTGTGGGCCAGGGCGTCCTGACCGTTGGCCTCGCCGGCGGCCTGCACGAGCTGGGTGAGCAGGCTCTCCTGCACCGTGAAGCAGGCGATGCCCGGCGGATCGAAGCCGCGCACCCGCGCCAGCACCTGCTCGACCTCTTCGCGCCGGAAGGGGCGATCGCCCGGCCTCTCCGGCGTCGCCTCCAGGATCTCGTCGACGGTGATGGTCAGGAAGCCGTCGTCGTCCAGATTGCCGATGATCAGCTCGGCGATCTCCCGCTCGCGGGGGCCGGCGTCCGACATGTGCAGCTGGAACAGCAGGTGATCGTAGAGATCGGGCTCGCGGGTCAGGGTGTTCTCGAGCGGCGGTGCCTCGCGCTGCTCGTGCATGCGCGGGGCGTTCGAACCCTCCCACTCGTTGCGGAAATAGGCGTCGAGGTCGACGTCGTCGAGTGCCTCCCGGTGGTCCAGCTCGTCGCCGATCGGTTTCTCCTCGGCCGCGGCGCCGGGCTCTTCGGCCTCGCTTTCGGGCTCCGGCGCGCTCTCCTCCTCCCGCTCCTCGGCCGGCTCCTCCTCGACGCTCTCCACCTCCTCGAGCAGGGGGTTGGCCTCCAGCTCCTCCGTCACCACCTGGCGCAGCTCCACGCGTGTCATCTGCAGCAGCTTGATCGCCTGCTGCAGCGACGGGGTCATCACCAGCTTTTGAGCCAGTTTGAGAGCCAGCTTCTGCTCGAGAGCCATGACGGGGACTACAGTCTGAAGGACTCGCCGAGGTAGATCTTGCGCACCTGTGGGTCGCCGGAGAGCTCCTCCGGACGACCGGAGCGAAGGATTTCGCCTCGGTTGATGATATAGGCGCGGTCGGTGATTCTCAACGTCTCGCGCACGTTGTGGTCGGTGATCAGGATGCCGATGCCGAAGGTGCGCAGCCGCTGCACGATGGTCTGGATGTCGAGCACGGCGATCGGATCGATGCCGGCGAACGGCTCGTCGAGCAGCAGGTAAGCCGGCTCGAGGACCAGGGCGCGCGCGATCTCGACGCGTCGCCGCTCGCCGCCGGAGAGCTGGAAGCCCTGGCTCTTGCGCAGGCGGTCGAGCCCGAACTCCTTGAGCAACACGTCGATGCGGTGCTCCTGCTCGGCATGCGACAGGTCGAGGGTCTCGAAGATCGCGCGTAGGTTGTCCTCGACCGTCATCTTGCGGAAGATCGAGGCCTCCTGCGGCAGGTAGCTGATGCCGTTCAGCGCCCGCGCGTACATCGGCAGCTCGGTGATGTCGCGCTCCCCGAGCAGGACCTCGCCGGCGTCCGGCGGCACCAGGCCGACGATCATGTAGAAGGTGGTGGTCTTGCCGGCGCCGTTCGGACCCAGCAATCCGACGATCTCCCCCGGCGCCACCTCGACGCTGACGCCGTCAACCACGGCGCGGCCCGCGTAGGCCTTGCGCAGCGTCCGCGCCCGCAAGGTCGGGACCGGAGAGCCCGTGACCAGCTCCGGCGTGGCTTGCAGGCTCTCAGCCATCGTCACGCCCTTCCTCGCCACCCGTCTCCTTCCGTGCGACCGCGGGCACGTCCGCGGCCCGCGACGCCTCCGCGGCCGGGCTCAGCACCGTCGCCGTGCCGTCGTCCAACCGGTATTCCACCCGTTCCCCTTGCACTTCCGACCCGTTCGCTTCCCGCAGAGTCACCGGCCTGCCGGTGACCACGATCTCGTCCGTCGCCGTGTCGTAGGTCGCCTGGTTGCCGCCGGTTACGCGGCGGCCGCTCTCGCCGTCGTCGATCATCACGTCCCCGATGCACAACATCCGCCGCGCCTGCTCGCGCTCGTCGAGCTGCGCCTCGACCCGTCCGCACTCCATGCGCCGCGGGCCCTGGCGCACCGTCGCCGGGCCGAAGTAGGTGAGGTGGCGGACGGCGCGAGCGTACAGCAGACGGGATCCGGTGATCTCGGTAGCCGGACCCGGGTCCTCGCCTGGAGCGCCGGGCGCCTTCTCCCACACCGTCTTGACCTGGCCGTCGGCGGTCAGGAGCTGCCCCGCCTCGCTGCCGGTGAGGCGGTCGGTGAGCAGGTAGCTCTCGCCCTGCCATGCCTGGACGCGGCCGGTGAAGACGAAGCCGCGCTTGCGCGTGTCGACCTCGAGGCTCTCGGCGTCGATCTGCACCGGCGGCCGCGCCGCGGGCCGGTCGGCGGCGGGCAGCTCGACGTTCTCGTCCGGCTCGAACATCGCGTGTACGCCCTCGTCGCCGCGCACCATGCCGGTGCCCGGCTCGTAGCGCAGCACCGGCCCGCTCAGCTCCCGCCCCCCTTCGCGCGCCCGCGCCGGGGTTCCGGTGACCGTTACCGTGCCGCTGCCGGCCGGCAGCACCGCCTTGTCGCCGGTGACCTGCTGGGGGCCGTCGTGAAAGGCCACGTGGCCGTTCAGGGCGGCCGCCGCCACACTGCCGTCGGGGGCGAACTGGGCGGTCATCGACTCGGCGCGGGAGCTGCGGGTGACGAGCTCGCGACCCTCCCGGCGCTTCTCCACCAGCTCCGCCGCGCCCGAAGACACGACCTGCTCGAGCGCACCGGAGGTGGCGAACGTCGCCTCCACGCGCTGGCCGGTCAGGCGCCGGCTGAAGGCGGTGCCCTGCGTCTCGTTCACCAGCGCCGGCCGCTTGGGGGATCCCGTGAGCTCGAGGCGGTGCAGCTCGCGTGAATCCGGATGGAACTCCCCGTTGAGCAAGTGCGCGTTGACCTCGACCCGGTGCGCCTCCTCGCTCCGGATGTGTCCCGTGACGCCCCACCTGGCGCTCAGGAAGCGGACGTCTCCGTCGACCTCGTCGAGCTTCACGCTGACCCGTCGCGCGCTCAGTCGACTGGCTCCGTGCTGCAGCACAGGTTTGCCCTGGGCGCGGATGAAGCCGCGGTCGCGCTCGTAGTTCACCCGCTTGGCGTTCAGCGCCAGCCGCTCCCCCTTCTCGGTCGTGCCGGTGATGACCACCGGCCCGTCGAGACGAAAGACGTTCTTGTCGAGGTCGGCGCGCAGCTGCCGCGCCGCGCCGGACAGTCGCTCGTTGATCTGGAACGTGACGCCGCGGGCGCTGGCCAGCCACTCGCTGCGCGGCGCCAGCGTCAGGCGTTCGGTGCGCAGCGTGAAGCCGTCGGCGCCCCGGACGACGACGTCGCCATCCAGCTCGGCGGCCTGGGTCTCGACGTCGTAGCTGCCGGACTCGGCGGTGATCCCGTACTCCGAGCCGTCCTCCCGGAAATAGGTCAGGTCGACCTCCTGCAGCCTCGGCTCGCGACCCTCGGCGCCGCTGGCGGTGCGCTCCGCCCGCACCCGGAACAGTGGCCGGTCGCCGATCGTCACCGTATGGTCGAAGCCCGTGGCCTCATAGGTGATCTCCTCGCCTCCCATGTCGGCGTCGCCGCCGGCACCAGGATTCGTCGGTGGGCGCGTCACCCGGCCGAGCCAGAACAGCCCCGCCACGCCGGCGATGGTCAGCGCCAGCAATCCCAGCAGCAGGCGACGGAGCAGGCGGACCCGGTGGAAGGGACGTCGTCGCATGGAATCGCCATTCTATGGTGCGCCGGGGCCGGCGGCTGGGCCGCGCCGCAACTGAGAGCCTGTGCTGTCTCGTTATGCCTGTTCGAGAACGCCCAGGGCGCGGAAGCGGCGGTACCGCTGCTCGATGAGCTCCTCGACGGGTAGACCTTGCAGCGCCTCCAGGTCGCGCTCGAGCCGCTCGCCCACCGCGCGGCAGGTCGCGGCGACGTCGGTGTGCGCGCTCCCCGGCGGCTCCGGGATCACCGCGTCCACCACACCCATCTCGAGCAGATCCGGCGCGGTGATCCGCATGGCCTCGGCCGCCGCCTCGCGCCGGCTCTGGTCTTTCCACAGGATGGCCGCGCACCCTTCGGGCGAGATCACCGAATAGACCGAATATTCGAGCATGGTGACGCGGTCCCCCACCCCGATCGCCAGGGCGCCGCCGCTCCCCCCTTCGCCGGTCACGGTGACCAGGATGGGCACGCGCAGCGCCGCCATCTCGATGAGGTTGCGGGCGATCGCCTCGGCCTGGCCGCGCTCCTCCGCTCCTACACCCGGATAGGCGCCCGGCGTGTCGACGAAGGAGAGGACCGGCAGCCCGAACCGCTCGGCCAGACGCATGATCCGCAGCGCCTTGCGATACCCCTCGGGGCGCGGCTGGCCGAAGTTGCGGTGGATGCGCTCCTTGGTGCTGCGCCCCTTCTCGTGCCCCACCACCGCCACCGAGCGGCCGGCGAAACGCGCCACCCCGGCGACGATCGCCGGATCATCCGAGAAGGCGCGGTCGCCGTGCAGCTCCATCCAGTCGCTCATCAGCTCGCGCACGTAGTCGAGCGTGTGCGGCCGCTCCGAGTGCCGCGCCACCAGGGTCTTCTCCCAACGCGACAGCCCCTGGTAGATCTCGCGCGTGCGCTTCTCCAGCTCCTTGCGCAAGCCGGCGATCTCGGCCTCGTGGCCGCTCTCCTCCGGGTACCCCTCGAGCTCCTCGATGCGCTGTCGCAGCTCGACCAAGGGCTCTTCAAAGGGGGCTTCGGCGGGCCGCACGTTAGCCCTTCTTCTCGATCAGGCGTTGGAGGGCGACGCCGTCGGGCTCCAGGAGCTGGGCGATCCGCTCCGGGTTGATGTCGGCGACGATGATCTCGCCGATTTCGGTGGCGACGTCGCGGAAGATGCCGTGGTCCTTCATCTTGCCCGTCTGGTACTGATTGTCCGCCGTCGGGGTCACGTAGTGCACCGAGACCGCCTTGTAGCGGTGCACCAGGAATAGGTGGACCAGGGTCATCAGCCGCTTCCTGCGCAGCGCCTCGTCGAAGGTGTTCTGGTCGCGGACCGACAGGATCGTCCGCTCCTTGCGGTCGAGGATGGTGGCGAAGACGACGTTGGCCAGCCTGTCGGCGTCGGGCTCGGATTCCCGATAGATCGACAGCTCCAGCAGCTCCGAGCCGGCGCGATGCGGGCGCAGGCGGACGCGCAGGTCGCGCGGCAGATCGTAGTGACCGGCCCAGCGCGTCAGCCACCCCTCGAGGAGCTTCACCGGGACCTCGGTCTGCACCAGGTGCTGAAGCTGGGTCGAGCCCTTGCCCATCGCCTTGGTGGTCGCCGTGCGCCCCGAGGACGCCATCAGGGCGGCGTCCAGCCGCGGCCCGCCCACCAGAGTCTGCGGTGTCTTGTAGGGCGATTCGACCAGCCGGATCTTGCGCTGCAGCCGGACGAGCGCCAGCATCCCGTCCTGCTTCAGGGCCTGCGCGAACTCTTCCGCGGCGACGCCGTCGATCTGGTGGCCGCCGTAGGTGATGAAGTTGAAGACGTAGCCTAGGTTGCCGAGCTCTTCGGGGAAGCTCCGCATCTCCTCTTCCGCCATGCCGGTCGTGTCCCAGTTGAACGAGGGGGAGAGGTTGTAGGCGAGCATCTTGTCGGGGAAGGCGACGTGGATCGCCTCGGCGAACTGCCGCGCCTCGTCGAGGTCGGCGGTCTTGGTCTCCATCCACAACACGTCGGCGAAGGGGGCCACGGCCAGCGACTTGGCGATCGCCCAGGAGATGCCGCCGTGAACCTGGTAGTACCCCTCCGGGGTCTTGGCCAGCTCGCAGTCCCAGGGGACGTGGACGCCCAGCTCCCGCGCCCGCTGCCGGGCGCGGCGATGGGAGGTCTGCGCGGCGAGCTGCCGCCACTCCTCGACCGACATCTCCGCCGCCTCGCCCTCGCTGGCGCGGAACTGCAGCGCCTCGGCGATGGCCTCGCCGTAGGTCTTGAGCCCGGCCGCGGTCTCCCAGGCGGCGACCAGCTCGTTCTCGACCCCGTCGAGCAGCCGGTCGATGGTCTCGTGCCCCGCTTGCAGGTACTCGGCCACCGCCTGATCGATGCGGTCGAGCAGGCTGGTGCGCTCGAGCCAGCCCTCGGCCTCGGCGTACTCCTCGGCGGCGAGCGCGTAGAGCAAGTGTCCCCGCACCTCGTCGACCCCGTTGTCGTGGAAGCGCTTCAGCATGGCGAGGAAGCAGTCCTTGTATGGGGGGATCGCGACGTTGGTGGCGCCCAGGATGAACGGCTGGTCGCGCTCGTCGGCGCGGCTGTCGATCAGGGTCGCGGCTTCGGCGTCGGTGCGGGCGACCAGGATCCCCGGCACCTCCATGACGTCGAGCTGGAACCGGGCGGCGTTCAAGCGCTTGATCTGCTCGTCCTCCGCCACCAGCACCTTGCCCCCCTGGTGGCCGCACTTCTTGGCGCCGGGGCGCTGATCCTCGATGTGGTAGCCCGGGACGCCGGCTTCCACGAAGCGGCGGATCAGGTTGCGTACGTGCGGGTCGCCGCCGTGCCCGGTATCGGCGTCGGCGATGATGAACGGCCGGTAGTCGACCTCCGGCGCCTTTCCCCGCTCCTCTTCGCTCATGCGCGAGCGCCGGAACTGTTGGTTCCGGTCGGCGGTCAAGAGCGCGCGGACCAGGACAGCGGCCTCGTTGGGGACCTGGCTCAGGGGATAGCTGGCGAGATCGGGACCGGGGTCCTCGGAGATCGATCCCTTGGCCGAAGTCGCCCAGCCGCCGAGGTAGATCCCCTCGATGCCCAGCCGCTTCATCGTCACCGCCTGTCCTGGGGAGTAGGGACCGAAGGTGGTGATCGACTTGCGCTGGTCGAACAGCTCCCGGAGCCGCGCGTAGAGCTGCTCGGCCGCCTGTCGCGCCACCGCGTGGTCCTGGCGAATCGTGCCGCGCTGCTCGACCACCTGGCGGGCCGAATAGAGCCGCGTGATCCCTTTGAAGCGCGGCGTGTCGAACCATTCCCGGGTCCGCTGGATCTCCTCCTCGAAGGCGGTGGTCTGGGTCGTCGGGGTCGAGATCATGATTGCGTCCTCCTGCGCCGCCGGCCAATACCGATGGTAGCTCAGAAGTCCAGGTTCTCCGTGATCCTGCCTTCATCCGCCCGCAACGCATCAAGGTAGCGGGCGGTTCGTATCTCGGCGGTCGCCAGGTCGTGGTTCTCCAGGTTCAAGTTCAGGAAGTCGATGTACCAGGGGGGCTTCTGCTCTTCCCGAACGTAGGTGCCGACGATCTCGCGCGCGATCGGCAATGTCGTGTCCTTCGAGTCGTCGTGCACGTCGCGGTTGCCGGCGCGGCGAAGCTTCTCGTACTCCTCGTCCATCAGCCGGCCGAAAAGATCGGCATCGAAATGGTCGCCCGCGCGGATCCCAGTCGCCGCGTCGTCTTCGGTGAGCACCGCCTCCTTGTGCAGCCACTCCCAGAGGATGCTCAGCCGGATCTCCCCGGTCGCCATGTCCTCCATCAGGTACAAGACGTCGTCGTCGCCGAAGAAGTCGCCGGGCTTCAACGCCGCGGCCTGGAAGCCGCGGCCGAAGGCGTTGCCGTATTGGAGCGCCACGCTCAACAGGTCCCGCGCTCCGCGCATCGTTCGCGGCGCCGGCTCGAGCAGGGTCAGGCCCGCGGCATCGTCTTCGGTGTAGGTCAGGGGCGGGAGCTCGCGACCGAGCTGGTTGTCGCGGCCGGCCCGTTCCCATACCGGGCGCACGATAGGGACCATCTTCCAGTGCGCCACCCACTTGCCACTGGCTCCTTCCCGCTCCTCGCGCTCCCCGCCCGCCACCGCCCGCTCCATGCCCGCGCCCACGCCGGCCTCGGAGCCGACGGGGATGTTCGGCTCCATCCCCCCTTGCCACAGCGCACAGCGTCCGTTGCGGTCCGGAGTGTTGACCGCGCGGCGCACCCGGTCCTCGTAGCGGCGCATGTAGCCGTAGGTCATGCCGATGGCGTCGATATTGGGATTGACGAACTCCGGATCCCAGGCCATGGCGTCCGCCACGCTGTTGATGTAGTCCCAGCGCCCGGTGTTGAAGCCGACGAAGCGCGACGCCAGCGCCGCCCGGATCTCCATCAGCTGAAAGCAGGCCTCGATGCGCTCGACCAGCACGTACGTCTTGATCGTGCCGACGGCGAGGCCCAGGTGCTGCTCCAGGGCCGTCAGCATGTCGTGGTAGAGGGCCGCCTCCTCGGCGGTCTCGATCTTGGGGAGATAGAGCACCACCGGCCACCCCTCCCCGCGCAGCCGCTCGTGGTTGTTCACCACGTAGAGCACGAGGTCGACGATCGCGGCGGCGAAGCCCTTGCCGTCCGCCCGCCGCAGGTGCCGGTCATCGAGGTGGAGGCCGCGAACGCGGTAGATGCGGGTCGTGAAGTCGAGCTGCCGACGCCAGTCGGAGACGATCTCGCGACCGAAGAAGCCCTGCGCCCAGGCGTTCATCTCGGCGGCGACCTCCGCGCAGACACGCAGGAACCGGTCGTCGCGCCCGATCGCCAGCCTCAGATTGCGCTGATTGTCGAGCGACATGGCCTCGGTCTGCCCGAGGGCGTCCTCGCCGTCGAACATCCAGCCGTCGGCTCCCGACAGCAGGGCGTACGCCACGTTGCGAAGACTGGTCCCCACACTGCTCCGGGGCCGGGTCGCGGGCCCGGTTCCCTGGATCCACTGGCGCTGCAGGCGGTCAGGGATCTCCGAGCCGTCGAAGCGGCCGTCGCGCGCGTCCTGCACACGGATGCGGGTGCGCGGGATGACGGCGTCGGGCTCGAGGAACCGGATCGTCTCGCCGTCGCGCAGCCGCCGGCGGCGGCGTTCGAGGCGGGTCGCCATCAGCTCGCGGCGGTCCCGGTCGAGGGGCGCGAGGGCATGCAGAGCGTCCAGGGCCTCAGTCGTGAGGACGTCCGGGTAGGCCTCCTTCAGATTGCCCCGGATCTCGAGGTCCACAGTCGCTCCCTTCATGGCCCTTCCGCGCGGCGCCCCGGCGGCCCGGAGAAGAGGTGCAGAAGAGGTGCCACCCGTCTTTGAGCGACGATCCTACTCGACTCCGTCCTGGGGTCCTGGATGCGGCCAGGTTCCGGGATCACAGGAGCTGGTACGGGTCGACGTCGATGACCAGCTCGCCTGCCGGCCGCTCGGGCAGGACGTCGCGGACCAGGCGGCGCAGGCGTGTCCCGGAATCCGCGCGCAAGAGGAGCTGGAAGCGCCAGCGGCCGCGCAGGCGCTCGAAGGCCGCCGGCGCCGGCCCGGAGACGCGAACGTCTCGTGCATGTGGGTGCTTCGCCACTCTTTCCGCCAGGTCGCGCAACCGGCTCTCCGCTCTCTGCCGGTCCCGGTCGCGGGCGAGGATCTGGACCATGCGGGTGTAGGGCGGGTAGTGGAAGGTGCGGCGGAAGCGCAGCTCCTGTTCGGCGAAGACCGCGTCGTCCTGCGCGCGCACCGCGCCGATGGCGTAGTGGTCGGGGTGGTAGGTCTGGATCAGCATGCGACCGGGGCGGTCGCCGCGGCCGGCGCGACCGGCGAGCTGGGTGAGCAGCGTGTAGGTCTTCTCCACCGCCCGGAAGTCGGGGAAGCTCAGGTAGGTGTCGGCGAGCAGCACCGCGGCCAGCGCCACGGCGGGGAAATGGTGCCCCTTGGCCACCATCTGGGTGCCCACCAGGATGCGCGTGGCGCCGAGCTCGAAGTCCTGCAGGACCCGCGCGACGCTACCCTGCCGCTGCACGGCGTCGCGGTCGAGCGTGGCGACGGGGACATCGGGGAACATCTCGCGCAGCCGCTCCTCCACCCGCTCGGTACCGGCGCCGATGGGCTCCAGGGCGGCTTCGCCGCAACGGATGCAGCGCTCCGGCCGCGGGCCGCGCGAGCCGCAATAGTGGCAGACCAGGCGCCGTTCCCGTTTGTGGTAGGTGCGCGGCAGGCCGCAGGCGGGACAGCGGTGATCCTCGCCGCAGGCGCGGCAGAGCAAGAGCGGCGCGTACCCCCGGCGGTTGCGCAGCAGGATCACCTGATCTCCCGCCGCCAGCGTGTCGCCGATCGCCTCCGCGAGCGCCGGCGAGACTGGTGCTTCGCCGGGATGTTTTCGTTCGCCGGCCGAGCGCAGATCGATCACCTCCATCGCCGGCGGTCCCGCAGTGCCGGCGCGCCGGTCCAGCGTCAAGGTCGTGAAGCGCCCGCGATCCGCGTTGTGCCGGCTCTCCAGGCTGGGTGTGGCCGACACCAGGAGCGCCGCCGCGCCGGCGCTCCTGGCGCGCACCAGGGCCAGGTCCCGGGCGTGGTAGCGGGGCGTGGTCTCCTGCTTGAATGCCTCGTCCTGCTCCTCGTCGACGACCACCAGGCCGAGGTCGGGCACCGGCGCGAACACCGCGGAGCGCGGTCCGAGCGCCAGACGCGCCTCCCCGCGGCGCAGCCGCTCCCACTCCTGCTCCCGCTCGGCGGCGCCGACCCCCGAGTGGAGAATGGCGAGCGTCTCGCCGAAGCGCCGGCGCAGCTCGCGGGCCAGGGCCGGCACCAGGGCGATCTCCGGCACCAGCAGCAGCGCGCCCCGGCCGGCGCCCAGCACCTCCTCGGCGGCGCGCAGGTAGACCTCGGTCTTGCCCGCGCCGGTGATTCCCTGCAGAAGGAAGGCACGCGGCTCACGCCGGCGGATGGCCTCCGTAAGCACGTCGACCGCGTGAACCTGATCCGGGCGCAGGCGGATCGGGTCCTGCGGCCCGGTCTCCGTCAGCCGATGGCGGCCCAGTGGCAGGCGTTCGATCTGGGTGAACTGTTGCAGGACTCCGAGGCGCACGAGACGCTGGACCACTGCGCGACCGCAGCCGACCGCGTCCACAATCTCGTCCACCGTCGCCGGCCGGCCGGCGTCGTGGAGGAATCGCACCACCTCCCTGCCGGCGGGCGACCGGCCGCAACGCTCGAGCAGCTCGTTGAGCGCTCCCGGCGCGGGGGCGACGGCGGTGAGATAGCGGGTCCCCCGCCGGCGACCCTGGGTCATCCCGATGCGCCCCCGTTCGGCCATCGCGGCCAGCGTCGCCTCGATCTCTGCCCTGCCGCTGCGGCGCATTAGCTCGGCGACGCTCATCCGGCCGCCCTCGCGCAGAGCCGCGACGACCGCGGCCTCGATCTCGTCGGCCGGGGCGGCCAGGGCGCCGGCATCCGTCAGCCACACCCGCTGGTCCCCCCAAGGGCGCAAGCGACCCGGCAGCATCGCCTGGATCACCTCGCCGATCGGCGCCAGGTAGTAGTCGGCGGCGAAACGAGCGAGGTCCAGCAGTTGCGGGTCGAGCACCGGCACGGCGTCGAGCACCTCGTCGAGCGGGCGCAGCTCGACGCCTTGCGGAGCCCGCTCCGGCAGATCAACGATCAGGCCGGTCAACCGGCGCTGGCCCACCCGCACCCGGGCGCGGCATCCGAGACGGGCCAGCGCCACAAACGGCGCCGGGATGGTGTAGGTCAGCGGCTGCTCGAGGGGAAGCGGGACGGCGACCGCCGCCAGGTGCGGGAGCTCGTGGGAAGGCTCGCCGCACGACACGGGACCGCCCGGCTCTCCGGCGGGCTCCTCAGCCGGCAAGGTGCCTCGCGTCGTCGGCGTCGCGATCCCGGCACGCCGGGCTGCAGAAGACCGCGGCGCCGCCGGCGCTCAGGGCGCGGCTGGCGGGGACGCGGGTGCCGCATGCCGCGCAGGCCACCAGGCGCTCCGTCTTGGCGGATCCGGAAGCGGACGGCCGGGAAGGTGCCGACCCCTGGAAGGCGCGGAAGACCTCGCGGGCTCCGCGCAGGTAGGGCTTGAGTCTCGAGACCAGCACGCCGATCGCGATCAGGAGCAGGAGCCCCAGGATCAGCAGGCGGGTCATGGATCAGCGGGCGCCGACGTTCGCCGCCGCGGCCGCCTCGCGCTCCTCGCGCAGCTTCTCCATCTTCTTGAGGCTGGCGACCAGCGCCCGCTCCACCGTCTTCTCCGCCTCTTCCTCGCCGATCTTCTTCACGTGCGCCACTTCGCTGACGATGAAGTACTTGGCCCGCTCGTACATCTTCTTCTCGCGGAACGACAGGCTCTTGCGGCTGCTCACCATGCGCAGGTTCTTCAGCACCTTGGCCACCTGCTCCAGGTCGCCGGTCTTCATCTTGTCCAGGTTCTGCTTGTAACGGCCCTTCCAGTCCTTGTAGGTCTCGATCTCCTCGTCGCGCAGGGCGCGCAGGAGCTGGTTGATCTCTTTCGGCCCGCACAGCGGCCGCAGGCCTACCAGCTCCAGGTTGCCCTCGGGAATCATCACCTTCGAATTGTTGGACAGCAGCCGAAGGTGGAAATAGGTCTGCTCGACTCCGTCGATGACGCCCGCCTCGATCTTTTCGACCAGGCTGACACCGTGACTGGGGTAGACCACCTTCTGCCCGACTTTGAACGTCGCCACGTTGCGAAACTCCTGACTAACTGGTTCAGAGTGTGAGATGAGATATGTAATTCATTGATTCCAAGAAACTTGGAGGTTGGATTGTACCTCATCTCACAAGCGCCGTCAACCCTCTTTGAGTCCTCTCCTGAGGACATCGGCCCAAAACTACCGGGATCCGGCCTGTCTCGGGCATAATCCCGAGCACGCCGGAGTGGCGGAATGGCAGACGCAGAGGACTCAAAATCCTCCGGGCCTCGCGCCCTTGTGGGTTCGACTCCCACCTCCGGCACCATCCCCTCTCCCACCCAGGGGCCGGGGTCAGGGAGGCGAAGGGTTCACCGGCGGTCACGCGAAAGACCTGCGCGCCCTCAACACCCTGATCCCTGAAACCTGACCCCTGGGCGGGCGGGTTGGGGCTACTCGTAGCGCAGGGCTTCGATGGGGTCGAGGCGGGAGGCCTTGCCGGCCGGGTAGATGCCAAAGAAGGTGCCGACCAGGAGCGAGAAGCCGAGGGCGAGCAGGATCGCCCACAGGGGGACGTGGGCTGCGGGCCAGTCCCCCGGCAGTATGGCGGCCACGCCGGCGCCGAGGCCGTAGCCGATGGCCAGGCCGATGACACCGCCGACCAGCGAAAGCGTGATCGCCTCGATCAGGAACTGGACCAGGATGTCCTTGCGGCGTGCGCCCACCGACTTGCGCACTCCGATCTCGCGGGTGCGCTCGGTGACCGAGACCAGCATGATGTTCATGATGCCGATGCCGCCGACCAGCAGGGCGACGCTGACGACGGCGCCGACCACGGCGGTGACCCAGCCGAGGATGGTGCCGATGGTCTCCAGGATCTCGTCCTGCACGATGACCTGGAAGTCGTCCTCCTCTCCCTCCGGGATCTCGTGGCGGCGCCGCAGCAGGGAGGTGATGTCCTCTTTGACGCGCTCCACGACGTCGGCGCTCTGCGCCTGCATGCGGAGCTGGATCTGGTCGCCGGCGCGGCGGCCGAAGAGGTTGAGCGAGGTGTCGAAGGGCAGGAAGGCGAGGTCGTCGCTGTCCTGACCCAGCGCCTGGCCGCGCTCCTCCATGACGCCGATCACCGTAACCGGCAGGTTGCGGACGTAGATCTCCTGGCCTACGGGCCGCGCCCCCTCCCCCAGCCGCAGCTCCTCGGCCACCTTCTGCCCAATCACCATCACCTTGCGGTGCCGGGTGAGGTCGAGCTCGTTGAAGAAGCGTCCGAACTCCACGGTGTGGTTGTTGACCTCCTGCCAGTCGGCGTTGGTGCCGATGACGAAGGTGTCGTGGCTGCGCTCCCCGGCGCGCACCTGCTGCTGGCCGGCCAGCACCGGCACCATGAGGTCGACGCCGGGCACCTGCTGCTGGATCGCCTGACCGTCCTCCCAGGTCAGCCGCAACGGCCGCGGCACGATGCCGGGCCCCTGCTGCTGTTGCTGCGGCATCACCATGACGTAGGTGGCGCCGACGCCTTGCAGCTCCTTGGTCAGCATGAACTGCAGCCCCTGGACGATGGAGACGACGGCGATCACCGCCGCCACGCCGATGATGATCCCCAGCGTCGTCAAGATCGAGCGCATCTTGTTGGCGCGTAGCGCCGTCAACGCGATGCGGAAGTTCTCGACGAAGACCATGGGCCGGCTAGGGCGAGGCCGCCTGCGCCGCGCGCACGTCTTCGACGACACGGCCGTCGCGGAGCACAATGCGGCGCGCCGCGCGCTCGGCGATGTCCGGCTCGTGGGTGACCACGATCACCGTGTTGCCAGACTGGTGGAGGGCGTCCATCAGCCTCATGATCTCGGCCGTGGTCGCCGAGTCCAGGTTGCCGGTGGGCTCGTCGGCGAGCAGCAGAGAGGGGTCGTTGACCAGGGCGCGGGCGATGGCGACGCGCTGGCGCTGACCGCCGGAGAGCTCGTTCGGGTGATGGTGGACGCGGTCCCCGAGGCCGACGCGCTCGAGGGCCCGCCGGGCCCGCTCGCGGCGCTCCGCGGGTGAGGTGCCGGCGTAGATAAGGGGGAGCTCGACGTTGCGCAGCGCGTCGGTGCGCGCCAGCAGGTTGAAGGTCTGGAAGATGAAGCCGATCTTCTTGTTACGGATCGCCGCCAGGGCCTCGTCGTCCAGCTCCTCCACCGCCACGCCATCGAGCCGGTAGTGACCGGAGGTCGGCCGGTCCAGGCATCCGACGACGTTCATCAGCGTCGACTTGCCGCTCCCCGAGGCTCCCATGATGGCCACGTATTCACCGGCCTCGATGGCGAGATCGACGCCGTCGAGGGCGTGCACCTGCTCCGCCCCCATGTCGTAGATCTTGGTCACCCGCGACAGCTCGATGAGTGCCATGACTTCGTCCTATGCCCCGTCCTCGTCCGTCTCTCCTTCGCCGTCTTCCTCGTCGCCGTCCGTCTCGTCTCCCGGCTCCTCCTGCGCCTGCACGGTGTCGTCGTCACGCAGGTCTCGGAGCTCCCGGTAGGGGCCGGTGACGACCCGCTCGCCTGCCTCGAGTCCGGAGAGGATCTCCGCGTGCGTGGCGTCGGTCAGCCCGACGTCCACCGGTCGTTGCACGACCTTGTCGTCCTCGACCACGAAGACGACGTCCCGCTCGTCCTCCTCGTCCGCATCCTCGGTGCCGGCGGGGGCGCGCCGCACCACCGCCTGGATCGGCACCACCAGCGTGTCGGCCTTGCGGGCGGTGGAGATCTCCGCCCGTGCCGACATGCCGGGCTTGAGCTGCGCGTCCGGCTTCTCCAGCAACAGCTTCACTTTGAAGTAGGTGAGGTCCGGCTGGGTCTGGGGATGGAAGCCGGAGCTCCCGACCTCGACGACCCGCGCCCGGTAGTCGCTGTCGGGGACGGCGTCCACCGCCACTGTTGCCTCCTGCTCGAGCTCGACGTAGATCACGTCCGTCTCGTCCGCCTCCACCTCGGCCAGGATCTCGGACAGATCGGCGATGGTGCCGATGCTCGAGCCCGGCAGGTTGGTCGTGCCGGCGATGACGACCTCGCCCTCCTTGGCCGACAGCTCGGTGACCCGGCCCGAGAGAGGCGCCCGCAGCGTGGTGCGGCGCAGGTCCTCGCGGGCGCGGTCCACGTCGGCACGCGCCTGGGCGACCGCCTGGCGCGCCTGCTCGAGGTCGAGCTCGGCGGAGCGGCGCGCCAGCACCGCCTGGTCGAGCTGGTCCCGGGACAGGATCTGCTCCTCGTGGAGGCGTTGCACCCGCGACTCGGTCAAGTGCTCGTTCTCCAGCCGCACGCCGGCCTGCGCCGCCTGCGCCTGGGCGCTCTGGAGCGCGGCTTCGGCGCGGTCGAGCGCCGCCTGGAACAGCTCCTGGTCGAGCTGGGCGAACAGCTCGCCGGACTCGATCTGCTGCCCTTCCTGGACGTAGAGCTTCTCGATCTCGCCGGTCACGCGCGGCGAGATGACGACCTTGATCCGCGGATCGATGACGCCGGAGGCCTTGACGATACGGGCGATGTCCCGCCGTTCGACGGCGCGCATGTAGACCTTGGAGCCTTCGTCGCCGCCGCGCATGAAGCTGGCGATGACGATGGCGGCGAGCACGACCGCGCCGCCGGCGATGAGGAGTCCTTTCTTCACGGTGTTCGGCGGTACCCTAGCTGAACAGGGCCGTGAGGCCGACCTTGCCGGCCACGTACAGGACCCACAGTCCGACCACCACCCAGGCCACGGTCGCGCGCTTGGTGCGCGCCACCGCGGCGTAGCCGATCAACAGCAGGGCGAGTGTCCACAGGGAGAACACGTCGACGCTACCGAGCAGGGCCTTGAGCACCGGCGAGGCGTCCTCGGGGGCGAAGGCTCCGAGGTTGGAGGACAGCAGGCCGGAGCGCAACTCGGTCGAGGTCACGCTGTCTCGCCCGAGCAGCAATGGCAGGCCGAGCAGCCCCGCCACCACCCAGGGCATGAATCCGTGCGTCAGCGCCGCCATGCTTTCGCCGAACTTGAGCTCGCTGTCGCCCACGAAGCGCAAGAGCAGCCAGAAAACGAGCCCCATCACGAAATAGACGATGGGGCCGGCGACCGCTTGGATACCCAAACCAACCCAGCGAAACTTCTCTCCCATGGTCACCTGTTGCCGGATCTGCTCTTCCGGGATCTCCTGTCCGCTGGCTTCGATCCTCGACCTCACTTCGCGCTCCATGTCGATCTTCGGCGTCGCTACGGCGCTGATCCCGATCTGGACCGCGAGCAGCACGAGCAGCGCCACCAACCAGGTGGGCTTCGCCGCAATCGATTCGAAGGTCTTGACGGGTGAGATCAGGACGCCGACCAGGCGCCCCCAGGCGGACGACTCCATGGCAATGCTCCTCTTCTCCTTACGGGAATTGACTCAGCCGGCCTCCTCGTCGCCGACCACGCGGATGCCGGCCGTCTGCAACAGCTCGCCGATGGCCCGATGGTACTCGATCACTGCGCGGTTGTAGCCGGTGATCGCGGTGACCTCGCGGCCGCGGGCCGCGGTGAGGTCATTCTGGACCTGCAATACCAGGAAGCTCGTGGACATGCCATTGTCGAAGCGCTTCTGCTCGGCGTCCAAGCTCCGCTGTTGCAGACGCACGCTGGCTCGCGCGGCCTCGACCCGCTCCCAGGCCGCCTCGAGGTTGCGAGCCGCGGTACGAACCTCCGTGGCGACCTGCTGCTGCAACAACTGGTGTTGCCTCTCGGCACTGTCCACCGCAATGTCCGCGCGCGCCCGCCCGGCGCGCGCCTCGCGGTTCTGCAGCGGGTACGCGAGCAGGAGGCCCACTCGCCAGCCCTCGAAGTCGCGCCCCGTGACCTGGTCCAGCGCGTCGTCGAATCCTCCGGGGAACACGCCGATGACCTCGCCGGTCTCCGGATCGCGAGTCAGGATGTCGCCGCCGAGACCGCTGAGATCGTAGGAGACATCCAGGTCGAGCCGCGGTCGCACCAGGCTGCGGGCAACGTCGGCCCTGAGGCGTGCCTGCTCGACGCCGGCGCCCTGGCCGGTGAGCTCGACGCGCTGCCGCTGCGCGGAGGCGAGAGCGTCGGCGAGCTGGAACTCCATCGGCTCTCGGGTGGGCTCGGTGTCGGGGATCAGCTCAGCCGTCCACAGGGGGCCTTGTTCCAGATTCAGCAGCAGCCGCAGTCGATCCGCGGCGTCGCCGACCGCCGCACGCGCCAGGATGATCTGTTCGCGCTGGGTGGCGATCCCCGCCTCGCTCTGCACCAGCTCCAGCGGCGCCAGAGTGCCGACGTCGACGCGGATCTGGTTCTGTTGGTGGAGCTCCTCGGCCAGCGCCAGGGCCTCTTCGGCGACTCCGAGCTGCTGCCGCGCCTCCACGAGGTCCCAATACGCGTTGGCCACGTCCTGGGCCGTCGCGATGACCTGCCGCTCGAACTCGCTGCGGCCGATCTCCTCGCCCCGCTGCGCCACCAGGATCTCGTTGCGCGTGACGGTGCGCCCGAAGTTCTGGAGCAGCGGCTGGGTGTATCCAAGCGACGCGAACGATGTGTACGACGGGTTGAGCTGAACATTGAGCGAGTTGGTCTCGTCCCGGGCATTGGACCAGACCAGCGATGCGGTGCCGCCCAGCGGAGTGAGCTGGCTCAGGCTCAGGTCGAACGCCTCGTCCTGACTGCTCAGGACGGGGACCCCTTCCACGGCGACGGCAGTGGGTGAATCCCGGTCCGACGTGCTGACATCCGCGGAAAGCCTCAGATCGAAGATCCCGCGGGCACCTTGGACGCCGAAGACGGCGTCCTGGTACGTGTTGCGCGAAACCAGCAGATCCACGTTGCGCTGCAGGGCGATGGCGATCGCCTCCTCGAGCGACAGGTGGAGGTCTCCCTCCTCCGGCGCGAGGTCGACAGGCGGCGGCTCCCCCGGCGGCGACAGGGGAACCTCGGTGTCCACCTCCTGGGCCGCTAGCGGGGCGGCGGTCAAGACACAGGCGGCGGCGACGGCGGCAAGGCGCCGGCTCCATGCCCTAAAGCCTGTTTGCCGTGAGATCGACGGGTTCGAGATCATGGGCCGATATTCCTCCACTTGCGTTTGCTCCACGAGAGTGTCCCCGCCTCTCCTACGAGTCAGGGCACGGAAAGTTCCGCCGGCTCGCGGCGACCAGGGCGGCGGTGCGCGGATGACGGGGAGCCCGCAGGACCTCGCGCGTCGGTCCCTGCTCCACCACGGCCCCACCGTCCAGGACCAGGACCCGGTCCGCCATGCGCGATACCAGCTCCAGGTCGTGGGCGATCAACAGCAGCCCCAGACCCAGGGCGTCGCGTAGCTCCCGCAGGATCTCGAGGGCCTGCGCCCGCAGCGAGCCGTCCAGGGCGCTGACCGGCTCGTCGGCGACCAGCACCCGCGGACGGACGATCACGGCCCGGCCGAAGGCCACGCGCTGCCGCTGACCGCCGGACAGCTCTCCCGGAAACCGCCCGGCCAGCGTTGGCGGCAGGCGGAGCTGGTCCATCGCCTTCAGCACGCGTTCGCGCCGTTCGTCTCGGTCGCCCAGCCCGAAGGCGCGCAGCGGTTCCTCCAGGATCGCGGCTACCCGCATGCGGGGGTCGAGGCTGGCGCCGGCGTCGGGAAAGGTCATCTGCAGATAACGCCGCCGCCAACGCAGGGGCTCGCCGCACAGGGCGGTCAGATCCTCTCCGGCGAAGAGCACGCGGCCCGAGTCGGGCTCGGTCAGGCGCACCAGGCAGCGCGCGAGTGTGCTCTTGCCGCTTCCCGACTCGCCGACCACGGCCACGCACTCCCCGGCATCGAGGCCCAGCGAGACTCCGCGCAGCGCCGCGACGTTTCCTCCCCGCCGGCGACCGGCCGCCGGGTAGCGCTTGACCAGATCGTGCGCCTCCAGCAGAGCCACGTCAGGCCACCCCCGCCACGGGGATCTCCTCGACGATTTCGCCCGCGTGCATCACCAGCGCGCGGTCGCAGATCTCCGCCACCGCGGAGAGATCGTGGCTGATGAGCAACAGGGCGAGGCGCCGCTCGCGCCGTCGGCGGGCCAGGGTTTCCAGGATCTCATTCCGGATCCGCGCGTCCAGCGCGGAGGTGGGCTCGTCGGCGATCAGCAGATCGGGCTCCCCGGCGAGGGCCACGGCCAGGAACGCCCGCTGTCGCTGCCCACTCGAGAGTTGGTGGGGAAAGGAGCGGCGGATCCGGGTGACCTCGTCGAGACCGGCCAGTCGCAGCAGCTCCTCGACCCGCGATCGCATCGCGCCGCGCGGGCCGCGCCCGTGTTGGCGGATCGCCTCCCGCAGGTGGAAACCGACGCTCCACATGGGGTTGAAGGCCGTGGCCGGCTCTTGAGGCATGTAGCCAATCCGCCCGCCCCGGATCGCCCGCATCTCGCGGTCGCTCGACGCGCGGAGATCGACGCCGTCGAAACGGATCGTCCCGCCGATCACGCGGGCGCTCGCCGGCAGCAGCCCGAGGACGGCAAGCGCCGTCAGGCTCTTGCCGGCGCCCGACTCGCCGATCAATCCGACCGCCTCCCCGCGATCCACGGCGAAGGAGATCCGGCGCAGCACGACGGCCGGGCGATCGCCCGCTCCCGGGATCTCGACCTCGAGGGCCTCGACGCCGAGCAGGGGGCCGTCGCTCAGCGTCGGCGCCCTCCCGCCTGCTGGCGCAGCCATTCGATCGTGGAGGCGATGCCGTACCCGGTGGCGCCGCGCGGACCCTTGCCGTTGCCGCCCACGTAGGCCGGCCCGGCGATGTCCCAGTGGGCCCAGCGCTCGACCCCTTCCACGAAACAGGAGAGGAATGCCGCCGCGGTGTTGGCGCCGCCCCAGCGCCCGCCGGTGTTCTTCAGGTCGGCATGGTCGCCTTGCATCTGCTCGCGGAACTCGCGCCACAGCGGCATGCGCCAGAGGCGCTCGCCCGCGACCTCCGCGCAGGCGTTCAGCTCTTCGCTCAGTCCGTCGTCCGGCGTGTACAGGGCGCCACCGCCCTGCCCCAGGGCGACCACCGCCGCGCCGGTCAGGGTCGAAAACTCGAGCAGCGCGTCCGGGCCCTCGTCGCAGGCCCACGCCAGGGCGTCGGCGAGAATCATGCGGCCTTCGGCGTCGGTGTTGAGGATCTCGACGGTCTTGCCGTTGCGGCAGCGCACGATGTCCCCCGGCCGGTAGGAAGCCCCGTCCGGCATGTTCTCGACCAAGGGCAGGTAGGCGCGCAGCCTGACGGGCAGATCGAGCGCCGCCGCCGCCCGCATCACGCCCAGCACCGTGCAGGCGCCGCACTTGTCCCACTTCATCTCGTCCAGGTGGGTGGCGGGCTTGATGGAGATCCCCCCGGTGTCGAAGGTCACCCCCTTCCCAACCAGGGCAATGGTGGGACCCCGCTCGCCCCAGGCTAGGCGCACCAGGCGGGGCGGGTTGCTCGAGCCGGCGGCGACCGCCAGGATCCCGCCCATGCGGTGCTGCGCGAGCTCTTTCGGTCCCAATGTCCGGATCGCCATCCGCTGCTCGGCCGCCAGGTCGCGCGCCCGGGCGGCCACCCACTCGGGTGTCGCGATATTGGGCGGCGTGTTGGCGAGATCGCGCGCCCAGCCGATCGCCGCGGCGACGGTCTCCCCACGGGCTACGCCCTTGCGCCAGGCGGCGGCTTCCTCCGGCGGCGGAATCAGGATCGCGCGGTCGGGACCACCGCGCTCGTCCTCCGGCGCCTTGAACTCGCGATACCGGTAGGCCGCCAGCGCCAGGGCTCGCGCCAGGCGCTCCGCTCCGCTCTCGCCCTCCGTCAGGGCGTGCACGGGAGGGACCACGGCCACCCTGGCCGCGTCGAGGCGCCGCGCGCTGGCCGCGATGCGAGCCGCCCAGCTCGACATGTCCGCCCATTCCCAGGTCTCGCGGGGTCCCAAGCCGTGGAGGACCAGGCGAGCCGGCCCGGAGGCGGCGGCATCGCCGTGCCGCTCGCGATCCGCCTTGCCCTTGAATCCACGGGCGGCCTTCGAAAGCCGCCCCGCCACCGGCGCGGGCAGCCCGGCCGTGCGGGGAGCCTCCCCCGCAAAGCACCCCGCCACCAGAAGATCCGCCGCGAGGCGCCCGCGCCCGGCTACCGCGATCTGCGTCAGCTTGCTCACGTGTCTCCTCTAAGCCCTGACGGGCTGGCCCTCCTCCACAACTCGACGGGCGGGAGAGTCTAGCAGTCCGGGATCGCCGCCTGTTGTCCGCGTCGCGCGCTCCGTATACCGTTACGGCCTCTTGGAGGGAAGACATGGCGAAAACCGTTTGGCAGACCGAGCTACCCGGCCTTCCCGCCCCCAAGCGGGGCAAGGTGCGGGACATCTACGACCTGGGCGACGAGCTGTTGATCGTCTGCTGCGACCGCATCTCGGCCTACGATCATGTCCTGCGCCCCGGGATCCCGGGCAAGGGCAAGATCCTCAACCAGCTCACCAACTTCTGGTTCGCCTTTCTGGGTGAGAAAATACCGCTGACCGATGAGATGCCACACCACCTCCTCGCCGTCGAGGTGGACGACTTCCCCGCCGCGTTGCGCGAGCACCGCGACCAGCTCGATGGCCGCTCCGTGCTCGCCCGCAAGGCCGAGGTGATCCCGTTCGAGTGTGTCGCCCGCGGCTACCTCGCGGGCAGCGGCTACCGCGAGTACACGCAGAGCGGTGGCGTGTGCGGCGTCCCGCTGCCCACGGGCCTGGAGCGGGCGAGCCGCCTGCCCGAGCCAATCTTCACGCCGGCGACCAAGGCGGAGAGCGGCCACGACGAGAACGTCTCGTTCGAGGTCATGGCCGAGGCGCTGGGCGAGCCCCTGGCCACGCGCCTGCGCGACACGACCCTCAAGCTCTACTCGAAGGGTGCGGCGCATGCGGCCGCGTCCGGTCTCCTGCTCGCGGACACCAAGTTCGAGTTCGGCCGTCTCGACGGCGAGGTGATCCTCATCGACGAGGTGCTCACGCCGGACTCCTCGCGCTACTGGGAGGAGACCGAGTGGCGCCCCGGCACGGAGCCGGTGTCGCTCGACAAGCAATACGTGCGCAACTGGCTCGACGTCACCGGCTGGGATCACGAATCGCCTCCCCCGGAGCTCCCGCGGGACGTCGTCGACGGCACGCTCTCCCGGTACCAGGAAGCCTTCCGCCGCATCACCGGCCGCGAGCCGGTCCTGTAGACACGAACGGGGCAAGCCCACTGTCGAGCGGTTCGAGCCGGCCGAGTTCCTGGCCCGCCTGCTACAACACGTACCCGAGCCCCGGCTGCACCAGCTTCGGTACTTCGGCCGCTACTCCAACGCAGCCAGGGCGCGGCGGTCCCGCGACGACTCGCAGGCGCGTCCCGCGGTTCCTACTTGCGAGCAAGAGCCGGATACCACCGAGCGTCGTCAGGCCCGTAGAGCGTGGGCACACTTGATCCACCGCGTCTAGGAGGTCGACCAGGAGGCGGTCGTCTCGGACGGCAACGGCGTCTTCGAGCCGGGCGAGACCGTGGAAGTGGCGCCGGCCTGGCGCAACAACGGAGAAGCGCCGCAGAGCCTGACCGGTGCCGCGTCCGACTTCACCGGGCCGAGCGGAGCCAGCTATACCCTCGCGCTCGACACCGCCGACTACGGCGCCCTCGACCCCGACGAGACCGCGAGCTGCCGCGACGCCGGAGTCTGCTATCAGATGGGCGTCGACGATCCCGCCGTCCACCCGGCGCCCCATTGGGACGCCGCCTTCGACGAGACCCTCTGGCATCGCGGGATCACTGCCGGTTGCAGCGTCACCCACTACTCTGCCCCGCTTCGGCGAACACCCGTGGCCAGATGGCGGTCTTCGTCAGCCAGACCTTTGGACTGATTCTCTACGAGCCGTACAGCGTCAGCCCGAAGGTCTTGCTGACAAAGGCAGCCATCTGGGCCCGGGTCACCGGGCTCGCAGGGCAATACGCCGGCGGGTCGGCGACGCAGCCGCTGGTGATGCCTCGCGCCGCCAGCTCCTCGATCCAGTCGGCGAAAGTCGACGGACAATCCACGTCCGAGAACTCCCCCAAGCACTTTGGCGGCGCATAGGCGCCACCTTCGAACGCCTTGAGCAGAAACACCGCCATCTGGGCTCGCGATACCGCGGCGCCGGGGCAATAGTTGCCACCGCCGCAGCCCGCGGTCACTCCCCGTCTCTCCAGCTCCTCGATCCACGAGCAGAACGGGCTGTCGAATGGCACGTCGGCGAACCGCTCCTCGTCCTCGACACAGGCTGGCGGCGTGTAGTCGGCGCCTTCCGCCGCCTTGAGCAGGAACACCGCCATCTGGCTGCGAGTGTTGCTGCCGTCGGGGCAGTACTCGCCGGCGCCGCAGCCGCCGGTGACGCCGGCGTGCAGCAGCGTCTCGATCGACCTGTAGAACGGGCTCACGCGCGGCACGTCGACAAAGCTGTCACCGATGTGCAGGCTCCAGGTCTGCTTCGTATCGTCCGACAGAGTCTCGTCGAATTTCGCCTCCCAGTGGAACGCCGACGCACCGCCGGGGCATCGATCTCCATGTGGTAGCAGACCTCGTTCTCCAGGCAGCCGGCGATCTGGCCCGGATCGAGAACGCCGTAGTCGGCGGCAGCGTGCACCAGCCCGTAGGTCGCCCCCTCCGGACCGCTGAAAGCCGCGGCCGAGCCTTGCAGGCTCGTTGCATCCAGTCCGTCGTTGCGCCAGGCGGGCGCCACCTCCACCCGTTCACCCGGCTCGAAGACGCCGTTACCTGCCCCACCGAAGTAGGCGTGAAGGCACTGCTGTCCCACAAACTTCACGGAAAAGGCCTGAATCCGAGGTCCTCTGTTATAATGATACCCCGATCATTGCAAACGCGTGGCGTGATCGAAGGTGTCAGGCAGCGGCTTGGAGCTGACGGAGGGAATGCAACAGCTCGTTCTTGACCGGCTCGTTGGCGCTGATCGTCAGGGTCAGATTGCCTTGTGGTCGATTCAGTCGGCCGGCACGCTGGATATGGGTCTGACGCAGGGTCCGGAGCTGGGAGAACCTCCACAGCGGGGCGCGCGAGACGGTGGTGGGACGCTGGCGCGGCGTGACGGTCATCTGCAGCTCGCGGTTGAGGTTGTGGGCGAAGATGGCGGCGAGCATGTAGAGCTGGTTGCCGGCGAGGGTGCGGGTGGGGATGTAGTCGAGCTGGCCTTGGGACTTCATCTCGGCGAGGATGCCCTCCTGGGCGCCACGACCGTGATGGAAGCGGGCGACGTGGCGGGCACCGACCTTCTTGTTGGTGACCACGACGGTGAACCGGTAGCCGTCGGCGGTGGGGATGAACAGGTCGAGCTGCACGGGTCCCTTGGGGCGGTGCCGGGTGACGGCGCGCAGGAAGATCAAGCGATGGCGGCGCGACCAGCAGGCGGGCTTCCAGTGCGTCTCGAAGTAGGAGACGTCAGCGTTGAGCCGCCGCCAGACGCGACGGCGCTCGATGTGGGCTTTGAGCTCGACGAAGCGCTCGAAGGGGGCGCTGACAGTGAATTCGACGCCTTGGGCGTCGAGCTCGGAAACGATCTCATCACTGAAGAACGCCCCGTCGAGGCGGGCTTCGAGCTGGCTGTTGGGCAGCACGGCGCGGATCTGCTCGATACAGGCGACGATGAACTCCCGCGCTCCGTTGGAGTCGTGGACATTGCCGCGGTGATGCAGGACGTCGAAGACCTGTCCGGTCTGGGCGAGGGTACAGAACAGGGGGTAGTAGCTGCGCTGGCCGCGCTTTCAGCACTTGAAGCCCTTGGCGGTGCCTTCGGCCCAGCGGCTGGTGAGCAGCACCGAGCCGTCGAAGTCCAGGGTCAAGCGGGCCAGGCCCTCGCAGGCCAGTCGCTCGAGGACCAGGTCACGACAAAGCCGTCGCAGCCGCTCCACGCCCTTCGAGCTGGCCTCGGCGAGGGCGCGGGAGACGGTGGCGACGTCGGGGAGCCGCTCGAGGCCGAGCAGCCGCTGCACCATGGGGTCGTCGCGGTAGTAGCGGCTGTCGCGCAGGCGGCGGTAGCCGAGCAAGAGGTGGACGACGAGGGAGAGGAAGATGAGGGAGCGGCAGTAGACCTCTTGGCCGCTGTCGAAGCAGCGCCGCAGCC
>JBOGJI010000018.1:0-9231 GCA_050747865.1 Thermoanaerobaculia bacterium
GGCGGACAGCTCCCCGGGCGCGCCGCCGGCGAGTCGCGGCAGGATCGAGCGCCGCAGACGATTGCGCAGCAGGCGCGGGTCGTCGTTGCCGGGGTCGCTGGCGCCGGTCAGCCCGGCCCGCGACAGGGCTTCCAGGAGTGTCCGCTTCGGGATGGCGAGCAGGGGGCGGAGGACCCGGCCGGGCCGGGCGCCGACCGCGGCGAGCCCGGCCCAGCCCGAGCCGTGGGCGATGCGCAGCAGGACGGTTTCCGCCTGATCGTCCCGATGGTGTCCCGTGAGGATCGCGTCGGCACCCGCGGCCGTCGCGACTTCGATGAGAAAGGCATAGCGGACGCGTCTCGCCGCCGCCTCGAGCGCTTCGCCGGATCGCCGCAGCTCCGGCACCGGCCAGCGCTCGCAGCGCAAGGGGACGTCGAGGCGTCGGGCCAGGTGGGCGGCGAGCTCGGCGCGATCCGCCGAGCCGGGATCGAGCGCGTGGTCGAGGTGGGCGGCCAGCGGCCGCACCCGCAAAGCCCGAAGCCGCGTCAGCCCCCACAGCAGGGCCAGCGAATCCGGGCCGCCCGAAAACGCCACGACCAGCCGCAGCGGTTCCGCGTGCTCCCGGCGCAACGGCGCCAGGGCCCGTTCGAGAGCCGAGACGATCGGGGAGTGTGCCGTGGCCTCGATGGTCGATGGTGGCGGTGAAGGGATTTGAACCCCTGACCTAGCGGTTATGAGCCGCTCGCTCTAACCTCTGAGCTACACCGCCGCTCCGTGCCGTATTTCGAGCGCAGCACACCCGTCCGCCGCGCCCGATCCGTGTGGCGGCGTCCAGTATAGCCTGCCGTGGCGCTTGCGGCCCTAGGTCTTCTCGGCGTCGGCGGATTCGAAGCGGCCCAGGAACTCCTGCATGGTGTCCGTGAGCACGTCGTCGTTCAGGCTGTAGAAGACGTTCTGGCCCTGCCTGCGGTCCATCACCAGCTCCGCCTCCTTGAGCACGGCGAGGTGCCGTGAGATCGTCGGCTGCGAGAGATTGAAGTTGGAGACGATCTCGCTCACCGTCCGCTCCTTGTCGTCCAGGAGCTTGAGGATGCTCACGCGCGTGCGATCGGACAGCGCCTTGAAGAACTTGACCATGCGCCGCTCGGTGGCGGCGGTGACCAGCGAATGGGTATCCAGGTTGGTCTGCATCTGCTTGACTCCTCTCGGGTCAGATTGCCCGCCCATGATCGAGAACCTTCCCCTCCGTACCCTAGGATACACGCTTTGCACTGGGGAAATCAATGTATGCGCAAGGCGCGGGGCCCGCCTCCATGCGGCCAATACAGGATACGCACCTCTATATACGGCGTTCGCGTGCAAACGGGGACAACGGCCGTCACCCGACCGTAACACCTCGACCCTGGAGGTCAATCGCAATACGACCTGGATACGCGCCGGATCAGCTCGTCGCCTGCCGATAGCGGTCGCCTACGGCCTTCCAGTCGACGACGTTCCACCACGCCTGTAGGTAGTCGGGGCGACGGTTCTGGTACTTCAGGTAGTAGGCGTGTTCCCAGACGTCCACCCCGAGGATCGGGGTCTTGCCGTCTATCAGCGGGCTGTCCTGGTTCGCGGTCGAGATCACCTCGAGGTTGCCGCCGTCGACGACCAGCCAGCCCCAGCCCGAGCCGAAGCGGGTCGCCGCGGCGTTGGCGAGCCGGTCCTGGAAGTCCCCGAAGCTGCCGAAGGTGGAGGCGACGGCGTCGGCCAGGTCGCCCGTGGGCTCGCCGCCGCCGTCCGGCCTCATGACGGTCCAGAAGAGGCTGTGGTTGGCATGGCCGCCGCCGTGATTGCGCACCGCGGTGCGGATCGACTCGGGGACCTGGTCGATGCTGCGCAGCAGCTCGTCGATCGTCTTCGCGGCCAGCTCGTCGTGGCCCTCCAGGGCCTTGTTGAGGTTGCTCACGTACGCCGCGTGGTGCTTGCCGTGGTGGATCTCCATCGTGCGCGCATCGATGTGGGGCTCCAGGGCGTCGAAGGAGTAGGGAAGAGAGGGCAGCTCAAACATCTCGGTGTCGACCTCCTTGCCGGGTTGTTCGCTTGGGGGAGCGCCACCGCGCTCCCGGGCCCTATTGTGTCACGGCCGCCCGACGTCGGCACCGAGGCGCTCGTTGACTTTCGAGTGGCGGGTCCCTAACATGACAGCGCTCGCGGCGACCGGGAGGTTAGCTCAGCGGAAGAGCACCTGCCTTACACGCAGGGGGTCGTGGGTTCAAATCCCTCACCTCCCACCAGGGAGGTGAGGGGGTGGCGGCCGTGGAAGAGCGGTACGGCCGGCGATCCGCCGCCGGCTCGCGTAAAGTTAAGCGGGGTCGTAGTTCAGTTGGTTAGAACGCCGGCCTGTCACGCCGGAGGTCGCGGGTTCGAGTCCCGTCGGCCCCGCCAGTTCTGGAACCTGTTCGTGGAAGGCGGTTGAACGATGCGAGAGAAGATCAAGCTGGTCTCGACGGCCGGCACCGGCTACTTCTACACGACGACCAAGAACAAGCGGCTGTCCACCGAGAAGCTGAAGATGAAGAAGTACGACCCAGTGGTGCGGCGGCACGTGGAGTTCGTCGAAGAGAAGCTGCGGTAGCAGCCTGAGCCGCCGCTCATCCGGCTACCCGCCGATCTGTGGTATAGTCATACGTCTTTCCGTCTGTCCGCCGTCCGGGCGGGCGTTGTCTCCGCTTCCAGAATCGTCGAGGTAGAGCGCCTCGCGGACCCTGTCTCCGCTCCGCACGTCAGCGGAGGAGCGGAGAATGGAGCATGTTGCATCGTGGGTTCTGATCGAGCGCTGCGCCCGGGTGTCGGAGCCCGGGGCGTGGTCGGCGTTCGTCGACCGGTTCGGCCGTCGCCTGGCGGCGGGCGTCAGCAGCGCCTTCCGGCGCGCCGGCTTTGCCTGTCCGCCGGAGGAGCTGGACGACGTCGTCCAGGAGGTCTACTGCCGGCTGCTGCGCCGCGGCCGCGCGGCACTGCGCGCCTGTCGCGGCCGGGAGGAGTGTGAGATCGACGCCTATCTGTTCCGGCTCGCGCAGCGCGTCGCTCTCGACCACCTGCGCGCCCGAGCGGCGACGCGCCGGGGAGGAGACGTGGCGCACGTGGCGAACGGGGACGAGGCCACTCTCGAGGGGCTGGCGAGCCGCGAGCCCTCTCCCGAGCAGCGGACCATGCTGGCCGAGCAGTGGCGCCTCCTGGCCGCGCGCTGCCGGCGCCGCGAGGACGCCGGAGATCTCGACCGGCGGCTGCTCATGTGGTCGCTGCGGGACGGACTGACCAGCTCGGAGATCGCGCGGCGGCTGGGCGGGCGCATCGGTCCCAGCGGCGTGGACACGCGTCTTCATCGATTGCGGAGCCGCCTGGCGGCCGAGGGCCTGCGCCTGCCCCTCCGGACGGCGGCCCTGTGATCCCCCGCCCGCCCAGGGGTCAGGGGTCAGGGGTCAGACCAGCCGGTTGTTGCTGTCCCTGACCCCTGACACCTGACCCCTGGGTAGGTGGGCGGGCGGCCACGGCGGCGAGCTCGGTCTCGTCTTGCGCGTTCAGGCGCTGCCGTCTCGCCAGCAGGGTGGCGGCGTCTGCGAAGTGGCCCAGCGCCGTCTGGACCTGGCGATCGACGCCCAGCAGGACGCGGCTGCGCGCCTCCAGTCCGAACTGCGAGCCCTTGGCCTCGGCCTCCAGGAAGAGCAGGACGTCGCGCCGCACCTCCGGATCCGCGAGGGCCTCCGCCAGCTCCTCGGGGTCGGTGATCTCCTGCTCGATCGTCCAGGCGTCGAACGCTTCCAGGACCGTGTCGTCCGGCTGCCAGTCCGGTCCCGGCAAGGGGTGGCGATTCACCCAGCCGACGGCGAACTGGAAAAACGCGTCGCGGCTGATCAGGTACTGCAGGAACGCGGGCAGCTCCGCGGGCTCGACCAGCACGTCCGGGGTGATGCCGCCGCCGCCGTACACCTCGCGGCCGAGATCGGTGTAGAAGATCTCGCCGTTGTCGCCGTTCGGCTCGCCGTCTTGCGCCGCGTCGTGGGCGGCGTAGTCGTAATAGTCGGTGTAATCGCGCTGGATCAGGCGCCCGGACGGGGTGTAGTACTTGGCGGTGGTGAGCGCCAGGCCGGCGTCGTAGGAGAGCCGGTAGACTGTCTGCACCAGGCCCTTGCCCCAGGTCGGCTGTCCCACGATGAGCGCGAAGTCGTGGTCCTGCAGCGCCCCGGCGACGATCTCCGCCGCCGAGGCGGTGGCCTCGCCGACGAGGACGATCACCGGCATGTCGAGGGGATCGTATTCCCCCGCGTCATGGAACGACTCGCTCGCTCCCCGCACGCGCCCTCGGGTCTCGACGATCTTCGACCTGGTGGGGAGGAAAATATCGGAGACTCCGATCGCCTGCTCGAGCAACCCGCCGCCGTTGCTGCGCAGATCGAACAACAGCCGCTTCATGCCCTCGCCGCGCAGGCGCGCGATGGCCTGGGCGACCTCCTGGGTGGTCGGGTTCGTGAAGTCGGACAGCGCGATGTAGCCGGTCTCGTCATCGAGCATGTAGACCTGCCGCACGGTGTTCTGCGGGATCTCGTCGCGCACGATGTCGAGCTCGAGAGGCTCGTCCAGGCCGGCGCGGACGACGGTGATGTGCACCGCCTTGCCCTTCGGCCCCTTGAGCTTGCGCACCGCCTCGTCGAGGGTCATGCTCTCGGTCGGCTCGCCTTCGATCAGGCTGATGACGTCTCCGGCGCGGATGCCCATGCGGGAGGCCGGGGTTCCGTCGAGCGGCGTGACCACGGTGAGCTGCCCGTTGCGGATGCCGACCAGGATGCCGAGGCCGTAGAAGCTGGACTGCTGCCGCTCCCGCATCTCGCTGTACGTCTCGGGCGGCAGGAAGCTGCTGTGCGGATCGAGCACGCGCAGCATCCCCCCGATGGAGGCGTAGACCAGATCGCGGTAGGACGTGGCGACCGCGGCGTTCTCGTGCGCGGCGGTCAGCAGCTCGGTGTACGTCCGCAGAGCCTCGCGCGCCTGTCCGGTGAGGGCGAGCAGGCGGCCGCCGAACAGCCCGCCGACGAGGAAGACCGTGATGGCCGCTGTGACGGCGACGATGCGCCAGCGCCTGCGCACGAGGTCAGTGTACCCCACCCACCCGTCCAGGGTTTAGGGTTCAGGGT
This sequence comes from Thermoanaerobaculia bacterium, assembly GCA_050747865.1. Lineage (GTDB taxonomy): Bacteria > Acidobacteriota > Thermoanaerobaculia > Multivoradales > JAHEKO01 > JBOGJI01. The sequence goes on from JBOGJI010000018.1 coordinate 5,151, forward strand.
TCAGGGTTCAGGGTTCAGGGTTCAGGCAAAGCGATCGTTTCTGTACCTGACCCCTGATCCCTGACACCTGGGCGGCTGGGCGAGAGGGGCGCCCCTCGTCGCCGAGTGGGTATAGGATCTATAGTCGTGTTTGGCCCTCTTGGGGCGCCCGAGCTCATTTTCATCCTGGTTCTGGCCCTCATCATCTTCGGTCCGCGTCGGCTGCCGGAGATCGGCCGCACCATCGGCCGCGCCATGCGCGAACTGCGGCGGGCCACCAACGACTTCCGGCGCGCCGTCGACACCGAGCTGACCCTGGAAGAGGTCCGCAAGCCGCCCACCGCCCAGGCCGGCGAGGCGAAGGAAAAGGCAGAGGAGTAGCCCCGGTGGAGGCGCATCCGCAGCCCCGGTCTGGAGGCCGGGCGCCCCGCCGGATCGAAGAGCTGCCGCGCATGTCGCTTCTCCAGCACCTGGAGGAGCTGCGCATCCGGCTGGTGCGTGCGGTGCTCGCCATCACCGCGGTCTTCGCCTTGCTGTGGTTGCGCGTCGACTGGCTGGTCAACCTGCTCGCCCCGCGGCTGGGCTCGAGCTGGCGCCTGGCGTCGGGGACGACGGGGGTCGAGCTGGTCCTCGAGTTCCTCGCCGCTCCCATCTACCGGCTGCTGCCCGAGGGAAAGCGCCTGGCGTTCCTGGGCATCACCGACCCCTTCATCCTGTACGTCAAGGCCGCCCTGCTGGCGTCTCTGTTCATTGCCTCGCCGGTCGTGCTCTACCAGCTCTGGCGTTTCGCCGCTCCGGGGCTGTACAGCCACGAGCGCCGTTTCGTCCTGCCGGTGGTGACCAGCGGCACGCTGTTCTTCCTCGGCGGCGGCGCCTTCGCCTACTTTGTCGCCTTTCCCTTCGCCGCCCGCGTCCTGCTCGACATGGGGGCGGGCTTCGAGCCCATGCTCACGGTGGAGCGCTACTTCCGGTTCCTGCTCACCATCCTGGTCGGGCTGGGGGCGATGTTCGAGCTGCCGGTGGCGATCTTCCTGCTCGCCTGGGCCGGGGTGGTGTCGCCGGGCTTCCTCATGCGCAACTTCCGCTGGGCCGTGCTGCTGATTTTCGTCGCCGCGGCGGTCATCACCCCGACGCCCGATGTGGTGAATCTCTGCCTGTTCGCCGTGCCGACGCTGGGGCTGTACTTGCTCGGCACCGGGGCCGCCTGGCTGGTCTGGCGCAAGCGTCACGAGCAGTGAGCTACGGCGGCTGTCGTCGCCAGCGCCGGTGCATCCACACCCATTGCTCGGGAACACGCCGGATCTGGTCTTCGATGACCCGGGTCAAAATCGCGGTAGCGGCCTCGGGGTCCGCCGGCAGCTCGATGGGCGGATGGAACCGGGCCAGGTGGCGGCCGTCGGACCGGCGCTCGATGAAGGCCGGGATGACGCCGGCGCCATGCCGGCGGGCGAGCTGGGCGGCGGCCACCGGCGTGTAGGCGGGGCGGCCGAAGAACGGAACCCATACCCCGTCCACGCGGGTGTCCTGGTCGATCAGGATGCCCAGGGCGCCGCCGTCGCGCAGCGTGCGCAGCAGGGAGCGAGCGGCGCCGCTCTCGCCGCGCTCGATGGACTCGGTGCCGAAGCGCTCGCGCAGCCCCAGCAGCAGCCGCTGGAATCCCTCGGCGTCCAGCCGGCGGGCCACCACGCGCATGCCGAGTCCCCGGCAGTTGATGAGGGCGGCGAGCAGCTCCCAGTTGCCGCAATGCCCGGTGAGGATGAGCACGGATCGGCCGGCCCGGCGCACGGATTCCACATGGTCCCAGCCGTCGACCGCGACGACCCGTGTCACCGCGCCGCAGTCGCGGCGGAGGAGGAACAGGCACTCCCCGAGGGTGGTGCCGTGGTGCCGGAAGGAGGCCCGGCCCAGCCGCCGGCACTGACGGCTGGAGAGCTCGGGAAACGCCAGCGCCAGGTGCTCGAGCGTTCGCCGGCGATCCCGCCGCCCCAGCCACCAGCCGAGCAGGCCGAGGCCGCCGCCAAATCGCTGCGCGCCGCGCCAGCCCAGCGGCTGGAGGAGCAGGGAGAGCCCCCGCAGCAGAGCCGCCAGCAGGCCGTCCCGGAAGCCGCGGAGCCGGCTCATGGGCCCGGAGTCCATGACACGGTCTCACGTGGGTCGCGTTGCGAGCGCCGTGGCCAGCGGCGCAAGGCGGCGCGACGCAGGCGATGCAGGGGTATCGTCGAGGAGCGCCAACGCCGCGCCGCTGGCCACGCCGCCGCAACCCTTCGGGCGCCAGGGGGTTGCGGGTCGTCTGCGGCGTCGCTCGTCGGTCACATACTGATGAGTATGCTCCCTCCTCGCTCCTTGCATACGACCCGCAAGCCCCTGGCGCGCGACCCATGGGAGATTCATTCACAGGCTCTCAGTTCACCTCGATCGAGAACGCCTTCGTCAGGAAGACCGCCATCTGCGCCCGCGTTACCGGGCTCTCGGGGCAGAACAGACCGTCGCCGCAACCGGCGGTGATGCCACGCGCCGAGAGCTCCCGGATCCAGCGGCAGAAGGGACTGGCAACCGGCACATCGGCGAACGGCGGCGTCGGGCACACCGGCGGCAGGTAGGTCCCCCACTCCGCGGCGCGCAGCAGGAACACCGCCATCTCGCGGCGTCGGATTGGCGCCGCGGGGCAATATCTTCGCGGCTCGGTGGCGCACCCGGACGTCACCGCGGCGAAGGCCATGCCCTCGATAGCCGACCGCGCCCAGTAGCTCGTCGGCACGTCCACGAAGACGGCGGGACGCCAGCCGAGCCGCACGAGCTCGAAATTGTCGGCCGAGAGCTGCGCAAAGGCCGGGTTCAACAGGTCGTTGTCCCAGCGTGTGTCATAGGTTCCCTGGATGTACATGTCGGTCCCGTTGTCCGCCAGGATCAGTCCATAGGTCTTCATTGCCTGGAAGATCCTGCGAATCGGCTCCGGGAAGCCAGTGATGTCGACCGACGCCTTGAGCCGCATGCGGGCTCCCAGCGGCGGTGCCGCGGCGTTATCGCCCGCGACGTGGGAGGCCGGAAAGACGAAGCCGTTCGAGTCCCGCAGCGTGAAGCGGAACGCGTGGCGGATGGGCTCGTCGGATTCATAGACCTCGTCGTAACGCACCAGACCGGGCAGGATCGCGAGCCCGGCGGCGTCGGCGCTGGTCCACCCCAGCGGCCGGCGGCGGCTGAAGCCGAGCGGCCACGCCGCTGCGGAGCCGGCCTCCCAGCGTTCGAGCTCGCTGTTCCACCGGGTTCGGTAGAGCTCGTAGAGCAGGCGATGGTCGTAGTCAAGGATAGACCCTATGGAACGACCGGTTCCCCGCGGTCGTAAGCTCGCGAGTCTCAGAAGAGTCTCGTGGGAGTGGCCTCGAGGAGGCCAGCTTGTCCGCGGGTTACCCCCGAAACGGCGGCAGAGCCGCATACGACAGGAGGAACCGGTCATGAAGAAGGGTACCACCTACGTGGGTTTGGACGTGCACAAGAAGGACATCGTGGTGGCGATGCTTGCCCCCGGAGTGCAGGCAGCGGCGACGTGGAAGCTGGCCAACGAGCCGCGCGCGGTACGTCGCCTGGCCAGGAAGCTCAAGCGCGAGACGGCGGGTGAGGTTCGCAGTGCCTATGAAGCGGTGCGAGATCTGTGTCGCTGCCGCGAGGACGTCCGGCAGGATCTGACGCGCTGTCGGCATCGGCTGGGCAAGTTTCTGCTGCGCCGAGGGCTGCGCTATCTTGACGGGAGAGCCTGGACGCAGCGACACCGGCAGTGGCTATGGCGTCTCGAGCTCGAGCATCCGGCGGCCCAGGCGACGCTTGAGAGCTACCTGCTCGGCATCGAGCAGCTCGAGGCCCAGCTTGGTGAGCTGAATGCGTCGATTGCAGAGATCGCCGACAGTGCGCCGTATCGGGAGCAGGTGGGCTGGCTGCGTTGCTTCCGGGGCATCGAACGGCGCCAGGGACAGGCGGCTGAGGTCATCGCGCTGGCCGATCGAGCGATGCGTCGACTCCACCGGCGCCATTGGCGCCTGCTGTCGCTGGGCAAGCCGCCGCAGAAGGCGGTCACCGCGACGGCTCGGGAGCTCGTGGGCTTCCTGTG
>JBOGJI010000019.1:0-1622 GCA_050747865.1 Thermoanaerobaculia bacterium
GGCCGCTGCAAAGGCGGCCGCGAAACCCGGTGCGGAAGTCGCCGCAGAGCTCGTGGCGGTTCCTGAGGACGACGAGCAAGGTGCCGAGGGCCGGAACTGACCCACGACGCGGCGGGCACCCAGTACAACCGGAAGAGGCGGTGTCGTACAATTAGAGACCATGGAAGTCGCTGTGAGCACTCTCCGAGCCACGCTCAAGGATTGGGTTGATAGGGCCCGTAAGGGGGAAGAGGTCGTGGTGACCGACCGGGGCATCCCCGTGGCCAGACTCGTGCCTGTAGACGTAGCCCCGGTGATCGAGCGGCTGACGCAGGAAGGCGTCATTAGCCGTCCTCGGCGTGCCGTTCGGCCCAAGGCGGTAGGCCGCCGACGTGTGCATGCTCACGGATCCGTTTCGCAGCTCGTGAGCGAGCAGCGTCGTTGACCGCGTGGCCGTCGTCTACTTCGACAGCAGCGCGTTCGTGAAGCTCCTCGTCGATGAGGAGGGGAGCGATCTCGCGGCGCAACTCTGGGACGGCTGCGATGCGGCGGTATCCAGCCGGCTCGCGTATCCGGAGGTGCGCGCCGCTCTCGCCGCTGCCGCGCGCGACGGTCGACTCGAACGGCAGGCGCACGAGACAGCGGAGGCCGACTGGGAGGAGTTCTGGTCGGCCACGCGGGTCATTGAGATGAGCGAGGCCGTAGCACAACACGCTGGGGGCCTCGCACAAGAGTATGCACTCCGCGGGGCCGACGCCGTTCACCTCGCGAGTGCGCTCGCGTTAGGCACAAACACAGTCGTCTTGGCAGTATGGGACACCCGACTCCGATTGGGAGCCGAGGCGGCGGGGCTCCGCATCGCCCCGGCTTGAACGCCGGAGCGTGCCGCCGCCAGGGCAAGGAGACTCCCGCGAACGGTCGCCCCCTCTGTAGTCGCTTGCATTGACTGAAGTCAACCACGACGGACGGCCCCGGCCGTTCGGTCCGCCCGGAACATCCCGGTCAAGAGAGTCCACGGAGGGAAGCCAACCGGGGCCGCCCGTCACGATCCACGGTAGACGGAGGGACTGTCAGTTTCCGTCAGTCCGGTGACGGCAGTAGGCTTCGCCCATGGCCGACCTCGAGGCGATCGAGAAGCGGATCTGGACACTGCTCGGGCCGTACCGCAAGGAGCTTGAGCCAGCCACCATCTACGGAATGCCATCGCTCCGCTGGCCGGGCGCGAAGGCGCACGACTACTTCGCCAGCGTGAGAGCCGGCAAGAACTACGTCAGCCTCTACCTGTTGGTGGCCGACACCTACCCGGACGCGCTCGAGGGCGCACCCGAGGCCCTCCTCAAGCGCCGATCGGGCAAGGCGACGTTCAACTTCCCACGCCTGGACGACGACATGGCGGCCGATCTGGCGGCGCTGCTAGCCCGCCTGTACGAGCGCTACCGCGCCGACCACGCCGCCGCCTGAGCGGCGCCCACACCGGAATTCGGTAGTCCGTCTGGGACCCTCGAGCCCGAAAAGCAGGGGTTGAGTCGAGGACGGGCGCGGTGGCTGTAGGCGACGAGGGTAACTGTTGCCGGCTCCTTTCGGGCCTCGCCGGTGCCTCAGTTCGCGCCGTGACTCCGTTTCCCGTCCCCGCTCGTCGAACC
>JBOGJI010000020.1:0-5770 GCA_050747865.1 Thermoanaerobaculia bacterium
GCTCGGTGATCCCCAAGGCGGCCTGAAACACCCCAAGCTTGTCCACGATCCACGCCCTCCGCTACGTCCCGGTCATGACTCCAGGACCGTAACTACACAGACGTCAGATTCCCCGAAACCCACTCCGCTCAGCCAGGAGCCGCGATTAGGCACCCTTCCTGCCCTTCCCCTTCCGGGCACGTCGGATGTGTGCGTTCAGCTTCTTGGCGACGCCCCGGTCGGCTTCCAGGCTGGCGTGTTGGTAGATGATCGCGGCCTGCATGCTGTCGTGACCCATCCGCACATGAGGTCTTTGGTGCTCACTCCTTCGCGCGCCGCGAGCGTGTTGCCGGTGTGCCGAAGGTCGTGGTTAGGCCGATATCGGCCTAACCACGATTATGCCGATGTTCGCGTTATGCCGACCTTTCCGAGAACCTGCTGCTCGGTGGGGGTGAACGGCCTGCTGTTGTCGGCATAACACCGCGGGGCGCGTGCGGCGATCGTTGCCTTCTTCTACGACAAGGAGGCGGCGATGCCGAGGGCAGCGAGCAGACTGAGCGGGGTTGTTGTGACGGGGCCGCTGGCCCCGTTCGTCGAGACCTATCACGGCGAGCTTCACCGTCGGGGGTACACACCGCGGTCAGCGGTGAACGAGTTGCGGCAGGTGGCTCGTCTCAGTCGCTGGCTTGAGGACGGCGGGCTCGCGACGGCGCGGTTGGACCGTGAGCGGGTCGAGGAGTTCCTCGCCTTCCAGCGCGCCGAAGGCAGGCATCGGTCTCAGTGGTCACGACCGGGGCTGTGGTGCCTGCTCGACGTGCTGGAGACTCTGGGCGAGCTGGAGCAGGAGGCCGCGATCGCCTCGCCGACCGGGGTGCTGCTCGCGTCCTTCGAGGCCTATCTGTTGACCGAGCGTGCGCTCGCGCGCGGCACCGTCCGCGGCTACGTTGATCACGCTCGACGGTTCCTGAGCGGCCTGCCGCCGGGCACCGCCCTTGCCGAGGTGACGGCCGTCGAGGTGGCCTCGGCACTGCGGTGCGTCGCAGAGCTGGTGTCGGTCGCCGCGACCCAGTACTTCAGGGCTGGGCTGCGTGCTTTCCTGCGGTTCTGCTTCACCGAAGGGCTCGTCCCCGTCGACCTGTCGGGAGCGGCCCTGGCCGTGACCGGGCGGCGGAGGTCGTCGTTGCCTGGTGGGATCGAGCCCCACGTGGCCCGCGCGCTGCTCGGTTCGTGCGATCGCAGAACGGCGGTCGGGCGACGGGACTACGCGGTGCTGATGACGCTGCTCCGGCTCGGTCTTCGCGCCGGCGAAGTGGCTGGGCTGCGACTCGACGACCTCGACTGGCGCGCTGGCGAGCTCGTCGTGTGCGGCAAGGGTGCACGCTGTGACCGGTTGCCGATGCCGGTCGAGGTGGGCGAGGCGATCGCCGCCTACCTGCAGCGTGGTCGACCGAGAAGCGGACGGCGGCAGGTCTTCTTGCGGGCGAGAGCCCCGTTCGAGCCGATCGCGCCGGGGACGGTCGGCTCGACCGTGCGCCGGGCGTGCCGACGGGCCGGGGTCGCCGAGGTCGGCCCGCATCGGCTGCGGCACACCGTTGCCTGCGAGATGGTGAAGGCACACGTCCCGCTCGTCGAGATCGCGCAGGTGCTCCGGCACAAGAGCTTGCAGTCGACGGCTACCTACGCCAACCCTCAGGAATTGCATCAGGTGGGTGAGCCGAATACGTTTCTCCGGCAGTTGGCGTCCTGAGGCGGGTCTCGAATCCCCTGCGTGCTGAGGGTTCCGGTGCGTCGAGTTGGTCATCTGATCCCTTCTGATGCAGGATGTGCCCATCAAGTGAAGATGGGAGTCGGGTTGCGCGAGGTTGGTTTGGCCGGTGCGGCGAGTGCTGAGCTCGTCGACGGCGTGCGGCAGTTGCGGCCGGAGGACGCGATGTTCGAGGCGATGCTGTCGGGCTGGCGGGCGCAGCAGAGTGCGCGTGGGCTGCGCGCGGAGACGATCGCCCCGCGCGAGCGGCTGGTGCGCCGGTTCGTGGCGTTCACCAACGGGTTCCCGTGGCAGTGGGGTCCTGGACACGTGGAGGAGTGGACGTTGACGCTGACCTCGGAGGATCACTTGGCGCCGTCGACGATCCGCGGCTATCAGACCGATCTTCGGTTGTTCAGTGAGTACCTGACCGATGCCCGCTACGGCTGGGCGAGCGCGTGTGAGGAGGCGTTCGGGCAGTTCCCGGTGCCGATCTGTCATGAGTGGAACACGATCGCGCATCTGAACGACTATGAGGGCAGCCCGGAGGCGCGCCCGTTGAGCCGGGTCGAGCTGCAGCGGTTCCTCGACTACGCCGACGACCAGGTCGAGCGTGCGGCTCGCAGCAAGCGGAAGGGTGCGCTGGCGGCCTACCGCGACGCCACGATGTTCAAGGTGATCTACGGCTGGGGGTTGCGACGCACCGAGACCTCGAAGCTGGATCTGGCCGACTGGGGCCGCAACCCGGCCGCGGATGAGTTCGGCCGGTTCGGGATGTTGCATGTCCGCTACGGCAAGGCGGTGCGTGGCCAGCCGCCGCGGCGGCGCAACGTGGCCTCGGTGATGGGCTGGGCGGTGGACGCGGTGGTCGACTATGTGGAGAACATCCGGCCCCGTTTCGGGGTGGTGGACCATCCGGCGTTGTGGCTGACCGAGCGGGGCGGGCGGATCAAACCGGCGGAGATCAACGCCCGCTTCGCCACCTACCGCGATGCGCTCGGCCTGCCGAAGGATCTCTCGCCCCATTCGATGAGGCACTCCTATATCACCCACTTGACCGAAGATGGGGCCGACCGTCGTTTCCTGCAGGAGCAGGTCGGGCATCGCTGCGATACCTCGACCGCGATCTACACCCACGTCAGTTCCGATTTCATGAACACCGCACTGCGCAAGGCGATGGGGCCCGTCTTCGATGCGCCCGCAGAGCAACGGTAAGGAGTCTTGATGGCACGCAAACTCGACTACCGCTGGCACCTGCGGCAGGTGATGGCTGCTCGGGGCATGTTCGCCACCACCGACCTGATCGACCCGCTGGCGGCGCGCGGGATCCGGTTGTCCTCCAGCCAGGTCTACCGGCTGGTCGTCGAACGTCCCGAACGGCTCAGTCTGAAGATCCTGATGGCGCTGCTGGACATTCTGGACTGCCCGATGAGCGAGCTGATCAAACCCGTCGCGGCAGGCGGAGGCGCCCGCAAGGCCAGAGCCGTCGGCGGCACCGATGCCGGGGTCGGGGAACTGCGGCCCAAGCGTGCCCGCATCACCGGCGCCGAACGCTGACCGGTGGCACAGTCCGCAGCCGAGGTCGTCCTCGACCCGATCCGTGCCATCGTCGAGTTGATCGCCAACGTCGAGACGGGCCTGGACGTTGGGGTGGTGACCGGTGTGGTGAGCGAGGTTGCTCCGGGCAGGAACGTGCGGCGGCGTCTTGCCCGAGCACTGGCCGAGCGACCCGCCCTGCTGAGCGATGGGCGCTCGCCGGCTCCCCGTCGTCGGGAGCCTGCTGATCGCCCTGCGAACCGCAGGTGCACTCAGCGTCTCCGCACCGGTCTGCGCGGGCTGCGACAAGCAGCTGCGCACCATGCAACGCCGCGGGCAGGACTGGTACTGCAGCGTCTGCGGTCCCACCTCGACGCCGTGCGCGGTCTGCGGGAACATCGGCAAGATCACCTCGCGAGACCGGCAGGGAAGGGCCCGCTGCCACGCCTGCCCACCTGATGAGGACGGTGACCCGATACAGATCGTCGTCGAGGTGGTCACCGGCGTCGCCCCCGACCTCGACGCCGCAACAGTGACCGATGCGGTGCACGCGGTCACCTCCCGGGCCGGACAGCGTCGCCACCTGGCCTGGGCGCTGCAAGATCACCCCGCGCTGCTCACCGGGGCGGGTGCACAGTCCCCGGTTCCCTCGGTGCTGCGGCTTATCGACGCGCTCCTCGCCGCCGGGGCCAACGGCGTTGTCCGCCCGCCCTGTCCGCGCTGCGGGCGCGTGGTCACGCTGAGCAAGATTCTCGACAGTGTCCGGGTCTGCCGCAACTGTCTGGCCAAGTCCCGTGCCGAAACCTGCTCCCGTTGCGGCGCCCACCGCGAACCCGCTACCCGAGACGAACACGGAGCACCGTTGTGTCCCAACTGCTTGAGCACCGACCCCGACAACCAGGAGAGGTGCCGCAGCTGCGGCCGTCGGCGCCCGGTCAGCGTCCGGACTCCTGAGGGCCCGCTGTGTCCGAGCTGTCGCCCAGTCGCGACGATGACCTGCACGATCTGCGGACGCTCGGCTCCTGGCGCGATCTCCAAGCTCACCGGGCAACCATGTTGTCGCGCCTGCCTGCAGCGACGAGCTCGCTGCGTCGGTTGCGGAAGCGTGAAGCTGGTCCGCAGCGGGAGCCTGACCGCGCCACTCTGCGCGACCTGCACCCGCCCCGAGGCCTCCTGGCACGCCTGCCCCGGCTGCGGCGAACCCACCCAGCTGCGAGTGCGGTCGCGCCGCTGCGCACGCTGCTCGCTGCGACAGCGACTGGGCCAACTGCTCACCGACGACGCCGGCCAGATCCACCCCCAGTTGCAGGGGTTGCATGAGCATCTGGCAGAGCACGACCGGCCCGACACGGTGCTGAGCTGGCTGAACAAGCACAGCGCCTCGGCGATCCTGCGCGAACTTGCCGCCAGGCACCGTGCGCTCAGCCACGCCGCCCTCGATGAGCTGCCCGATGCCAAGCCCCTGCGGCATCTGCGCAGCATGCTGGTCGCCACCGGTGCCCTGCCGCCCCGCGACGAGCACCTGACCCGCCTCGAACACTGGATCACCACCACCCTCGCCGCATGCGACGATCCCGAGCAGCGGGCCCTGCTGCACCACTACGCCGTCTGGCACCTGCTGCATCGACTGCGACGCCGCAACAAGGCGCGCCACGCCACGCACGCGCAAACAGCCTCGATCCAGCAGCACATCCGCGCAGCCGTCGCCGTGCTGGACTGGCTCACCAGCCAGCACCTCGATCTGGCCACAGCCGGACAGGGCGACCTGGAGGCCTGGCTGGCTAGCGGGCAGGCCAGCCACCGCCGCGAAGCCGGGCACTTCGTTCGCTGGGCCAACAGGCAGAAGCTGACCAGCCTCGAGTTCGCCGCCGTCCGATGGGACGGCCCTACCGGCGTGCTGGATAGCGAACAACGCTGGACCCAAGCCCGCCAACTGCTGCACGACGACACCCTCAACGCCGACGACCGCCTCGCGGGACTGCTCGTCTTGCTCTACGCCCAACGGGCCGCCGCGATCAGCCGCCTGACCCTTGACCACATCCACGACACCGGCCAGGAAGTCCGGCTGCGGCTTGGCCACGAGCCCGTGCTGCTGCCCGAACCCCTGGCCCTCCTGGTCCGCCGGCTCGCCGCGACCCGGCACGGGCACGCCAGCCTCGGCGACCAAGGTCGGTCGCGCTGGCTGTTCCCCGGCGGACGGCCAGACCAGCCGATCAGCGCCGCACAGCTCACCGAACGACTTCGCCAGCTCGGGCTCCGCTCCGGACAAGCCCGCTCCACAGCACTGTTCAGCTTGGCCGCTGAACTTCCAGCCGCGATACTCGCCCGGCTGCTCGGCATCCACATCAGCGTCGCGGTCGCCTGGCAACGCGCCAGCAGCGGAGACTGGACCGGCTACGCCGCCGACTACAGCCGCCGAGCTCCGACCACCAACGTGGCCACCGGACCCGACACCGAGCCCAGTTACTGAGAGGCATTCAGACGGTTGCAATATCCGACTCCGCCAGAGCA
>JBOGJI010000021.1:0-14682 GCA_050747865.1 Thermoanaerobaculia bacterium
ACGGTGCGGATCGTCGAAGCCGATCGAAGCGGCGATGAAGGCGGGGACCGTCAAGGCGATCGGGAACGACTCGCCGAGCACGCTTTCCACGGCCGGCCGCGAGAACTCCAGGGAGTCGCACGTTTCATGGGGCTCCGTCCCGACCGGGACGCGGTGCCACCCCAATTCGCGCAACGCGGTGTGCAGGGTGTCGCGCTCCAGGCAGCTGTCAAGCCACAGGTCTACGGCCTCTTCGAGCGCCGCCTGTGCCTCTTCCTTCGAGTCGGCCTGAGTGTGCACGTCGAGCGAGGGGCAACCTGCGACCCACTCGCCCTCTTCCTCGCGGACGTAGCAGGTCAGGCGCAGCTGGGTGCTCGCGGTGTCGGCCATTCTCGTAGCCCCTCCCTTCGGTCCTCGCGTAGTCTGAGCGTCGGCGAGCCAGAAGTCAAAGTCGTGTTGTAGTGCGATCTAAAGGCGGGGCCGGAACGCCTGCGTCGGCGGTACTTCCCCTAGCACGGCGCAAGACTGACGTGGCGCTGTAGCGTTTCGAGCACTCCTGCCGGCCCCAGACACCGGGTCGCGTCCCTAGGGGCTCCTGGGGCCGCTCAGCGCCGCCGGCGGGCCATGCGTGGTGCAGGCCTCCCGCCACCACGCCTCAGGTCGATCCACTCCTCGCTCGCCACTTTCCCTAAACCGTCCCTACACTTACCCTGAGACGGCGGAAACGTCGGAATTCTCGGAAACTGCGGACACCCTCCAACCCCTTTCCCTCCACCGACTTACGCAGGAAAGCCCGTCCCGCTTGAAGTTGCGAAACGGGCCTGGATGCGATTAAAAGTCCGCGGCTCTACCAACTGAGCTAACGGCCCCACGGGCAGTATAGCTCGGGCGCGGTCGCGACGGCTCACGTCACGGCGGGATCCCTGTCGTAAGATGAGCGCTACATGGCGCGAAGAACCCGCATCCTGGTGGTCGACGACGAGGAGGCGATGCGCGAGGTGCTGCGGGAGCGCCTGCGGGCCTGGGGCTTCGCCGTGCGCGCCACCGACGACTGCGAGTCGGCCCTCACCGGCCTGGAGGCGTTCGACCCGCAGCTCATCATCTCCGACGTCATGCTTCCGGACGGCTCGGGGGTCGACCTCCTGGACAAGCTGCGCGAGCTGCGGCCGGATCTCCCGGTGGTCCTGATCACGGCCCACGGCTCAGTCGACCTGGCGGTCGAGGCGATGAAACAAGGGGCCCACGACTTCTTGACCAAGCCCATCGACTACGACCACCTGCGCAGCATCCTGCAGGCCGCCCTGCAGCAGGAGCAGGAGCGCCGGCGAACCGAGGAGACGGTCACCAAGATCGGAGAGGACGCGCGCCTCGGCGCCCTGATCGGCAGCTCGGAGGCGATGACGCGCGTCTACGACCTGATCAAGGAGGTAGCGGACTCCGAGGCCTCGGTCCTCATCACCGGCGAGAGCGGCACCGGCAAGGAGCTGGTGGGCCGCGAGCTGCACGATCGCAGCCGGCGCAGCGCCGGGCCGTTCATCGCCGTCAATGCCGCCGCCATCCCGCGCGATCTGATGGAGAGCGAGATCTTCGGCCACGAGCGCGGCGCTTTCACCGGCGCCACCAGCATGCGACACGGCTGCTTCGAGCTGGCGCACGAGGGCACCCTGCTGCTCGACGAAATCGCCGAGATGCCGCTACCGTTGCAGCCCAAGCTGCTGCGCGTCCTCGAGGACGGCCGGGTGCGCCGGCTGGGCGGCACCAGGGAGTTCGAGTTCGACGTCCGGGTACTGGCGGCGACCAACCGCGACGCCAACGAGGCGCGGCGCGGCGGCCAGCTCCGCGAGGACCTCTACTACCGCCTGGCGGTCTTCGAGATCCAGCTCCCGCCGCTGCGCGAGCGGCCGGAGGATCTGCCCTTGCTCTGCCAGCACTTCATCGACCGCCTGAACGCCAAGCACGGAACCGAGGTCGAGGGCATCCGCGACGGGGCGCTGGAGAGGCTGCAACGCTACCCCTGGCCGGGCAACGTCCGCGAGCTGCGCAACCTGATCGAGCGCGCCGTGGTCCTCGCCAAGGAGGGCTGGATCGACACCGCGCACCTGCCGCCGTATCTCGAGGCCGGCGCCGTCCGCCGCGACGTCATCGAGTTGCGCGTTGGCACCACGGTCGCCGAGGCCGAGAAGGAGCTCATCCTGCGCACGCTGGCGGAGACCGACAACAACAAGGCCGAGGCGGCCAGGCGTCTGGGGATCGACGTCAAGACGGTGCGCAACAAGCTCAAGTCCTGGGGTATCGATCTCCCGGGCAACTAGGGTGAGACTCTTCGTCCGCATCCTGCTCGGGATGCTCCTGCCGGTCGCGCTGCTCACCGCGGCGGCGATCTATCAGCTCCGCCTCATCCGTTCGCTGCAGCAGGAGAACCGCGAGCTGGTCAACATCAGCCTGCAGGCCCGCCGGCTCGCCCTCGACGTGGACAGCAAGCTGTTGGCGCTCGGCCAGCTTGCCGATCGGTTCATTGTCCGCAGAGACGTCGACTACGTCGGTGAGCTTCGCCGGCGCCAGGAGGACATCACCGGGCAGATCCGGACGCTGCAAGCTCTACGGCTCACCGCCCTCGAACGCGCGCAGATGCGCGGTGTGGAGTCCGCCTGGGGGCGATACGTCGAGCTCGCCACCGAGATCGAGGCTCAGATGCTGGACGAGGGTCGCGCGGAAGGGGACACCGTGCTCGAACAGCGGGAGGTCCTGCGCACCGGCCGCGACGAGCTGTTGCGGCTCGACCAGGCCATCCGACACGCCATCGATGAGCGGCTCCGAGCCAGCGGCGAATACGTGGATCGCGGGCGCCAGGTGTCGGCGATCACCGCCGCCAGCTCGCTCGTCGTCGCCCTGATCACCGCCGTCCTCATCGCCGACGGGCTATCGCGAGGGCTGCGCCGTCTCGCCGCCGGGGCCCACGAGCTCGCCGCCGGCCACTTCGCGTTCCGCGTGCCGCCCCACGGCACCGCCGAGCTGCGCGAGCTGGCCACCGACTTCAACTGGATGGCCGAGCGCCTCGGCGAGCTCGACCGTCTGAAGAGCGATTTCGTCTCCAGCGTCTCCCACGACCTCAAGGCGCCGCTGGCCTCGATGCAGGAGACCACCCGCCTGCTCCTCGAGGGGACCCCCGGCGGGCTGAGCGAGCGGCAGCGCCGCCTGCTGCAGCTCAATCTGCAGTGCAGCGACCGCCTCTCCTCTATGATCGCCGATCTGCTCGATCTCGCCCGGCTGGAGGCCGGGGCGATGAAGTTCGAGCGCGAGCGCACCGACCTGCGCGGGCTGGCGGAGCAGGCCATCTCGGAGCTTTCGGCCCTCGGCACCGCCGCCAAGGTCGAGATCGACCAGCGCTTTCCGAGTACGCCCCTGTGGGTGGACGTCGATCACCAGTGGATCGTGCGGGCGCTGTGGAACCTGCTCTCCAATGCCGTGCGCTACAGTCCCGCCGACTCCCGCATCGACACTGCCGGGATTCTGGCCGCCGACCGTGAGGAGCTGCTGCGACACTGCCCGCTGGCCCCCGTCCACGCCTCCTCCCCGGCCGTGCTGCTCACCGTGCGGGACCGCGGACCCGGCATCCCTGAGGCGGAGCGCGGCCTGATCTTCGAGCGCTTCTACCGAGCGCCCACGGCGCGGCGCGACGGCCGCGGCACCGGCCTCGGGCTGGCGATCAGCCGCCAGGTAGTACGGCTGCACGGCGGCGAGGTGTGGGTTGAACCGGCGGGCGGTGGTGGTAGTCTTTTCGCCATTTCCCTGCCGCCCGCAGAGGGATCGAGCCCGCCACAAGACCATGCCTAGACGCCCTTCCTCGATCCTCCCGCTGTGGATGCTGCTGCTGGTGCTGCCGGCCGGTGGGTGCGCCCATCTCTGCGCTCGGTGGTGTGAGCAGGCCCCGGTCGAGTTGCCGCCGCCGCCGCCGCCGCCCGAGGAGACCCGTCCCGAGCGTGAGCCGCCTCCTCCGGAACCCGAGCCCGAGATCGTGTGGGAGCCGGTCGAGACGTCGTCGCCCCTGGCCGCCGCGGACGGTCTGTTCGCCAGCGGCGAGCTGGCCGCCGCCCGCGCGGCCTATGTGGCCTATCTGAACGACAACCCCCAGGGATCGGAGAGCGCGCGGGCGCTGCTGCAGCTCGCCGTCATCTATCTCCAGCCCGACGGCCCCGCCTACGACCCGGCGTTGGCCTCGCGGGTGCTCGACCGGCTGCTCGCCGAGCACGACGGGGAGCCCGAGGAGCGCGCGGGCCGGGCGCTGCGCTCGCTCCAGCGCCAGGCCGGCGAGCTCCAGCGTCAGCTCGACGAGCTGAAGCGCATCGACCTGGAGCCGGACAGCACCGAAGAACCGCAGCGACGTTGACGGATCGAGGCAAGAGTTTCTCCTGTCAGAATGGCCACAGCGGGGAAAAGATCCCCGCCGAACGCGCCGCCGGATTACGACGGCCGACGGCACGCGCGACGGAAACGACGAACCGGCCGTGACTTGGCCGTAAAGGGTCCTGTCGCGATGTTTTCTGGAACGCCGCTCGCATTCCGCCTCTACGACCCGGAGAATCGACTCGGGAGGAAATGACGATGAGAACATACTCTCGCGGCGGGGTCGTGCTCGGCGTCGCTCTCACCCTGGCACTGGCACCTCTCCTCTCCTGTTCCGACAGCGATTCGCCAAGCGCGCCCTCCGGCACCATGCTGCGGATCGAGCTGACCGACGCGCCGACCGACGAGCTCTCCGCCGTCAACGTCTACATCTCGGGCCTCACCATCAAGCCCACGACCGGCCCGGTGGAGCGCATCACCAACGATGTCGGGTTGCTCGACTTGCTGACTCTCCAGGACACCACCGAGCTGCTGGTTGCCGCCGAGGTCGAGTCGGGCGACTACGAGTTCATCATGGTCGAGCTCGACGAGGCTGCCAGCTCCGTGGTCGACGCAGCCACCGGTGAGGAGCTGTCGCTCCAGATCCC
The DNA here is from genome assembly GCA_050747865.1 of Thermoanaerobaculia bacterium. Taxonomy (GTDB): domain Bacteria; phylum Acidobacteriota; class Thermoanaerobaculia; order Multivoradales; family JAHEKO01; genus JBOGJI01. The sequence continues at coordinate 4,971 of JBOGJI010000021.1, forward strand.
CAGCCAGGAGATCAAGGTGCTGGGCGGCTTCACCGTCGAGCCCGACCTGACGACGACGGTACTGCTCGATTTCGACGCCGACCGGTCGCTGATCCGGCGCGGAGACGGTAGATGGCTGCTCACGCCGGTTATCCTGCTCGCCAACATCAGCACCAGCTAGCACCGTCACAGAACTTGCGAAACGTGTCGCACGCGAAGGGAGGTATCGCATGAAAGCCTTTGCCCGCAGAGTCATCGTTACCGCCGGCCTGACCCTGGCCGCCGGGCTGCTGCCGCAGACGGCCAACGCCATCGACTTCGGGATCCGCGGTGGTCTGTACACCGACGTCGAAGAGGCCTTCGTCGGCATCGAGCTGCTGAGCCGCATCCAGCGCAGCCAGTGGTACTTCAACCCCAACGTCGAGTGGGTCTTCCTGGAGAACGGGGACCTCATCACCGCCAACATCGACCTGCATTACGACTTCCCCACTTCCGGCCAGTTCAACGCCTGGCTCGGTGGCGGCCTCGCGGTCCTGTTCACCGATCCCGATCGGGGCGACAGCGACACGGAGCCCGGCCTGAACCTGCTGGCGGGCCTCGGCTTCAACCCCCACGGCGTAGTCCGGCCCTACCTGCAGGGCAAGATCATCCTCGCCGACGACAGCGAGGCGGTCATCGCCATCGGTTTGCGCTTCTTCTGATGCCCTGCCCGGTCCCGGAAGCTGGAATCGGAGTTGCATCTCCGCACCCCGGCAGAAACGACCGCCCGCTCCCCGCCGGCGAGCGGGCGATCCATCCACAACTCGCAGCCCAAGGAGGAAACACCATGCGACAGACCGATCGGCTCGCGCTGGGCGCCCTGCTAGTTGCGACCGCGCTGGTCGCCACCGGCTGCGCCACCAAGAAGTACGTGGCGCAGGAGGTCGGAACCACCAACAAGCGCGTCGACGACGTCCAGAGCCAGGTCGAGGTGAACCAGACCACGCTCCGGGAGCACGACGCCCGGATCAGCGAGATGTCCAGCACGGCGCAGGACGCGCTCGACCGGGCCATCGAGGCGGGCAAGCTGGCGGAAGGTAAGTTCCTCTACGAGACCGTGTTGTCGGACGACACGACCAAGTTCGCCTTCGACTCCTCCGAGCTGTCGGACGAGGCGCGTGCCGCGGTCAACACGTTCGCCGGGCAGATCAAGTCGGAAGACCGCGGGGTCTACATCGAGATCCAGGGACATACCGACTCGACCGGCGACGAGACGTACAACGTCGATCTGGGTCAACAGCGAGCGGATGCGGTGTGGCGCTATCTCAGCCAGGAGCACGGCTTCCCGCTGGCGCGCATGAACACGATCTCCTACGGCGAGTCCGAGCCGGTGTCCGACAACGGGACCCGCGAGGGACGCACCCAGAATCGTCGCGTCGCGCTGGTCGTGCTGCGGTAGCCGCGTCCCGACAGAAGGGGCCGGAGCGGAGAGCCTGAGGCGCCGATGCGAGCGATTCTCGTTCCAATGCTGACGTCGCTGGCGCTCGCCTGCTCCGGTCCCAGTCCCGCCGACGACGGCGCCGCCTCGGCCGCGCGAGCCGAGCTTCGCCAGGCGCCGACCCGCTCGCGGGAGCTGCGCTTCGAGGAGGGGTTGCAGCGCCTGCGCATCCGGCGCGCCCTGCTCGAGCACCTGAAGACCGCGGCTCTGCGCATCGAGGTCGAGGTCGTCGGCGACTCGGTCATGCTGTCGGGAACGGTGGCCGAGCGCTCCGATCGCGCGCTCGCCGAAGAGGTGGCGCTCTCGGTCCACAGCGTCACCGATGTCGAAAATCAGATCGAGGTCGACGCGGCGGCGGACACGTCGCAGAACCCGGCCGGCGCCGGCCTGGACACCGCCGAGCGCGAGCTGCGCGACGCTTTGCTAGAGGTCCGTGTACAGACCCGACTCGTCCGTGAGCTGGGCCAGGTCGGCTTCCGCGTCGAGGTCGAGGCGACCGACGGAGTGGTCAGCCTGCGCGGCCCGGTCCCCGATGAGGCGTGCAAGGACCTCGCCCAGGACAGCGCCCGCGCCGTCAGCGGCGTGCACGAAGTGCACGATCTCCTCGAGGTCCCGGAGTAGCCAGAGCGGGCGGCGACCGGCCGCCGAAGTGTTAGCATCCACGGCGCCAAGCGGCGACAGTGCAGATCGTCGCCCTCTCACCCGCCGTGGATCTCTTCTCCAACACCGCCGTCGTGGTGCTGCCTGTCGTCTACCTGGCGGCGGCGATCGGCTACGGCGCCCTGTTCTTCTCCGCCAACGGCCGCGCCGGCCTCGTCGGGTCTCTCTGCCTGCGCGCTGGGGTGCTGCTGCACCTCGGCTACCTCGCCGCGCTGGCCCTGCGGCACGGTCAGTTCCCCGCCGCCACCGTCTCCCAGATCCTCACCGGCATCGCCTGCGCCGTGGCCCTGGTCTATCTGCTGCTCGAATGGCGCTCGCGGGAGCGCTCGACGGGGCTGTGGATCCTCGGCTTCGTCACCCTCTTCCAGCTCTTGGCCTCACTCACCGCGACGGCCGAGGTGCCGGCGCTGGCGGCCTTCGAGAGCGCCCTGTTCGGGCTACACCTCGCCCTGGCGCTGCTCGCCTACGCCGCCTTCACCCTCGCCGCGGGGTACGGGGTCCTCTTTCTCAGCCTCTACCGCGAGCTCAAGGGCGCGCGCTTCCAGACCTTCTTCAACCGGCTGCCCCCGCTCGAGGTCCTCGAGCGGATGATGAACGGAGCGCTGGGCGGCGGCCTGCTCTGCCTCACCGGAGCGATCGCCGCGGGCGCCCTGGCGGCGCGGCGGCTCGGGGTCGACGATTGGCTCTTGGATCCGTGGTCACTGGCCACCCTGGCGATCTGGGGCCTCTACGCGCTGGCCATGGTGCTGCAGCGCGTGCACCGCTGGCAGGGCCGGCAGACCGCCCTGGCCTGCGTCGCGGGGATCGTGGTGATCCTCGTCGGCCTGCTGGCGGTCCACGCCGGGGCGCCGAGCTTTCACGGATTCCACGCCTCTTGACCATGCCCGCGCCCACCTCCCCCGTCTCCTCCCTACTGCTCGTCGGCGTCGACCACCGGACGGCGCCGCTCGACCTGCGCGAGAAGGTGGCCCTGGCCGACGACGAGTCGGCGGATCTGCTGGTCGAGCTGCTGGCGCACCCCGAGGTGGCCGAGGCCTGTCTGCTGTCCACCTGCAACCGCACCGAGCTCTACCTGCGCTCCGGCGCCGCCGACCCCTATCCGCTGGCGCTGGAGCGCCTGTTCCGCTCCCGCGCCCCGGAGCTGATCGAGGAGGGGCGGCTCTACGTCCACCGGGGCGACGAGGCGGCCCGCCACCTCCTGCGTGTCGCCGCCGGGCTGGAGTCGATGGTCCTGGGCGAGCCAGAGATCCTGGGGCAGGTCAAGCAGGCCGCCGCGCTGGCCTCGCGAGTGGGAGCGACCGGCACCGTCCTCGAGCGTCTGCTGCGCGCCGCGGCGCAGGCGGGCCGCCGGGCGCGCTCCGAGAGCGCCATCGGCGAAGGCGCCGTCTCCCTGGGCTCGGTGACCGTCGACCTGGCCGCCAACATCTTCCGCGACCTGACCAAGGTCTCGGCGCTGTTGCTCGGCGCCGGCGACACGGCGCGCATGGCGGCCCACTGCCTCACCGACGCCGGGCTGCGCGAGGTCGCGGTGGCGAACCGCAGCCCGGTGCGGCTCGCCCGATTGCTGGAGGCCGTGCCGTCCCTGCGCACGCTGTCCTGGGAGGAGCGTCTCGCCGCGGCGCGCCGCGCCGACCTGGTCGTCGTCGCCACCAGCGCCCCGACCCCGGTGCTGACGCGGGGCGAGCTCGTGCAGACCATGCGGCGCCGCGCCGGGCGCAGCCTCCTGCTGGTCGACCTCGCCGTGCCCCGCAACGTCGACCCCCGCGCCGCCGAGCTGGGAAACCTGTTCCTGCACACCGTCGATTCCCTGCAGATCCTGGTCGAGCGCAACCTCGCGCAGCGCCGCCAGGAGATCTGGCAGGTCGAGCGCATCGTGGATCGCGAGCTCGCCCATTTCAGCGGCCGCGCCGCCGGCGTCGAGGCCGAGCCGGTGGTCGCCGAGCTGCAGCGCCGCGCCGAGCGGATCCGCAGACGCGAGCTCGCCGCGGCGCGCGGCCAGTTCCCCCCCGAGACCCACGAGCCGCTCGAGCGCCTGACCCGCTCGCTGGTACGCAAGATCCTGCACCACCCCAGCACGACCCTGCGCCGCCACGGCGACGACCAGCCGGCGCAGCTCGAGCTGGCGCGCCGTCTCTTCCGGCTCGACGACGACGCCGACGAAGATGAGACCTCCTGACCGCCTGCGGCTCGGCACCCGGCGCAGCCCCCTGGCCCTCGCCCAGTCGGAGCTCGTGGCCGAGGCGCTGCGCGAGCTTCCGTCGCGACCCGAGGTCGAGATAGTGCCCATCGTCACCCTTGGGGATCGCGTGCGCGGGTCGCTGGTCGAGTTGGGAGGCAAGGGTCTGTTCACCCAGGAGCTCGAAGAGGCGCTGCGCCGTGGCGACCTGGACCTCGCCGTGCACAGCCTCAAGGACCTGCCGGCGTCGACACCGGAGGATCTGGCGCTGGCCGCCTTCCCGTCCCGCGCCGCCTGCTGGGACGTCCTGGTGAGCGCCGTGGCCGCAAGCGTCGAGGAGCTGCCGGAGGGCGCCGTCGTCCTCACCGGCTCGCTGCGGCGCCGCGGACAGCTCCTCGCCCGCCGGCCCGATCTCCGGGTCACCGACGTGCGCGGCAACGTCGCGACGCGGCTGGAGCGTTGGCGCGACTCCGGAGCCGCCGCCGTGGTGGTCGCCGCGGCCGGCCTGGAGCGGCTGGGCCTCACGGAGCCGCCGGCGCACCGGCTCGATCCGCAGACCTTCCTGCCGGCACCCGGTCAGGGGACGCTGGCGGTGCAGACCCGTAGCGGCAGCGAGGCCGAGGCCCTCTGCCGGCAGATCGACCACCGCGAGACGGCGACCGCGGCCATGGCCGAGCGCCGGATCGTGCGCGCCTTCGGCGGCGACTGCCGGCTGCCGCTGGCCGCCTGGGCACGCCGGGAAGGCGAGGCCTGGAGCGTCAGCGCCTGGATCGGCAAGGCGGACGGCACCCGCTCCCTGCGCGCCGACGCCCACGACGAGGACGCCACGCAGGCGGCCGATCACTGCGTCCATCAGCTCCGGGAGCAGGGCGCCGAGGAGCTGCTTCCGGAGCTGCCGAAGTGAGCCGGCCGCTTGCCGGGATCCGCGTCGTCGTCACGCGACCTTCAGGCCACGCGGCCGACCGCCTCGCTGCCGCCTTCGAGCAACGAGGCGCCCGCGTCGAACGCCTGCCGCTGCTCGAGATCGTGTCGCCGCCCGATCCCCGGCCACTGGCCCGCGCTGCCTCGGAGCTGCCGCTCTACGATTGGCTGGCCTTCACCTCGGCGCACGGCGTACGGGCGCTGCTCGACGCCTGCGGCGGCGCTCTTCCCGCGCGGTTGCGCCTGGCAGCGGTCGGCATCGCCACGGCCGAGGCCCTGCGGGAGGCCGGCTACGCCGCCCACGTCGTCGCCACCACGTCGCGAGCGGAAGGCCTCGCCGAGGCCCTAGTGCCGCGCGTCGGCCACGGGCGCGTCCTTCTCCCCCTCGCCACCGATGCTCGGCCGCTGCTGGAGCACCGGCTATGCGACGCCGGAGCAGACGTGACGGCGGTCCCGGCGTACGCCAAGAGGCTCCCCGCCGAGGCCCCGCGGGAGGCCCACCGGCTCTTCGCCTCCAACCCGCTCGGCTGGGTCACCTTCACCAGCCCGAGCACCTGCCACCACTTCATCGAAGCCGTGGGCACCTTGTGGCCAGCTCGACGGGAAGAGCTCCTGGCCGCATCCATCGGCCCCGTTACCAGCGCCGCTTTACGCAAGGCCGGTGTCGAGCCCGCCTGCGAAGCCGGCGAGCCTCATCCCGAGGCGCTCGCTGAGGCCGTGGTCGCTCAGACGATCTGAGGCGACACACGGCCGGCACGGAGGCCGGCCGCTTCAGCTATCCGGCGCCGACCGCCAACCGCACAATGAAGCGGCCCTACCGGCTCGATGAGGTGGCCTGACGCGTCGGAGCTGCGGTCGCGGCAACACGCTCGGCACGGAAGCGGCGCATCTGGCGACAGGCGATGGCCCAGGTACACGTCGGCTACCTTTCGGCTCAGCTCTCTCGGCACGATCGTTCCGCCGTTGCACAGCACGGCGATGGCCAGCCGTTGATCCGGAAAGGCGACGACGTCGGCAACATAGCCACCGTCCAGGCCGTCGTGGCCGATCGTTCGCAGGCCACGATAGTCGGTCAATCGCAGGCCACCACCGTAGCCGGTTTCGGTGCCGTCGTTCAGCCTGCCCGAGACCTGCAGCGAGGCGACCGGCAAATGCGGCGCTGTGCAGGCCGCGGTGACCGCCGCAGTCGACAAGATTCTTCGAACGGAAAGCATGAGGCCGGACCTAACATGGGCGCACGAGCGCGGGCCGAAGCGCCGTAGCGGCATACGTAGTACGCGGCCGACCGCCACAGAGGGCGAGTGACATAAGCTTGCCCTCACCATGAAAGTCCCGTCCCTGATCCTGCGTCAGCTCTACACCTTCGGCAGCCTGCGCAACGAAGCGCAAGGCGTCGTGTTCGCGCTCAAGAACCGCTTGAGCGACGCCTCCCTCCTGCGCATCCTCAAGGTGGCCATCGACGGCCGCGAGGTGCCCCTGGAGCAGGTGACGTTGCACTGCAACGGCGACGCCCCGCTGGCGGCGATGGACGTCACGCCCGAGCGCCGCGTCGCCTTCCCCCTCAAGGCGACCGTGCACCTGCAAGCGGCCGTGGACCCGCTCGAGCACGGCCAGCACCGCCTGCGAATCGAGTTCGAGACCGACAACTTCGGCACCCTCACCCTGCGGGTCAAGGACTCGATCAGCGCCGAGAGGGAGAAGCGGGTCCGCATCCCCTACGACAAGGGCGACAACTACAGCGACGGCATCATCCGCAACCGGCAGGAGTTCGTCGAGCGCTTCTCCGGCGTCCAGCCTCACCACCTCACCCACTACTCCTTCGATCCGCGGACCCTGCAGGGCAACATCGAGAACTTCACCGGCGTCGCCCAGGTGCCGCTCGGCTTCGCCGGCCCCATCCGCGTCAACGGCGAGCACGCCGAGGGCGACTTCCTGGTCCCGCTCGCCACCACCGAGGGCACCCTGGTGGCCTCGTACAACCGCGGCATCAAGGTCCTGAACCTCTCCGGCGGCGTCAAGTGCACGGTGGTCGACGACAAGATGCAACGGGCCCCGGTCTTCATCTTCGAGTCGGCCCGGGAAGCGCGGGACTTCCAGACCTGGGTGCGCGAGCACCTCGACGCCATCCGCGAAGAGGCCGAGGCCACCTCCAGCGTCGCCCGCCTCCTCTACATCGACACCTACCTTGCCGGCCGCTTCGCCTACCTGCGCTTCAACTACGCCACCGGCGACGCCGCGGGGCAGAACATGGTCGGCCGCGCCACCTTCGCCGCCTGCAGCTGGATCCTCGACAACAACGGCACGATCCAGAAGTTCTACCTCGAGTCCAACCTGGCCACCGACAAGAAGGCGAGCCAGGTCAACATCATGCGCACCCGCGGCAAGCGGGTGGTGGCCGAGATCACCATCCCGCGCGACACCCTGATCGAGCACATGCGGGTCGAGCCCGAGCAGCTCGCCTACCACGCCCAGGTCGCCAACGTCGGCGCCATCCTCTCCGGCGCCAACAACAACGGTCTGCACTCGGCCAACTCGATCACCGCCATGTTCATCGCCACGGGGCAGGACGTGGCCAACGTCTCCGAAGGCTCGGCCGGCATCATGTACGTCGAGCTGACCGAAGCCCGCGATCTCTACATGGCGCTCACCATCCCGTCGCTGATCGTCGCCACCTACGGCGGCGGCACCGGCCTGGCCACCCAGCGCGAGTGCCTGGAGATCATGGGCTGCTACGGCAAGGGCAAGGTCAAGAAGTTCGCCGAGATCGTCGCCGGCGTGGCGCTGGCCGGCGAGATCTCCCTGGCCTCGGCCATCTCCTCCTTCGACTGGGTGTCGAGCCACGAGGAGTACGGCCGCAACCGGTAGCGTCGGGCCCCCGTGCCCGACGCGGCATGTTCAACGCGGTCCCGGGTCACGATGCAGGAAGAACACCTGACCATCCCCTCCCAGGCACCCTCCGAAGCCGCACCGCCCACCGGCTACGACGTCCTCGTCGAAGTCCGCCCCCAAGGCCTCCTCCGCCGCTTCCTCACCACCTGGCGCCACTTCGGCGGCCTCTTCTTCGGCGGCCTCGACTCTTGGGTCCGCACCCGCCAGCCCGAGCAGCGCCACGGCCTGCGCTACCGCCCGGTCCAGCTCGTCGCCGCCCTCGGCCGCCCCTTCGTCGACCGCCGCCTGCGCCAGCTCCCCTTCCCCGTCCACCTGCGCAAGCGCCTGGAGATCCTGGGGCCGACCTACATCAAGCTCGGCCAGATCCTGTCGCTGCGCGAGGACATCCTGCCGCTGGAGATCACCCGCGAGCTCAAAAACCTGCTCGACCGCCTCCCGGCCCTGCCCTACGAGCGCTACCTCGCGCGGCTCGAGACCGAGCTGCCGCGCCCGCTGGCCGAGGTCTTCGCCCGCGTCGACCCGGAGCCCCTGGGCTCGGCTTCCATCGGCCAGATCCACCGCGCCGACCTGGTGACCGGCGAGGCGGTGATCGTCAAGCTCGTCAAGCCCGGCATCCGCGAGACCCTGCGCCGCGACGTCGTCCTGCTGCGCCTGCTGGGCCTGTGCCTGCAGACCTTCCTCGCCCGCCTGCAGCCGCGCCGCCTGATCCGCGAGTTTTGCGACTACACCGTGCGCGAGGTCGACCTGCGCCTCGAGGCCGACAACGCCGAGGTCTTCGCCGCCAACTTCGAGGACGAGCCCGACATCGTCTTCCCCCACATCTACCGCGAGTACACCACCCGCAACCTGATCGTCATGGAGTTCTTCGACGGCTTGAAGCCCTCCGACCCGCGGGTCCGCGAGCGCTACAGCGAGGAAGATCTGGACCGCGTCATCGACCTCGGCGCCGCCGCGATCATCCGCATGCTCTACCGCGACGGCTTCTTCCACGCCGACCTGCACCCGGGCAACCTGGTCATCATGCACGGCCCGCGCGCCGGCTTCATCGACCTCGGGATGGTCGGCCGCTTCGACGAGGAGCTGCGCCGCACCCTGCTCTACTACTACTACTGTTTGGTCATGGGTGACGCCGAGAACGCCGCCCGGTATCTCGCAGCCATCGCCCAGCCCGGCCCGCGCGCCGACGTCCGAGCCTTCCGCCGCAACGTCGAGGACGTCTGCCGGCGTTGGCAGCGCTCGGCGAAGTTCTCCGAGTTCTCCATCGGCCGTCTGATCCTCGAGTCGGTCAGCCGCGGCGTGGTGCACCGCATGTACTTCCCCGTCGAGATGGTGCTCATGGTCAAGGCCATCGTCACCTTCGAGGGGGTGGGCAACTACTTGAAACCCGGCTTCGACGTCGCCGCCGTCTCCCGCTCCCACATCAACCGGCTGTTCCTGTCCCAGTTCAGCCCCCTGCGCGTCGCCCGCGAGGGCCTGCGTGGCGCCCCCGAGCTGGTCGACGCCCTGGTCAAGGCCCCGATGCTGGTCACCGAGGGCCTGCGGGTGCTGGAGGCGACCACCCGCCGCCCGCCCCAGAACCCGTTCACCGGCATCCGCGGCACCATCTTCGC
>JBOGJI010000022.1:0-43694 GCA_050747865.1 Thermoanaerobaculia bacterium
TGGGACGCTCCGCTCAGACGGAGGCCTCTCGACCCACGCCCGGAGCCTGCTACGCGGCGCACCGGCATGCTTACCGCGGCGGGACTCACACCCGCTAGCCGGGTACGGCTGATCAGGACGCACCATGTCGGCCATTGTAGGCCGAAGGCGGGATCAGCGACCAAAGGCCGCGAGCTTGGCGATCAGGTCGACGACGCGGTTGGCGTAGCCCCACTCGTTGTCGTACCAGGCCACCACCCGGGCCCAGCCGTCGCCCGCCGCATGGGTGGACAGGGCGTCGAAGATACAGGAGTGGGGATTGCCGATCACGTCGCTCGACACCAGGGGAATCTCCGAATATTCGACGATCTCGCGCAGCTCGCCGGCGGCCGCTGCTCGCACCGCTTCGTTGATGTCCGCGATGGTCACCGGCCGTTCGAGGGCGCAGACGAAGTCGACGATCGAGCCGTCCGGCACCGGCACCCGCATGGCCATGCCGTCGAGCCTGCCGTCGAGCTCCGGCAGCACCTTGCCCACGGCGCGGGCGGCGCCGGTGGTGGTCGGGATAATGTTCTCGGCGGCGGCGCGGCTGCGGCGCAGGTCCTTGTGCGGCACGTCGGCCAGCCGCTGGTCGTTGGTGTAGGCGTGGACGGTGGTGAGCAGCCCTTGGCGCACTCCGAAGGCCTCGTGCAGCACCTTGGCCAGCGGCGCCAGGCAGTTGGTGGTGCAGGAGGCGTTGGAAACCAGACGGTCTGAGGCCGTGAGCGTGTGGTCGTTGACGCCCAGGACCACCATGGCGTCCAGGGGCTCCTTTGGCGGCACGGTCAGGATGACGCGGGCGGCGCCGGCTTCCAGGTGTTTGGCCAGCGGCTCGCGGGTGCGGAACACGCCGGTGGACTCGACCACGACATCGACATCCAGCTTGCCCCACGGCAGCGCCGCCGGGTCGCGCTCGGCGGTCATGACCACGCGCTCGCCGTCCACCGTCATCGAGTCGTCGTCGACGCTTACCGACCCGCTGAAGCGCCCCATCACCGTGTCGTATTGCAGCAGGTAGGCGAGTTGCTCGTTCTCGTACAGGTCGTTGATGCCCACGACTTGGATGTCCAGTCGCCGGTGCAGGATGCGGAAGACGCTCCTGCCGATGCGGCCGAAGCCGTTGATGCCGACGCGTACGGCGCTCATCCGTCGAGCTCCCGGAACTTGCGCAGCAGGTCGATGACCCGGTGGGCGTAGCCCCAGCCGTTGTCGAACCAGGTCAAGGTCTTGGACACCGTCTCGCCCAGCGTCATGGTCGCCAGCGAGTCGAAGATACCCGAGCGGGGGTTCATCCGGATGTCGCTGGAGACGATGGGCGCGTCCTCGAACTCGAGCAGGTCCCGCCAGTCGCGCTCGATCGCGACGCGCACCGCCTGGTTGATGGCCTCGACCGTCACCGGTTGTCGGTGCCAGCAGACCAGATCCATAGCCGATCCCTGCGGCACGGGAACGTTCAGGGCCAGCGCGGTGATGCGCCCGGCGAGCTCCGGCAGCACCTCCTCGGCCACCTGGGCGGCGTTGGTCTGCTGCGGGATGATGTTCTCGGACGCCGCCCTCCCCCGCCGCGGATCCTCCGCCGGCACGTCGGCCAGACGCTGGGCCTCGGTGTAGGCGTGCACGGTGTCGACGAAGGCGCGCTCGACGCCGAACGCCGCGTCCAGGATGCGCAGCATCGGCGCCAGTGCGTGGGCCGTGTTCGAGGCGTTGGAGACGATGCGGTGGCCGCGCTCGAGCAGCCCGTCGTTGACGCCCATCACCACCGTGATGTCCGGCGCGTCCCGGGGCGGGACGCAGAGGATCACCCGCTCGGCGCCGGCCTCCAGGTGGCGCTCTAGCTGCTCGCGGGAGGGGTGTAGGTCCATGGCCTCGATCACCGTATGCACTCCCAGCTCGCCCCACGGAGCGATCTCGCCGGTGACCAGCGGGATGGATCCGGTGGCGCTGCGCAGCTCGCCGTCCACGTAGTCGAGCCGGTCGGGGAATCGTCCGAGCAGGGTGTCGAAGCGCAGCAGGTAGGCGAGGGCCTCGGGGTCGTAGGGATCCGCCACCGCCGCGACGGGAAACTCCTCGCTCGCGTGCAGCAGGCGGAACAGGTTGCGGGCCACCCGGCCCAGACCCATCAATCCGATGGGACGCGATCGGCTCACGCCGTACCCCACTCCTCTCCGGCCGGTTCGTCCAGCGCCGCGCGGGCGGCCGCCAGCCGCGCCACCGGCACCCGGTAGGGCGAGCAGGAGACATAGTCGAGGCCGACCTCGTGGAAGAAGGCGACGGACGCCGGGTCCCCGCCGTGCTCGCCGCAGATGCCGAGCTTCAGGTCGCCCCTGGCCGCGCGGCCGCGCTCGCAGGCCAGCCGTACCAGCTCGCCGACCCCATGTGGGTCGAGCTCGGCGAAGGGATCGGTCGGCAGGATGCGCTCCTCCAGGTACTGGGGAAGGAAGCGTCCGGCGTCGTCGCGCGAGTAGCCGTAGGTGAGCTGCGTCAGGTCGTTGGTGCCGAAGGAGAAGAAGTCGGCGCTCGCCGCGATCCGGTCGGCCACCAGCGCCGCCCGCGGGACCTCGATCATGGTGCCGATCGGGACCGTGTCCGCCATCTCGCCGATCGCCTCCTCGATCATCGTCCGCAGCCGCTTCATCTCCTCCTCGGTGCCGACCAACGGGACCATGATCTCGGGACGGGCGTCGATCCCGCGTTCGCGGCAGGCGGCGGTCGCCCGGGCGATCGCCTCCACCTGCATACGGTAGATCGCCGGAAAGGTCAACCCCAGCCGGCAGCCGCGGTGGCCCAGCATGGGGTTCGCCTCGGCCAGGCTGGCGACCTTGGCGCGCACCGCCTCGGGCTCGACGCCCATCAGCTCGGCCACCGCCTCGACCGCCTCCGGCTCGCGCGGCAGGAATTCGTGCAGTGGCGGGTCGAGCAGGCGGACGGTCACCGGCAGGCCGTCGAGGGCGGTGAAGATCGCCTCGAAGTCTTGCTGCTGGACCGGCAGCAGGGCGGCCAGGGCGGCGGTGCGCTCCCCTTCCCCGGCGGCGAGGATGAGCTGCCGCACCTGGTGGATGCGCGCCTCGTCGAAGAACATGTGCTCGGTGCGGCAGAGCCCGACGCCCTCGGCGCCGAGCAGGCGCGCGACCCGGGCGTCTTCCGGCGTGTCCGCGTTGGCGCGCACCTTCAGGCGGCGCGCCTCGTCGGCCCAATCCAACAGCCGGAGGAACGCCTGAGCCAACGGCGAGCCGCTTCCTCCGTCCCCGGCTTCCAGGGCCGTCAGCACCTCGGAGGCCCGCGGCGTCAAGCGCCCGGCCAGCACCTCGCCGCTGGTGCCGTCGATCGACAGCTCGTCCCCCTCCTCGAAGGTCTCGCCGCTGACCCGGACACGGCCGTGCTCCTCGTCCACCTCCAGGGCCCCGGCACCGACGACGCAGGGCTTGCCCATGCCGCGGGCCACTACGGCCGCGTGGCTTGTCATCCCCCCGCGCGAGGTGAGGATGCCGGCGGCGGCGTGCATGCCGACGATGTCCTCGGGCGACGTCTCCTCGCGGACCAGCAGCACGGGTCCTTGCGCCGCCATCTCGGTGGCCCGCTCGGCGGTGAGCGCGATGCGACCCGAGGCGGCCCCCGGTCCGGCCGCCAGGCCGCGCGCCAGCACCCCGCCGGCGGCGCGGGTGCGCTCCAGCTCCACGGGGTCGAACACCGGGGCGAGGAGCTGGACGAGCTGCGCCGGCGCCACCCGCTTGAGCGCCAGCCGCGGCTCGATCAGCCCCTCGTCGACCATGTCGACGGCAATGCGCACCGCCGCCGGTCCGGTGCGCTGGCCGGCGCGGGTCTGCAGCATGTAGAGCCGCCCGCCGTCGATGGTGAACTCCACGTCCTGCATGTCGAGGCGGGCCCGCTCCAGGATGCGACAGGTCTCCTCGAGCCGGTCGAAGGCCTGCGGAAAGACATCGGCGAGACCGGGCTGCCCGTTCGCAGTCCGCTCCGCCTGCGGCTCCGCATGTTGCTCTGTGGGCGCCTCGCGCAAGCGCTCGGCGGCCAGGATCGGCTGCGGCGTGCGAATGCCGGCGACCACGTCTTCGCCCTGGGCGTTGACCAGGAACTCGCCGTAGAGGCGCTTCGTTCCATCCGCCGGGCTGCGGGTGAAGGCGACGCCGGTGGCGCAGTCGGGGCCGCGGTTGCCGAACACCATGGTCTGCACGTTGACCGCCGTCCCCATGTCGTCCGGGATGCCGTGCAGCCGGCGGTACTCGTGCGCCCGCCGGTTGCTCCAGCTGTCGAACACCGCCCGCAGCGCCCCCCAGAGCTGCTCCCGGGGATCCTGGGGAAAGGTTTGGGCGTGCTGCCGGATGAGCTCCTGGTAGCGGGCGCAGAGCTCGGCGAGGCTGTCGCCGGAGAGCTCCGCATCGGTGGTCGCGCCGTCGCGCTGCCTGAGGGCCGCGAGCTCCTTCTCAAATGCCGCGTGGGGCACGCCGAGGACCACGTCGCCGTACATGGAGAGCAGGCGCCGGTAGCAGTCCCAGCCGAATCGCGGCTCCCAGCCGGCGGCGATCCGCGCCGCGACGATGTCGTCGTTCAGGCCGATGTTGAGGACCGTGTCCATCATCCCCGGCATGGAGATGGCGGCTCCGGAGCGCACCGAGACGAGGAGGGGGGCGTCGGGGCTTGCGAACGAATGCCCGGTCACCTCTTCCAGCGAGGCGAGCTCGGCTGCCAGCTCCGCCTCGAGACCCGCAGGCAGCTCGCCACCGTTGCCCAGGTAGTGGAGGCAGGCCTCGGTGGTGATGGTGAATCCCGGCGGCACCGGCAGCCCGAGCCGGCTCATTTCGGCGAGGCCGGCGCCCTTGCCGCCGAGGACCCACTTCTCGTCGGCCCCGGCCGCTGCGGGCCCCGCTTCCGTACGCTCCGCCCCGAAGGGCCGGATCCACCGCCGGCTCACGCCTCCCCTCCCGCGGCCGTCTCGACCGGCGCCGGGGACTGCTCTCGACTCTTCTCCACCACCACCTCCTGCAACCGGGCGATGCGCGACAGGGTGCGTTCGGTCGCCTGCAGCAACGCCAGGCGATTGCGCCGCAGCTGCGGGTTCTCGTCCATGACCAGCACCTCGGTGAAGAACTGCTCCAGCACCTCGGCGAAGCCGGCGACGGCGGCGAGCCCCCGCTCATAGTCGCGCTCCTGGGCCGCCGCTACGATTTCGGTGTCCAGCTCGCCGCCGGCCTCGTGCAGGCGCCGCTCGCCCGCCTCGCGGAGCAGCATCTCGTCCAGCTCGGCACGCGGCTGCTCGCGCAGGATGTTGGCGATGCGCTTGGCGGCGAGCACCACATCCAGGAAGCCGGGGCGCCGGCGGGTGGCGTGGACCGCCGCCACGCGAGCTCTCAAGTCGGGGAGATCTCGCCACGCGGTGGCGAGTGCCGCCTCGATCTCGTCGTAGGCGAAGCCCTGGAGCGCGAGCAGGTGCCGCACACGATCTTGCAGGAACGGCCGCAGGCGCTCCACGACCTCTTCGGGCGTCGCCTCCAACCGTGTCTCGAAGTGGCGCGCGGCCTGCACCGCCAGGGCCTCCGGGTCGATCGACAGCTCTCCTTCGAGCAGGATGCGCATTGCGCCCTGGGCCGCCCGCCGCAGGCCGAACGGGTCGCGGCTGCCGGTCGGCGCGGCGCCCAGGCCGAACAGCCCGGCCAGGGTGTCGAAGCGATCGGCCAGCGAGACGATGCGGCCGACCATGCCCCGGGGCAGCGGGTCGTCGATCGCGGCCGGCAGGTACTGGTCGTAGACCGCCTGCCAGACCTCCTCGGCGACGCCCTCCTCGCGGGCGTAGACGCCGCCCATGATCCCCTGGAGCGAGGTGAACTCCTTGACCATCTCGGTGGTCAGGTCGGCCTTGAGCAACCGCGCCGCGAGCTGTGCCGGCTCGGCGAGGTCCGGTCGCTCCAGGACGTCGCACAGCCAGTGCACGAGCCGCCCGATGCGCCGGGACTTCTCGGCATAGCTGCCCAGCTTCTCGTGGAACGACAGGTGCTCCAGCCGCTCGTCTCGCCCGCCCAGGGGGAGCTTGCGGTCCTCCTGCCAGAAGAACCGGGCGTCGGCCAGGCGCGCTGCCACCACCCACTCGTTGCCGCTCCGCACCAGGCCTTCCAGGTCGTCGGCGCGGTCCATGACAGTGAGGAAGCAGGGCAGGAGGCGGCCGTCCTTCTCGACGGTGAGCGCGCTCTGGTGGTCCCGCAGGCTGGTGATCAGCACTTCGCGCGGCAGCTCCAGGCAGTCCTCGTCGAGGGCGCCACGGACCATCCCCGGGATGGCGCAGACGGCGGCCATGCGGTCGAGCAGCTCGTCGTCCTCGACCAGCGTGCCTCCGGCTTCGGCCGCCAGCTCCGCGGCACGCTGCTCGAGGCGCGCCCGGCGGGTGTCGAACAGGATCTCGATGCCGCGTTCCCGCAGTCGCGTCGTGTACTCCTCGTGGTCCGCCACCTCGAAGCTCTCCGCGGAGAGCACCGGGTGCCCGACCGTGGTCCGGCCTGCCGGCACGCCGAAGAACACGCAGGGCAAGACCTCGCCCGCGTAGATCGCCAGCAAGCCGTGCACCGGCCGCACCCAGGGGCCGTCGCCGGCGCCCCAGCGCATCTCCTTGGGCCAGCGGATATCGCCGAGCAGGCGCGGGGTCAGCTCCCGCAGGAGCTCGGGGGTCGGCCTTCCCACCACCGTCTTGTCCACGGCGGCATACTCCCCCTTCTCGGTCTTCACCCGCTGGACGTCCCGCGTTTCGACGCCGCAGCGGGCGGCGAAGCCCTGCAAGGCCGCGGTCGGCACACCGTCCTTCCACGCGGCCGAGGCCGGCGGACCGACGATCTGCTCGTGGCGGTCGGGCTCGCGCTCGGGCAGCCCCTTCAAGCAGAGCATCAGGCGTCGCGGCGTGAAGCCGGTGATCACCTCCTCGGGCACCAGCTTCGCCGCCACCAGCTCCTCGAAGAAGCGGGTGGCGAGCTGCCGCATCCCCTGCGCCACCATGCGCGCCGGGATCTCCTCGCAGCGGACCTCGAGCAGGAGCTCGCGCTCAGCCATCGGTCGCTCCGCTCGCCCGCTCGCGGGCTTCGTCTCCGCCGCGCGCCGCCGCGCTCTCCAGCAGGGGAAAGCCGAGGGCTTCGCGGGAGGCCACATACCGCTCGGCGCAGGCCACCGCCAGCCGCCGCACGCGGGCGATCAGCCCCACGCGCTCGGTCACCGACACGGCGCCGCGGGCGTCGAGGACGTTGAACAGGTGGGAGCACTTGAGGGCGCACTCGTAGGCCGGCAGCACGGCGCCGGCCTCCAGGCAGCGCCCGGCCTCGCGCTCGTGGCCCTCGAACTGCCGCCACAGGAAGTCGACGTCGGCGAGCTCGAAGTAGTAGCGCGACATCTCGACCTCGTCCTGGTGGCGCACCTGTCCGTAGTCGAGGCCGCCCTCCACCCAGTCGATGGCGTAGATGCTGCGGGTGCGGGAGAGGAACATGGTGATGCGCTCGAGGCCGTAGGTGATCTCGACGCTGATCGGATCGAGCTCCTGTCCCCCGCACTGCTGGAAGTAGGTGAACTGGGTGATCTCCATGCCGTCCAGCATCACCTGCCAGCCGACACCCCAGGCGCCGAGTGTCGGCGCCTCCCAGTTGTCTTCCTCGAAGCGCAGGTCGTGCACCTCGAGCCGCACGCCCAGCGCCCGCAGGCTGTCGAGGTAGAGCCGCTGGACGTCATGAGGCGCCGGTTTCAGCACCACCTGGAGCTGGTAGTGCTTGCCGAGGCGGAACGGGTTGTCGCCGTAGCGGGCGTCGGCGGGACGGCGCGACGGCTGCACGTAGGCGACGCGCCAGGGCTCGGGGCCGAGAGCGCGGAGGAAGGTGTCGGGATGCATGGTCCCGGCGCCGACCTCCAGGTCGTAGGGCTGCTGCAGGACGCAGCCCTGCTCGGCCCAGAAGCGGGAGAGATCGAGGATCAGTTGCTGGAAGGATCGCATGCTCATCGAGCCGCTACGTGGCCACTGTTGCCAGGGTTTTTTGCATCACCTCGTAGCTCTTCAATTCGTGCTGCAGGAAGCCGCGCCGGACCGTGCGGCACACCGCCTCGACCGCCGACAGCGCCACCGGGTCGCGGGCCGCCGGCACCTCCGAAGCCATCTGCGCCAGGCCGCGGTGGGCACTGCCGCGCAGGAACTCCAGCGCCGCGGTCGCCACGGGCTTGCCGCTCACTTCGCCGATGTCGCAGGTGCCGCACACGATCCCCTCCCCTGACGGCGCCAGCCACGCCTCGGCGCCGAGCCGACGCCCGCATTGGGGGCAGCGCTCCGGCGGCGGGAAGATCCCGGCCAGGCGCAGCACCCAGGTTTCGAAATAACGTGTCGCCAGCTCTCGGTCGACGCCGTTCTCGAGGCCCTCGAGAGTGCTCTCGAGCAGCCGGTAGAGGGGGTCGTTGACCTCCCCCTCCGGGGCGAAGGCGTCGGTGTGGTCGGCCAGGTAGCTCCCGAGCAAGATGCCCTCCAGGTCCGCCTGCAGCCGGCCTGGGGATCGAATCCACTCGACGTCCGTGATCCTTGTGAGCTCGCTGCGGGGCCTTTCGAACCAGCTGACCCGGCAGCGCGCCAGTGGCTGGAGCTGACCGGCGAAGCGAGAGTACTTGCGCTTGGAGCCACGTGCAACCCCACGCCGCTTGCCGGCGTCGCGGGAGAGGTAGGTGACGATCCGGTCGTGCTCGTGGAGCTCCCGGACGTCGAGCAGGATCGCGTCGCTGCTCAGAAACTGCATGACACCGTGAGTATACGAATCGCGGCCACCAGATTCCGTAGCTGCCCCCTCTCCTCGGACGCCTTCCCGCTCGGGGTTGCTGGAGTTGGGGGTCAGGTTTCTGTGCTGAGGACGTCGCGGTCGAGGTCGGCTAGGAGGCGTTCGTCTTCGCGCCAGCCTTCCTCTACGCGGACGAAGAGGAAGAGGCGGACCGGGCGGTCGAGGAGGTCGGTGAGCTCCTGGCGGGCGGCGGTGCCGATGGCCTTGATGCGGGTGCCGGCCTGGCCGACGACGATTTTTCGCTGGCCGGGGCGCTCTACCAGGATGGAGGCGTGGATCTCGACCGGGGCGGGCGGCTCGCCGTCGTCCTGCCAGTGCTCCAGGGCCACTGCCGTGGTGTACGGGAGCTCGTCGCGGACCTGGGTCAGGAGCTGCTCGCGGATCCGTTCGGCGGCGAGGAAGCGCTGGGAGTGCAGGGTGATCCATTCGGGACCGTAGAGGGGGGCGCCGGGCGGCAGGCGTTGCCAGAGGAGGCTTTCGAGGGTGTCGCAGCCTTCGCCGGTCAGCGCCGAGAGGGGCACGACCTCGTCGAAGCAGTCGGATTCCGCGAAGCGGGCGATCAAGGGGAGGAGGGCGGGCTTGTGCACGCGGTCGATCTTGTTGAGCACCGCCAGGCGCGGGATGCGAAGGGCGCGCACCCGG
This sequence comes from Thermoanaerobaculia bacterium, assembly GCA_050747865.1. GTDB lineage: Bacteria > Acidobacteriota > Thermoanaerobaculia > Multivoradales > JAHEKO01 > JBOGJI01. The sequence goes on from JBOGJI010000022.1 coordinate 9,456, forward strand.
TCGAGGAGCTGTGCGTCGCCGCTGCCGAAGCGGCTGGAGGCGTCGTGCAGGACGCAGATCACGTCGGCGTCGCGCAGGGCCTCTTCGGCGTGCAGCATCATCTGGCGGTTGAGGCGGTGCAGCGGGCGGTGGATTCCGGGAGTGTCGAGGAAGACGATCTGACCCTGCGGGCGCGTCAGGATCCCGATCATGCGGTGACGGGTGGTCTGCGGCTTGTCGGAGACGATGGCCACCTTCTCGGCCAGCAGGCGGTTCAGGAGGGTGGACTTGCCGGCGTTCGGGCGGCCGACCAGGGCGACCGTACCGTAGCGGGTGTCAGGCATGGTCGTCGTCGATCCAGCGCCGGCACAGCTCGAGCTCGAGGGCGTCCATGACGCCCTCGTCGCGCTCGTGGTCGTGTCCCAGGAGGTGGAGCAGGCCGTGGAGCACGAGCTCCTTGAGCTCGCGAGACAGGGTGTGCCCCAGCCGCTGCGCTTGCCGCCGCGCGGTGGGGACGCCGATGACCAGGTCACCCAGATGTTGACCGTCGGGAGTCGCTGCGCCCTGGAAAGACAGCACGTCGGTGGCTCGATCTAGACCGCGGTAGTTCCTGTTCAGGTCGCGGATCTGGCGATCGGAGACGAAACGGACGGTGAGCCCCACCCGCCCAGGGGTCAGGGGCGAGGGGTCAGGGATCAGGGTAGAGCCGACCGCAACGGTCGATACCAGCTCAGCTATCACCGGCATCAACCAGCGGCGCAGTCTGCGCAAGTCGAGACCCGGGTAGTGCAGCGGGTTCTGCAGCGCGATCTCGATGTCAACTCGCGGCGACTCGTGGCGGTTCCTCATTGGCCGCGAACCACGCGCCACTCTCCTTTGGCCCCTGACCCCTGACCCCTGATCCCCGGGTGGGAGGGGGATGGATAGTCGAGTCGGCGATGGTAGACGTGCGCGAGGAGCTGGAGGAACGCCTCGGACACCTGGCGCAGCTCGTTGAGCGTGATGTCCGTCTCGTCGAACTGGCGCTCGGCGAGGCAGCCGTCCACGATCGTGTGGATCAGCGATCGCAGCTTGCCAGGCGTCGGCTCCGCCAGGGTGCGGCTCGCCGCCTCGACGCCGTCCGCCAGCATCAACACCGCCATCACCTTGCTCCGCGGGCGTGGCCCCGGGTAGCGATATTTCTCGTCGCTGACCTCGCCGGCCCGGGGATCGGCCCGCTCGCGCGCGCGATGGAAGAAGAAGGCGATGCGTCGCGTCCCGTGGTGCTGGGAGATCGCGTCGAGCAGGGGCTGCGGCAGGTGGTGCTCCCGCGCCAGCTCGAGGCCGTCTTTGACGTGGCTCACGATGACCAGCGCGCTCATCGCCGGGGACAGGTGGTCGTGCGGGTTGTGCTCGGGCCGCTGGTTTTCGATGAAGTACTCCGGGCGCAGCACCTTGCCGATGTCGTGATAGAGGCCCCCGGTGTAGGCCAGCACGGGGTCGGCGCCGATCGCCGCGCAGCCGGCTTTCGCCAGGTTCGCCACCATCAAGGAGTGCTGGAAGGTACCCGGCGCCTCGAGCGCCAGCCGCTGCAACAGCGGCAGGTTGGTGTTGGCCAGCTCGACAAGCTTGATCTCGGTGGTCGCCGACAGCAGGATCTCGAGGATGGGCACCAGGAAGCTGGCGATGCCGGCCGCCAGCAGGCCCCCGACGACGGCACAGAAGAGCGCGAAGGCGACCTGGGACGCTCCCGCACCCTCGCCGACCCCGCCGCGCACCGCCGTCTCGAGCAACAGCATCAGGACGTTGACCCCGCTCACCGCGAGCCCCGTGCGCACCAGCGCCGAGCGCTGCTTGAACGAGATCGCCTCCTGCACGAACAGCGCGGTCAGCGAGCCGGCCAGCGCGTAGAGGAGATACCAGAGCCCACCGTCGCCGAACATGAGCCCGATCGCGACGGCGAACAGCACCGACGCCAGCAGCGTGATCTGGCGGCCGAACAGGAGCTGGCCGATGATGGCGAAGGCGGCAAACGGTATGGCGTAGCGATACGGCTGCAGGGCGTTGAAGGGGGCGTATTGGAACGATTCCGACAACGCGCGGGCGGCGAAGAGGAAGAAGCGAGCTCCGAGCAGGCTGAAGGTCAGCACGAGCAGGATCTCGGCGAAGCGCCGCCCGACCACGGGGCTGCGCCGCCCGGTGCGATCGTTTACGGCCATCTGCCCCGACAGCCCGAGCCATAGCACCAGAGCCAGCAGCGCGACGAAGAGCAGGTTTCCCGCCATCGGAAGCCACAACGAGCGCGCGCCGGGCTGGGAGTCGACGGCCGCGATCGCCGCCGCCTGCGTCGCGCTGATGCGGTCCCCCGCACGCACGATCACCTCGCCCTGGCGGATCGTCGTGTAGATCGGTCGGATGGCGCGCGCCGCCTCGTCGCGGCGCTGTTTCGTGGCCTGGGCGTCGGGCACGAGATTCGGCGTCAGGCGGGAAACGAGCAGCGCGCTCAACCCCTGGCGCTCGTCAGCGTCCAGGTCGCTGAGCGTCCGCAGCCCTGTCTCGACCAGCGACGCCACGTCGCGGCCGCGGCCCAGCGCTTCGTAGAGGTCGAGCTGGAGCGTCTCCTCGCCGGTCTCCAGGTTCCTCATCACGATGCCGATGTCGCGATGCGCGAGCAGGGCAGTCTTGTCCGCGACCAGACCGTGCTGGTAGATCTCGTCGGCAAAGCTCTCGAGCTGCTCCTGGAGCCGGCGCGAGAACCGTTGGTCGAGGAGGGCCTGCGCCGCCTCCGGGCCGACCGGCCGTACCTGCGCCTCGATCAGCGCCTGGCGGATGCGCGCCACCAGGACGGAGTTGGCGGGAGCGTCGCCCTCCTCCACACCGGCCTCGGCCCGTTCGATCGCTCGCCGGCCGACGGTGAAGATCTGCTCCAGCTCGATCTGGGCCCGCTCCGACGCGCCCGGGTCGAGTTCGTATATGGGCGGAACCGTCAGCCGCACACGCTGGCGCCGGATCTCGGTAGTCGCCTGATTCTCGACCCGCAGGTCGCGGGGCGCCACGTAGTCGCGCCGTGCCACGTCCCCGGCGTCGGGGCTGCGGATGCCGAAGAAGCCCGGCGGCAGCAGCGCCCAGGTCCCCACCAAGATGAAGACCCCCAGCCACGGCCAGGGCGACTCGAGGCGTCGGCTCCACGCCTCCCGCAGCCGCCGCGTCAGCCCGCGCCGGCGGCGGAATCCCCGTCGCGAACGGACCCGCGGAGGCGTGGAGCCGGGGCTGGGTTCGGCGGTCATCTCCGTCCCGGCTAGCGGTCCTCTGTGCTCGCGGGAGGCGTTGGCGGCGGCGTCGGACGGCGCTGCTCGTAGGCCTCGTAGGCGGCGACGATCTGCTGCACCAGACGATGGCGGACCACGTCCCGTTCGCCGAAACGGACGAACTGGATGCCGTCGACGCCCTGCAGGACGGACTCGATCTCGCGCAGTCCCGAGATCTTGCCCGGCGGCAGATCCACCTGTGTCACGTCGCCGGTGATCACCGCCTTGGAGCTGAACCCGATGCGGGTGAGGAACATCTTCATCTGCTCGGACGTGGTGTTCTGCGCCTCGTCCAGGATGATGAAGCTGTCATTGAGCGTGCGGCCGCGCATGAAGGCCACCGGCGCGACCTCCACGATGCCCCGCTCCATGAGCCGGGCAGCGCGCTCGAAGCCGATGATGTCGTTCAAGGCGTCGAACAGCGGTCGCAGGTAGGGATTCACCTTCTCGGCGATGTCGCCGGGCAGGAAGCCGAGCCTCTCCCCCGCCTCCACGGCGGGGCGCGCCAGCACGATGCGGCGGACCAGCTTCTCCTGCAGGTAGGCCGCGGCCATCGCCACCGCGAGATAAGTCTTGCCCGTGCCCGCCGGGCCGATGGCGATGACCAGGTCGTGATCGGCCATCGCCTTGAGGTAGATCTGCTGCCGCAGGCTGCGCGGCGTAACCAGGCGCTCGACGCCGGCGAGCCGGCCGCCGCCGGTGAAGAACTCGTGCAGCGAGGCGTCGGGCGCCTCGAGCAGCACCCGCGCCGCCGTCTCGACGTCCTCGCGTGCCAGCGGGTACCCGCCCTCCAGCAGCTCACCGAGCTGGGTGAACAGGCGCTCGGCCAGCGCCGTGCGATCGGCCGGCCCCTCGGCGCGCAGGCGCGTTCCGCGGGCGCCGAGCGACACCTCCAGCAGCCTCTCGACGCGCCGGAGCTGATCGTCGCCGGGCCCGAACAGGATCTCGGGAGCGGACTCCGGCAGCTCGACGACCCTGACGTCGGCTTCCGCGGCCGATCCCACGTCGGCGGAGCTCACCGGGCCCCTCCCCTACGCGCCGTCGGAATAGTCATAGAAGCCGCGTCCCGACTTCCTGCCCAGCCGGCCGGCGAGCACCATCTGCTTCAAGAGCGGCGGCGGCGCGAAGCGTTTCTCCCGGTACTCGTCGAACATGATGTTGGCGATCGAAAAGGTGGTGTCGAGGCCGACGAAGTCGAGCAGCGTGAACGGCCCCATGGGATAGCCGCAACCGAGCTTCATCGCCTGGTCGATGTCCTCCACCGACCCGACGCCCTCCTCGTAGGCGCGGATGGCGTCGAGCAGGTACGGCACCAGCAGGCGGTTGACGATGAAGCCAGAGGTGTCGCGCGCCGCCACCGGCCGCTTGCCCAACGACTCCACGAAGCTCATCGCCGACTGGAAGGCGTCATCCGAGGTCAGCAGGGTGCGCACCACTTCCACCAGCTGCATCACCGGCACGGGGTTGAAGAAGTGGAGACCGATGAAGCGGTCGGGGCGCGCCGTCGCCATCGCCAGCTCGGTGATGGTGAGCGACGAGGTATTGCTGGCGAACAGCGCCTTCTCCTGCACCACCTCGTCCAGCGACCGGTAGGTCAGCCGCTTCTCCTCCACGTCTTCCACGATGGCCTCGATGACCAGGTCGCAGTCGCTCAAGGGCTCGAGCTGCACGGTGCCCGACAGGTTGGCGAGCGTCTTGTCGCGCTGGCTCTCGTCGAGCTTGCCCTTCTCCATCGCGCGCTCCAGCGACTTGCGAATGCGCGTCAGACCCTTCTCCAGCAGCTCTTCGCTGACCTCGCGCACCACGGTCTCGTGGCCGGCCCGCGCCGCCACCTCCGCTATCCCAGAGCCCATGAGGCCGCATCCGAGGACGCCGACCTTGCGAATCTTCATCGCACCTCCGCAACCATGTCGTTCAACTCCTTGGCGCCGGTGACAGCCGGCTCGACCTCGTCGATCCGGCGCTCCCCTCCCGCCAGCAGGCGCAACTCGAGATGCAGCCCGCCGGGCACCGGGAACCTCAGCCGGTCCGGCCACTCTACGGCCTTCACTCCAGGGCCGTCGAGGATCTCGTCGAGACCCAGGGCATCGGCCTCGCGCGAGCCCAGCCGGTAGAGGTCGATGTGGACGAGACGACCTCGCGGCCCCGCGTGCTCGCGCACCAGCGTGTAGCTGGGCGACTGGATCTCCTTGGGGTCCAGCCCCAGCCCCGCGGCGACTCCCTGCACCAGCGTGGTCTTGCCCGCGCCCAGGGCGCCGGACAGCAGCAGGATGCCGCCGGGCACGAGCTCGTGCGCCAGCCGCTCCCCAAGGTCACGCGTCTGCGCCGCGGACTCCGTACGCCAGGTCCTCACCCCCCGAAGCTTACTGGACAACCTCAGAGCCTGTGAATGAATCTCCCGTGGGTCGCAACGCGGCCCACGGGAGATTCATTCACAGGCTCCCAGCTGCCGGCCGTTGCAGGCGAGCGCTCCCCGCCTCATGGCCAGGTGGATCGCTCCTCCAGCTCGCGGACGCTGGCCGGCAGCTCCTCGACGAGATCGCCGGCCAGCAGCGAGAGCACGCCCCGTTGCGCCGCCAGTCGATCGCCCGTGCGCGCGTGCAGCCACACGCCCAGGCAGGCGGCGTCGCGCGGCTCCAGCCCCTGCGCCAGCAGGGCGCCGATCATCCCCGTGAGCACGTCTCCCGACCCGCCGGTCGCCAGCGCCGGTCCCCCTTCCAGGCACAGCTCGACGCCGCCCTCGGGCGCCGCGATCAGCGTACCGCGACCCTTGAGCACGACGACGGCGCGGCTGCGCTGCGCCGCCTGCCGGGCAGCCGCGAGCCGGTCGGCCTGGACCTCCGCCGCGCTGCGCTCGAGCAAGCGCCCGAGCTCCCCCGGATGCGGTGTCAACACGGCCGGCGCCCGTCGATCAGCCAGCTCTCCCAACCGCCCGGCGAACGCATTCAAGGTGTCCGCGTCGAGCACCATGGGTACGGGACAACGCGCCACGACAGCCCGGATCGACTCCTGGATCGCGGCATTCGTGCCGAGGCCGGGGCCGGCGGCGAGGGCCGAACGTTCGCCCGCGTGCTCCACGATACGATCGGCCAGGCTGGCGGGCCCGTCCCCCGACCCTTCCGCGACCTCCGGCAGAGCCAGCGTCATCGACTCGAACGTTCCCGCCGCGACCGTCGGCTGCACGGTCTCTGGACAGGCCACGCTGACCAGCCCCGCCCCCAGGCGCCCGGCCGCCCGTGCCGCCAGCACGGCGGCGCCCGCCTTGCCCGGCGACCCCGCCCACACCAGCAGATGCCCCGCCGTCCCCTTGTGGGCCTCGGGGCCGCGCTGAGGCAGCAGGGCGGCAAGCCGCGCCGGCTCCAATGTCTCAAAGGCGGGCGCGGCCTCTTCCAGCAGCCGCGGCGGCAGCCCCAGGTCCGCCACCCAGAGATCCCCCACGGCTCCTCGAACCGGCCACAACACGTGCGCCGGCTGCGGGGCCGCGAGCGCCACGGTCCTGCTCGCCGTCACGAAGGGGCCAACGGGCGACGCGCCATCCCCCATCAGACCGCTCGGCAGGTCCACCGCGACGACCTCCCGACCCTCCACATCGAGAGCTTCCACCAGCTCGACCCACTCCCCTTCCAACGGCCGCGACAGTCCGGTCCCGAACAAGGCATCCACGATCACGTCCGGCCCATCGACTCGCGCCCGCAGCCAGGCGGCGATCTCGCCCGGCGTCGCTTCCGACACCGGGACCCCCCCTCTGCGACAGATCGCGTATTGCGTGCGGGCATCCCCCTTCAACCGGTCAGCCGGCACCGCCAGCCAGCAGGTGACGTCGCGCCCGCGCAATGCGAGGTGGCGGGCGACGCCCAGACCGTCTCCCCCGTTGTTGCCCGGTCCGCAGAGCACACAGACGCGACCGCCCGGGGCCAGATCGCGCTCGACGACATCCGTCACCTCCCTGGCCGCGTTCTCCATCAGCACGATGGACGGCATCCCCAGCTCCTCGACCGCCCTGGCTTCGAGGCGCCGCTTCTCCGCCGTGCTCAGAACCTTCATTCGGGCGCCGCCATCCAGCCCCACGACCGCAGCAGGGTGGCCGTGCGCGGGGCGCGCCGGCCACCCTCCAGCCGAGCCACCAGGGCGTCGAGGTCGGCCGGCCGATCCACGTCCTCTTCCACCGGCAGCAGCCCTATGTCGAGCCCCAGTCCGCGCGCCCGCGCCAGAGTCGCGTCGAGAACTCCCCCCGTGCTCCACTCGATGCCCAAGAACAACGCCTGATCCACCGCCGAAGCCCGCAGCCCGATCAGGTAATACCCCCCGTCCCGACTCGGCCCCAGCACCACCTCCCGCCCCCCACGCAGAGCGTCGAACGCCGCCTCCACCCGCTCAAGCGGCAGGTCGGGATGATCGCTCCCCACCGCGGCCACCAGCTCATGACCCCCGCCCGCGTCCCGCAAGGCATTGAAAAGCCTCGCCCCCAGATCGTCCCCCTGCTGCCGCACCGCCTCCCGCGAACCTGCCGGTAGAGGCTCTCCGTCCTCCATCGCCCAAGCGATCCGCAGATCGAACGAGCCCGAATCGAGACGCTCCACAAGGTCCCCCAGGAATGCCTCATAGAGCTCCGCCGCGTCAGTCGCCGATAGTCGCGAGTGCACCAAGCGGGTCTTCACCGCGCCCGGCCGCGGGGGCTTGGCGAAGACAACCACACACGCCTCCAGAGGCATGGGCAACATACTAACCGGTGCGGTTTACCGGGGGTAAGGCGTCCGGGAGAAAGCCGATACAGTTGTTCCGAAACCGCGCATCCACGATCATTCCGCCGTGCCGATCCTGACGCTCCTTACCGATTTCGGAACCCGGGACTACTACGTCGCGGCCGTCAAGGGGGTGATCCTCCGCGAGGCTCCTAAAGCCGTGATCATCGACATCACCCACGAAGTCTCTCCTGGCGACATTGAAGAAGCTTCGTTTCTCCTCGCGGCGGTGGCCGGCGAGTTTCCAGTCGGGACCGTGCATCTGGCGGTCGTCGATCCGCAGGTCGGCGGTGATCGGAGGATCCTGGTCGCGCGCACGCCGGGGGCATTGTTCGTGGCCCCCGACAACGGGTTACTGAGCCCCTGGCTGGATTCGGCCGACGTGTTCTCGGTCACCGCCGGCGACCTGGTCCGCGCCGGCCCCGGAGCCACCTTCCACGGTCGGGATCGGTTCGCCCCGCTGGCCGCCGCTCTCCTGCGGAGCCAGCCCCCCGAGGACCTGGGCGAACCGGTGACGGACCCCATCACCCTCGACCCGCGCCCGCCCCGGCGAGAGGGAACCACCGTCGAGGGACGCGTGGTCCACGTCGACCGCTTCGGCAACCTCATCTCCGACATTCCCGAGGCCTGGTGCCCGCGCGGCGCCCGCGTCGTCTCGGTGGCGGGCCGGCAGGTGGAGCGCTGGGTGACCCATTACGCGGCGCTGTCGCCCGGGCAGGTGGGAGCCTTGATCGGCTCGCTCGGCACCGTCGAAGTCTCCGTGCGCGACGGCAGCGCGGCCGAACGCCTGGGCTGCGGCCGCGGAGACCCCGTCCGCGTCGTGCCCGCATAGGTGTCGGCGCTACAATAGGCGCTACAGGCGGGCCCGTCCCTATAGCGGCAAGGAGGGCGCCATGACCCAATGGGAGTACAAGATCATCAACGTGCGGAGCGAGAACTACCGGCTCGATCCCAACGCGGCCGGCGAGCTGAACCGGCTGGGCGAGGAGGGCTGGGAGCTCGTCTCCATCACCTCGGTGAACTTCAAGAGCGGCGCTACGGACAACATCGCCTTCGTCTTCAAACGCCCGCGCGCCGCCGAATAGCTCACCCGCTGCGTCGGCGCTGACCCCACCAGAATCCGAGCGCGGCGCCGGCCACGAGCAGGAGCCAGATCTGCGGTTTCGGAGCTCGCCCTAACGGGCGGCCGACGTCGCGCAGCACGGCGTCCAGCTGCCGGGCCGCCGCGCGGCGCGCCTCATCCAGCCTCACCGGTCTCCCTCGTCTCCTGGGTCGCCGCGCGGCGCGCCTTCTCCCAGACGCTCGCGCCACCAATCCCGATGGTCCTCGACGTGCCGCTGCAGCGTGCGCACCGGGCCCTCGACGCGTCGCAGCTGCGCGCGGCTCACGGTCAGGACGATCAGCCCGACCACCGCCAGGCCGCAGGCTATAGCGAGCGCCGCCGCCCAGCGTGGCAAGACCAGGGTGAGGCCCTCGAACCCGGCCAGCGCCAGCGCCGCGACGGCGCAGAGCAGCAGCCCGCTCCCGACCACCACCAGGATGCCGCCTAGCCCGGCGCGGCGCACGGACGCCCGCAGATCGCTCCGCAGCGCCGCCAGCTCCGCGGCCGCCAGATCGGCGAGACCGGAGCCGAGGGCCCGCGCCCGCCGTTTGACGCTTCGTATCCCCATCCTCATCTGCCCTCGCAGCCCCCGCCCGACGAGCCGGGCGCGGACCGCGCGGGTAGCCTAGCAGCAGGCCTCGCCGCCTAGGGCTTCACGTGGGCCGTGGTGGAGAGCAACCGCCCGGTCACCGGGTCGTGGACCCCGATCACCAGGTCGTGCTCTCTCGGTCGCAGCTCGAGAGTGGTCTCGTAGGAGATCACCGCACCGGCCGGAGGTTGCGCCTTGAGCGTCAGCTCCAGGGGTACCACGGGGATCGGCGCCCGGGCTCCCTCGTCGTCCTGGACGGCGAAGCGCAGCTCGACCCGGGTCACGAACTTCTCTCCCTGGGGCAGCACGGTGAACTCGTCCATCGGTAGAAAGACGGTCACGGGAACCTGCATGCGCCGCCTGCCGGAGCGCTCGGGTTCGCCCAGCTCGGCCTTCAGGGTTCCGGTGCCGGGTGGAAGCCCGAATAGCAGGGTGCTCTCCACCGCCATCGTGGCCTCCGCCGTGCGGGAGAGATCCAGGTAGTCGGTGCGCGAGCGCAGGCGCAGGTCGCGGCGTACCGTGCGCAGGCGCACGTCGTGGCGCTCGTTGTCTCCCTTGTTGCTCGGCGAGAAGCCGATCCAGTAGTACGAGCGCGTGTCCTCGAACACCTGCTGCAAGGCGTGCTCGCGGGAGGCGTTGATCAACGCCTCGCCGCCCGTCGCAGCGGCCACGAACCGCAGGGTCGACTCGACCGACCACTCGCGAGTGCGGGAGGCGTTGGCCCGGAAGCCCGCTTCCACGCCTGTCCGGTCGGCCGCCGAGACACCCGACAGCGCCTGCAGGCCGGGGGCGTCGATGGGATAGATCGTGTAGCCGAGGCGATTGGCGGTGTCGACGAGCGGCCGGTAGAGGGTCTCGCCGCCGCTGACGCCTTCGTACAGCCAAGCCAGGTTGTTGTCCCCGACCGCATACTCTGCGGGCAGCAACGGCCACTCGCCGGCCACCACCAGCATCACCTTGCGCCCGGGCGGGCGGGCGAAGGCGCGCATGGTGGCGGCCGCCGCGGCCATGGCGCTGCCCACCTGGTCGGTGAGGCGAGACGCGTAGTTGCGCTCCTGGGGGCTCAAGCGAGTGCGGAAGCCGAGGTTCTGGCCGAACTGGTCGACGAGGCGGATCGAGTCCCCCGGGAACTCATCCACGAAGCCGACGGGGCCGCCCGCGACGCTGATGAGGAGATCGGGCTCGACCTGATTGCGCTCGATCTCCCGCTGCAGCCCGTAGGCGGGCCGGCGGGTGGCGCGCTCCAGGGCGCGCTCGAGCTCCTCGTGGGACTGGCTCCATGTGGACAGCATCTGCACCTGCTTGCCATCGTAGGCGACCACCGCCATGCGGTCCTGGGGTCCAATGAAACCGAGGTCCTCCTGCATGGACTCCAGCACCCGGTTGCGGTCACGCTGGACGGTCGCGAAGTCGTCGACGAAGAGGAGGTAGCTGGTCCCCACGTCCTCGCCGGGGGACACCGCGGGAGCCGAGGGGACGTCGCTCCCCTCGGGAGCCCGTTCGGCCCGTCCGTTGGCGATCTCGGTGAAATATTCGATGGCTCGCGGCTGCCCGTCGACGGTGAGCTCGAAGTCCTCGGGACCCAGGCCGTGCACCGGATTGCCGTCGCGGTCGGTGACCACGATCTCCAGGTTGATCACCCGCACGTCGATAGTCTCTCCGAAGGTTCCCGGCAGCGCCGCGGCCGGGACCTCCGCCTCCTGCGCCGCGGCGGGAAGCGAGGCCCCCAGCAAGGCCCCGATCGCCAGCGGTACGATCGAAAGAACGGATCCGCGCGCTAGGCGCGGCGGTTTGCGGTACATCATCTTTCCGTCTCCTCGCACGGCCCCTTCTTGTGTAGGCCCGTGTCGATCCGAAGTTCTTCTCGCCTTCACCCCGTCTAGACACGTTCTGAGGCTACTTTGGCGCATCGGAGTGCCATCTTTCGCCGGATACGGTGCAAGGCATATGCCGTCAGACTACGGCGGACACCTGCCGCCGGATGTGCTCGACGATGCGCGGCGCATGCTCGCGGGAATTGTCGATGAAGATGCGATGGGTATCCAGGCCGGACTGCAGGGTGCCGGCGACGTAGAGGCCGGGCACGTTGGTCTCGCAGCTCTCCGGGTCGTAGGACGGGACCAGGGAGGCCTCGTCGACCTGCACGCCGCAGCCGCGCAACAGCTCGGCGTCCGGCCGGTAGCCGATGAGCACCAGGGCGATGTCGGCGGGCACGGCTTCGGGCGCCGCGCCGCCCGCCCCGTCGAGCAGGACTCCATGGGATTCCTCGAACGCCCGCACGCGGCGGCCGTACCGGGCGCGAATCGAGCCCTCGCGGACGCGGTTGTCGAAGTCCGGGCGCAGCCAATATTTGACGCTGTCGCGCACCTGCTCGCCACGATGGACCACGGTGACCTCGACGCCGGCGCGCCAGAGCTCCAGGGCCGCCTCCGCCGCCGAGTTGCCGCCGCCCACGACCACCACCCGCTCGCCGAAGTGCCGATAGGGGTCCCGGTAGCGATGCTGCACCCAGGGGAGCTCCTCGCCGGGCACCCCGAGCGTCTTCGGCGTTCGGAAGTAGCCGGTGGCCAGGACCACCGCCCGCGCCCGCCGCTCTCGCGGGCCGCCCGCCGCCTGCGTGCGCACGACGAAGCCGTCGTCCCGGCGGGTCGCCGCCAGCACCTCCTCGTGCAGCGCCAGGCGCAGATCGAACTGCCGCGCCACGGCCCGGTAGTAGACCAGCGCCTGCCGCAGGCTCGGATGGGCCTCCGGCACGGCGAACGGCACGCCGGCGACCTCCAGCCGGTCCCGGGTGGTGAAGAACTGCATGAAGGTGGGGAACTCGAGGAGGTTGGCGGTCAGCGGGCCGCGATCGATGAGCAGGGCGTCGAGACCGGCGCGCCTTGCCTCCGCGCCGATGGCGATGCCGGTCGGCCCGGCCCCGACCACGATCAGATCCCAGACCCGACTCATCGCGCGCGCTCCGGAACCTTGGTGCCCCATCCCAAAAATACGGTGATGTAGCGGCGGTTCAGGCGCCCCGCTGGCAAGGCGCGCGACCGTGGCATACCCGGAGGTATGTCGCAGGGAGCGCAACGCCGCCAGCGGGGATGCATGGGCCGCCGATACGTCGCCGTATTTATGGGCTGGGGCACTCAGTCTCCACCAGGTGGTTCACCGGCCCGTGTCCTCCGCCGAGCGGGATCGCCTCGGCGATCGCGCGATGGGTGAAGTCGATTCCCCGTTCGACCGCCTCGCGCAGCGGCCGGCCCCAGGCCAGATTGGCGGCGATCGCCGAGGACAGCGTGCAGCCGGTGCCGTGGGTCGATCGGCTCGCCAGGCGCGGATGGCGAAACTCCTCCATGCCGCCCTCAGTGGCCAGCAGATCCACCACCTCCGGACCCTCCGTGTGCCCGCCCTTGAGCAGCACCGCGGGACCTCGCGAAGCCAGCTCGCCGGCACCGTCACGTCGTTCTTCCGGAGTCTTCAGCCGCCGCCCCAGGAGCGCCTCCGCTTCCGGCAGGTTGGGGGTGACGAGCGTCGCCAGCGGCAGCAGCTCGGCGGCCAGCGCCTCACGCGCATCGGCGGCGAGCAGCAGATCGCCGGTCTTGGCAACCATCACCGGGTCCAGGATGATGGGCACACGGCAGCGCGCCGCCAGCTTCGCGGCCACGGCTTCCACCACCGCACGCTCCCCGAGCATGCCGATCTTCACCGCATCGACGCCGAGGTCGTCGAACACGGCGTCGATCTGCGCCATGACCACCTCCGGTGGAATCCCGTGCACCGCGGTCACCGCCAACGTGTTCTGCGCCGTGACCGCGGTGAGCGCGCTCATGCCGTAGACCCGCCAGCTGGCAAAGGTCTTGAGATCGGCCTGGATGCCGGCGCCGCCGCCGGAGTCGGATCCCGCGATGGTCAGGAGGCGCGGGAGCTCCCGTGTGCTCACGCTCTCCCCCGCCCCGGCTCTCCGACCCGGCGGCCTACCTCCGCGGCCGGTGAGCCGCCGCGCCACCGCCACACCGCGAGACCGCCCGCCACCAGGAGGACTCCCAGGCTGATCCCCTGTGCCAGCGTCAGGTCACCGATGAACCGGTCGTCCTTGGCGCGCAGGAACTCGATGCCGAATCGCTCCAGCGCCAGGAGCAAAACCGTGGTGAGAGCGACCGCCCCTCCGCGGGCGCCCCGGCGCAGGAGGAGGAGACCGACGCCCCAGATCATGAGTGCAAGGAGCGTCTCGTAGAGCTGCGTCGGATGGACGCGCAGCAGCTCGTCGGGCGCCACGCCGGAGGGTATCGCGACCCCGAAAGCCTCCTGGAGGTTCCACGCCGTCGTCGTCGGCAGACCGACGGGGAACGCCACCGCCCACGGCAGGTCCGACGGAACCCCGTAGTCGTCTCCGACCAGGAAGCAGCCGACGCGCCCGATGGCGTAGCCCAGGGCCAGCGCCAGGGCCGTGGCGTCGAGGGTCCCCGCCATCGCCAGCCGCCGCCTGCGCACTACCCAGAGCACCAGGGCAGCGCCGAGCAGCAAGCCGCCGTACCAGACCAGGCCGGAGCGGCTGAGCAGCAGCCGCCAGTCCTGGTACAGCACCGCGTAGTAGATCTTGGCCCCGAGGATGCCGCCGATCCCCGCCGCGAGCGTGATGGCCCAGGCGTCGTCCGCGTCGCCGGCGCCGGTCCGTGACAGGCCGCGGGAGAGCTGCCAGTAGCCGGCCAGGAAGGCCAGCATCATCGTCACCCCGAAGGGGCTGATCGACACCGGCCCGATGTGGAAGAGCTCTTGGATCATGCCTGGCCGGCCATCGTACCACCGGCCTTCGCCCCTACGGCCGGTCGTTCAGCGCCCAGTCGTAGTCGAGATAGCGCACCGAGGGTTTGCGTTCGCGCAGGGTCTTCGCCAGGGGCGCCGGAACGTGCTCGGCTACCCAGCCCAGGATGTCGCCGCGGGCGAAGAAGGCGACCACCGTGCTGCCGCCGGTGAAGTCACCGGCGTACCACTTGAAGATCGACGACAGCCACAAGGTGTTCGCCTGGGCGTCGAGGCGCAGGCCCTTCTCGGGGTCCGACAGGAACCGCCGGCTCTGGTCAGCGAGCTGAGCCTGCACCCGATCCGCCATGTACGCCTCCGGGCGCAGGTCGGGGCAGCTCGTGGAGGCGCAGACCACCGCAAAGTGCACCCGCGGATCCCCAAGCTCCCGGCCCGCGGTCTCGATCTGATCCAGCGTCAGCTGGCGGCCGGCCACCGGGAAGGTCAGCTCGGCGAAGAACCCGTCGACGTCCTGGACCGACCCGATGCCCGGATACCGCTCCAACAGCTGGCCGATGACCACGGCGTTGTAGGCGTTGATCCAGAACGCGAGCTGCTCGTCTCGCGGCCATGCGCCCGGACGGGCGCCGGCGAGACTGTCGAGGAAGGCATCCAGATCGACGCGGTCGGCAGCGACGCCGGCGTAGTCGACCCCTCCGCCGCGGGCATATTTGGTCAGCAGCCGCTCCCAGGCGGCGAGCGCCACCTCTCCCCCGTTCGCCGCCTCCGTCGGCCGTTCCGCGGCACAGGCCGGCCCGAGGGTCAGGAGCAGGACGAACGCCGCCGTCCGGGCGCGATCGGGTAGAACGCTTCGCTTCATCGATCCTCCCTTCAGGCTCCAATGTACGCCTGCCCGGCGCCGCCGGATCCCTGTTCGTTTGCCGCGCCGCATAGAATTCCGGTCTCATGCCTTCGATGACGCCGCAGGAGCGCCTCGCCCGTCTCGACGAGGTGGTCAGCGGGACCCGCGGCAGCGGGCGCTGGCTGGTACTCACCCACGACAACCCCGACCCCGACGCGATCGCCGCCGGCGCCCTCCTCGCCCACCTCCTGCGCGCCCGCTTCCGGCGCCGTGTCACCCTGGCCTACGGTGGCATCATCGGCCGCGCCGAGAACCGCGAGATGGTGCGCGCCCTGCGCCTCAAGCTCAGCCACGTGCGCCATCTGAACTGGAAGCACTACCGCCACTTCGCCCTCGTCGACACCCAGCCCGAGACCGGCAACAACCAGCTCCCGGAGTCGCGGACGCCCGACCTGGTCTTCGACCACCACCCGCCGCGGCGGGCCAGCGCCGCGGCCGCCTACAGCGACATTCGCCCTGAATACGGCGCAACCGCGACCATCCTCGGCGAATACCTGCTCGCCGCCGAGACGCTCCTCGGCAAGGCCGAGGCCAGCGCACTGGTCTACGCCATCCGCACCGAGACCCTGGACTTCCGCCGCGAGTCGAGCGGTCCGGACAAGCGCATGTTCGACCTCGTCTACACGCAGGCGGACAAGCGCGCCATCGCCAACATACAGACGCCGCGCCTGCCCGTCACCTACTACCGCACGATCCACCACGCCCTCGAGAAGCTGGAGTCGGTGAGCACCCTCATCACCAGCCATCTGGGCACCGTGGACCACCCGGACCTCGTCCCCGAGGTCGCCGACCTGCTGGTGCGCATGGAAGGCAAGACCTGGTCCTTCGTCACCGGCGCCTGGCAGGACCGCCTCTACCTGTCCCTGCGCACCACCAACCCACGCGCCGACGCCGGCCGCCTCATGCGCCGCCTGGTGGGACGCAGCGGCAAAGGCGGCGGCCACGGCATGCTCGCTGGCGGCTGGGTGTCCCGCGCCAATGGCAAGGACTCCCCCGCCGAAGAGCAACACCGCCGTCTCGTCAAACGAGTCGCCAAGGCGCTCAAGAAAGACCCCGACAAGCTGACTCCCATCCCCCTGGCACCCGAGGAAGCGCCGAACAATGCGCAGCCGCCGGCTTGATCGTCCGCCCTACTCCCACTCGATGGTGCCAGGCGGCTTGCTGGTGACGTCGTAGACGACACGGTTGACCCCGGCGACCTCGTTGACGATGCGGTTGGCGACCCGGCCCAGGAGCTCATGCGGCAGCGACGCCCAGTCGGCGGTCATGAAATCCTGGGTCTCGACCGCGCGCAGGGCGACGACGTTTTCGTAGGTGCGGAAGTCGCCCATCACGCCGACGCTCTTGACCGGCAGCAGCACCGCGAAGGCCTGGGCCACGCGGTCGTAGCAGCCGGCGTCGCGCAGCTCCTCGAGGAAGATGGCGTCGGCCTCCTGGAGGACCGCGACCCGCTCCGCCGTCACCTCGCCGAGCACGCGCACGGCGAGACCGGGGCCGGGGAACGGATGGCGGGCCAGCAGGTCCTCCGGCAGGCCCAGCTCGCGGCCGAGCTGGCGCACCTCGTCCTTGAACAGCATGCGCAGGGGCTCGATGAGCTCGAATCCCAGGCGCTCGGGCAGCCCGCCCACGTTGTGGTGCGTCTTGATCACCGCCGCCGGGCCCTTGACCGACACCGACTCGATGACGTCCGGATAGAGCGTGCCCTGGGCGAGGAAGCGCACGTCCTCGAGGGTCTCGGCGACGCGCTCGAAGACCTCGATGAAGACGCGGCCGACGGTACGCCGCTTCTCTTCCGGGTCGGCGATCCCGGCGAGGGCTGAGAGGAACTCCTGCCGGGCGTCCACGGCACGGATCGGGATCCCCAAGCCTTCGCCCAGGCTCTGCACCACCTGGCCCGCCTCTCCCTTGCGCAGGACGCCGTTGTCGACGAAGACCGCGGTCATGCGGTCGCCCACCGCCTCGTGCAGCAGGGCCGCCACCACCGAGGAGTCGACGCCGCCGGAGATGGCGCACAACACGTGGCCGTCACCGGCCGTGCGGCGGATCTGCGCCTTGCTCTCCTCCAGGTAGGAGGCCATGCGCCAGTCGCCGCGCGCCCCGCAGGCCTCGTAGAGGAAATTGCGCAACATCGCCGATCCCGACTGCGTGTGGGCGACCTCGGGATGGAACTGGATGCCGTAGAGCCGTCTCTCCGCATCCCCCATGCCGGCGATCGGACCCTCCTCACCAGCGACCGGGTCGCTGGTGGCCGTGCACACGAAGCCTTGGGGCAGGCCGCCCACCCGGTCGCCGTGGCTCATCCACACGGTCTGGCGCGGCGACAGCCCCGCGAACAGGAGGCCCGGCTCGCGGATCTCGACCAGCGCGCGGCCGTATTCGCGGCTGCTCGAGGGCTCCACGGCGCCATCGAGGACGTGGGCCATGATCTGCATGCCGTAGCAAATTCCCAGCACCGGAATGCCGAGCTCGAAGAGCTGCCGCGGCGCCGTCGCCGCGTCCTGCTCGTAGACGCTCTGCGGCCCGCCCGAGAGCACGATGCCGATGGGCTGGAGGCGCCGGATCTCGGCCAGCGGGAGATCCGGGGGATGGATCTCGCAGTAGACCCGGTTCTCCCGCACCCGGCGGGCGATGAGCTGGGTGTATTGGCTGCCGTAGTCCAGGATGAGGACGTGCTGGTGGCCCGCCGGGGCGGCGCTCACAGCTCGGCCTCGGCTTTCAGCTCCCGCGTCATCAGCTCCTGGATCGCGACCCGCACGTCCAGCCCCTCGTAGAGCACCGCCACCATTTGGGACACGATCGGCATCTCCACCCCCTTCTGGCCGGCCAGCCGGTGCATGGCCAGGGAGTTCCGGATCCCCTCGGCGACCATGGTCCGCCCGGCCTGGATCTGCTCCAGGGTCTCGCCGCGGGCCAGCCGCTCGCCGGTCTGACGGTTGCGCGACTGCGGGCCGGTGCAGGTGAGTACCAGGTCGCCGAGGCCGGCCAAGCCGGCGAAGGTCCGGGGCTGGCCGCCGCAGGCGACTCCCAGGCGGGTGATCTCGTGCAGGCCGCGGGTGATCAGCGCCGCCAGGGTGTTGTGGCCGGAGGCCAGCCCGGAGACGACGCCGGCGGCGATGGCCACCACGTTCTTGGCGGCGCCGCCGAGCTCGACCCCCGTCACGTCGGGCGAGGAGTAGAGCCGGAGCTCGGGCCCGGCGAGCTGCTCGCGCAGCCGCCGCGCCACCGGCTCCTCCTCGGAGGCGACAACCGCGGCGGTGGGGACCCCGCGGGCCAGCTCGTCGGCGAAGGTGGGGCCGGAGAGCACGGCGTAGTCGACCTCGCGCTCGGCCGCCAGGGCCTCCTCGAAGGTCACCTGGCTCATGCGGGCCAGGGAGTCCATCTCGATCCCCTTGGTGGCGGAGACCACGGTGCGGCTCGCTCCCGGAGGCAGCGCGCGCAGGTAGTGCTGCAGCACCTGACGGAACCCGTGGGACGGCACCACCACCAGCACCGGGTCGCAGCCCGCCATGTCCGCGAGCTCGGCGCTCACCTCCAGACCTTCGGGGAAGGGGACGTTGGGCAGGTAGCGGCGGTTCATCCGCTCCCGGCGCAGGGTCTGGGCGTCGTCGCCCCGCCGCGTCCACAGTCGCACGCGGGCTCCCCGGCGGGCCAGATGCACGGCCAGCGAGGTGCCCCAGGAGCCCGCTCCCAGCACTCCGATGTCGCTCAACGGGCCTCTCCGCGGCGGCGGCTTCCCAGCTTGGGCTCCTCGCCCCTGAGCAGCCGGGCGAGGTTGTCGCGATGGCGCCAGAGCACCAGCAGGCAGATCGCCGCGCACCCGGCCAGCGCCATCCCGTCGGGACCGCTCCACCAGCCCAGGCGGGCGCCGGCGAGCCACCACAGCGGCACCGTCAGCGCCGCCACCACCGATCCCAGGGAGACGATGCGGGTGGTGGCCACGGTCAGCGCGAACAGGGCGGCGGAGGCGATCAGAGGTCGCGGCGCCAGCGCCGCCAGCGTCCCCGCCGCCGTGGCCACGCCCTTGCCGCCACGGAAGCGATGCCACAGCGGGAACACGTGGCCGAGGACGGCGGCGGCGGCGATCCAGGCCAATTGGCGCTCCGGCAACCCGGCCGCGCGGCCCGTGGCGACCGGCAGCAGTCCCTTGGCCATGTCGAGCACGAGCACGGCGACGGCCACTGACGGCCCGGCGGCGCGCAGGGCGTTGGTGGCGCCGGGATTGCCGCTGCCCAGGGTGCGCACGTCGACGCCGCGGCTCCGGCGCACCAGGAGCAGACCGAAGGAGATCGAGCCGAGGAGGTAGGCAAGTACGACGAGTGCCGGGAACGCGATGTCGGCGAGAGGAGGCATTCTCGAGTCAGGAGCTTAGTCGATCCGCCGACTTCAGCCGGAGTACTCGGGGCTGCTCGCCGCGCGCCGAAGCTGAGGCAGCCCGGACAGCGCGCGGCGCAGCGCGTCCAGTGCCCATTGGGAGCTGATCCGCCGAACGGTCTGGCGGTCCCCCGTCAGGCGCAGGTGGTGGTGCACGAGGCGCTCGGCGCTTCCGCCGTCCACCGCGATGTGCACCGTGCCCACCGGCTTCTCCTCCGAGCCGCCGCCCGGTCCGGCGATGCCGGTGACGCCGATCCCCCAGTCCGCTCCCAGGCGCTGCCGTGCGCCGCGCGCCATGGCCGTCGCCACCGCGGCGCTCACCGCGCCGTGTCGATCCAGCGCCTCCTGGTCGACGCCCAGGAGTTCCCGCTTGACGCGATCCGCGTAGGCGACCACGCCTCCCAGCACCCAGGCGCTGCTTCCCGGGACCCGGGTGAGACGCTCGGCCACCAGGCCGGCCGTACACGACTCGGCGACCGCCACCGTCTCCGATCGCCCGGCCAGCGCCTCCCCTACCGCCACCTCCAGGCTCGTGTCCCCAACGCCGAAGACGGCTTCGCCGAGCCGGGCGCGGACCGCCTCCTCGATCGCTTCGAGGGTCGCTCGGCGCTCGTCTGGCCCACCACTTGCGTACCCGCGAATCCGGATCTCTCCGGGCGAGGCGAGGATCGAGATCGCCTCGCGGCCGAACCGCTGGTAGACCTCGGCGATGCGCTCCTCCACCACCGACTCCGGAAGACAGGCGATCCGCAGGGTGCGCTGCTCCGTCCCCGCGCCGGCGCCGCGCGCCGCCAGCCAGGGCTCGACGTCGGAGGCGACGATCTCCCTGAGCTCCGCCGGAACCCCCGGTAGCAGAATCACCACCCGGCCGTCGGTCTCGATCCACTGTCCGGGAGCCGTTCCCCGGGTGTTGGCCAGCAGGCGGGCGCCGGCGATCACCTCGGCCTGGCGGCGATTGACCTCGGGCATGGCCACTCCGAGCCGGCGGAAGCGCTCGCGGATCACCTCCACCACGCCCTCGTCGACGGTCAGCTCCCGGCCGAGCAGGGAGGCGATGGCGCCGCGGGTCACGTCGTCGGCGGTGGGACCCAAACCTCCGGTCACCAGGAGGATGTCGGCCCGGTCCAGCAGCCTCGCCGCCGCCGCCGCGATCTCCGCGACGCTGTCCCCTACGACTCCCTTCTGCACCGGCTCGACGCCGTGCCGCAGGAGGATCTCGGTCAGGTGCAGAGAGTTCGTGTCCAGCCGGTCGAAGCCCAGCAGCTCCGAGCCGACCGCCAGGATGGCCGCTCTCATGCCGGCGATCTTAGCCCGCGATTTGACACCCCGGAGTCCCGGTCCCTAGGATGCTCGACGTCATGAGCTACCCGAACGGGCGTCGCGCCCTGATCCCCGTCGTGGCCGTGGGTTTCGCTCTCGCGGCGGCCGCCGCGGCTCCGGCGAGGCAGCTCGTACAGGCCTCCGGCAGCCACAGCGGGCTTTCGGCCGCGGCCTCCACACGGGGCCCGGTCGTGCGCGCGGCAGCCGGCGAGAGCACGGCCACCATCCTGCCGGCGGAGGCGCAGCCTTCCGGGATCGTCGAGCTGACCCGCGGCTGGGCCCTGGCGGCCACCGTGGCGACCCCGGAGGGTCAGAGGGCCGCCGTGCTCGTGGCCGAGGACGGCCGGCAGCGCGAGCTGCCGCGGCTCCCCGGGCCTCCGGTGGCGCTGCAAGAGCGCCCCGCGCCGCTGGCCGTGGACGGCCAGCTCCTGGGCGTGGCCTGGCTGGAGGGCGACGACTACACGAAGCTGGCCGTGCGCACGGCCGAATGGGACGGCCGCGGGTGGTCGCCGGCCGAGACCGTCTCCCTGCCCGCGCACGGCAGTCAGATGGCGTTGAGCGCCACCCTGCTGGGTGACGCCACCCCGCTCCTGGTGTGGAGCCGTTTCGACGGCAACGACGACGAGATCGTGTTCAGCCGCCGCAACGGCGCCGGCTGGTCGCCTCCCGCTCCCATCCATCCGGTCAACGACGTGCCGGACATCCTGCCGCAGGTGGTGGCGACGCCCGATGCGGGAGCCCTGGCCGTGTGGTCGGAGCTGATCGACGGCCATTACCGACTGCTGGTCAGCCGCTTCGACGGCGACGCCTGGGGCATGCCTCGGCGACTCCCGGGACTGGGAGCCACCGCCGCCCGCTTCCAGATCGAGGGGGCGCGGGCGCTGCTGCTCTACGAATCCACCGAGCCGCGGATCTGGGCGCTGGCGGAGATCGACCCCTCTTCCGGTCGGCCGCTGCGCGGCGGCCAGGCCGTGCGGGGAAGCGAAGAGGCGCCGGCCATCGACGCGGGCGGCGCGGCCCTGGTTTGGCCGGAGAGCGGACGCCGCGCCGCGCTCGCCTGGCAGGAGCCGGCGAACCCGTGACCCGCAGTCTCGTCCTGGCGCTCACCCTCGTCGCCGCGAGCTTGCCGACGGCGGCGCGCGGCCAGGCCGCCACCGTCTACCTGGCCTTCGGCGACAGCATCACGCAGGGCACCGGGGCGATTCCCAACGCCCCCGGCTACCCGGCACGCCTGGAGAGAATCCTCAACAATCAGGGCGGCAACGTGCGGGTGGAGAACCACGGCCGGGGCGGCGAGACCACGGTCGCCGGGCTCAGCCGGATCGACGGCGTGTTGGCGGGCGGCGGCGATGTCCTGCTGCTGATGGAGGGCACCAACGACGTCGGCGCCGGGATCAGCCGCGAGACGACCTTGCAGAACCTCAACCAGATGGCCGGCAAGGCGGGGAATCGGGGGATGAGCACCATCCACGCGACCGTGATCCCCCGGCACCCGCGGGCCAGCCCGGACGCCGACAACAGGCTGACGACGCTGCTGAACTACGGGATCCGGGACCTGGTGCGCACGCGGAGCGCCCGATCGTTGGTCGATCCGTTCGAAGTGTTTCTGGCGCAGGCCAATTTGTTTCGCGATTTCTACGCCGACAACCCCGGCGACCGGACGGGCCACCCGAACGGCGAAGGCTACGAGCTCATGGCCGGCGCCTTCGCCGATGTCATTCTCGAGCGGGACACGGTTCCGCCCGTGCCTCTCAGGGTGCAGCCGGCGAACGGTGCCACCAATGTCTCACGCGATGTCACGATCATCGTCGACATCGCGGACCTGGGGACCGGCGTGGACGCGGCGTCGGTGCAGTTGCTGCTCAATGGCGAGGAAGTGCAGACCCAGGCGCAGACCGGGAATCGTCTCCTGAGCCTGCGCCACGCACCTCCTCAGCGTCTGCTCGGCGTGTACGAGGTGAGCTACCGGGCGAGCGATCTCGCGACCCCAGCGAACTCCATCACCAAGCTCGTCTCCCGGTTCCAGACCGAGGGAACCCGTTTCATCCGAGGGGACCTCAACCAGGACGGCCAGGTCGACGGCCAGGACCTGGTGATCATGGGCTGGCGGTTCGGCGGCCGCCGGGGCATCGACAGCCGCTATTTCGCCGGTTTCGACTTCAACAACGACGGCGTGCTGGACGGCGAGGACCTCGCCGTCATCGCCCTCAATTTCGGCAAGCGATCCTTCTGAAGCCGCGTCCCTCGATGGCGCCGAGTGACGATCGGATGGACACCGAAGAGGCGGCGCGCGCGGCCTGGGAATGGGCGCGCGGGGAGCCCGCCGCGGCCCACCGCGGCCATCGACCCCGTGTAGCGGCTTTCGGGCAGCTCGCCCTGACAGCTGCCGCGGCGGCGCTGGTCGCGGTGGTGGCCTCGCCCTGGCTCGCCCTGGTGCCGCTGGCCGCCGGCATCACGCTGGCGGCGATCACGCTGCTCTCCCCCGACCGCCTCTACCCTCGCGCCCTGGCGATGTTGCGTGGGCTGGGGCGCCTGACGGGCGGGCTCACCACCTGGCTGCTGCTGACGCCGTTCTTCTACCTCGTGCTCAGCCCTTTCGGGCTGCTGACCCGCCGCGGGCGCCGCGATCCCTTGACGCGCCGTCGCGAGTCGCGGGCGTCGAGCTACTGGCTGCGCCGCGGTGACCGGCCCGCGACGCCGCGGCACTACGAACGGCAGTTTTGAGGCCCGCGAGGTCGCGCGTGAAGATCCTCGGCATCAGTTGCTTCTACCACGACGCCGCGGCCTGCCTGCTGGACGACGGGCGCATCGTCGCCGCCGCCCAGGAGGAGCGGTTCAGCCGCATCAAGCACGACGCCGCCTTTCCCGCACGTGCGATCCGCTACTGCCTGGCGGCCGGCGGCGTCGGCGTTGACGGACTCGACGCGGTCGCCTTCTACGAGAAGCCGCTGCTCAAGTTCCACCGCCTGCTCGAGAGCTATCTGGCGGTGGCGCCGCGAGGGCTGCGCTCCTTCGTCCAGGCCCTTCCCGTGTGGATGCGGCAAAAGCTCTGGATCCCGTACCTGATCGAGCGCGAGCTGGAGCGCCTCTCGATCGCCTTCGAGGGTCCGATCTATTTCCCGGAGCACCACGAGTCGCACGCCGCCAGCGCCTTCTTCCCGTCGCCGTTCGAGGAGGCGGCGGTCGTCACCCTGGACGGCGTGGGCGAGTGGGCGACGACCACCGTAGGAGTCGGCGAGGGCTCGCGGCTGCGCCTGCTGCACGAGATCCGCTTCCCCCACTCCCTGGGACTGCTCTACTCCGCCTTCACCTACTTCACCGGCTTCAAGGTCAACTCGGGCGAATACAAGCT
Source organism: Thermoanaerobaculia bacterium (assembly GCA_050747865.1). Taxonomy (GTDB): domain Bacteria; phylum Acidobacteriota; class Thermoanaerobaculia; order Multivoradales; family JAHEKO01; genus JBOGJI01. The sequence goes on from JBOGJI010000022.1 coordinate 33,848, forward strand.
CATGGGGCTGGCCCCCTACGGCGAGCCGCGCTACGCGCAGACCATCCTCGACGAGCTGATCGACTTGAAGGAGGACGGCTCGTTCCGCCTCGACATGCGCTACTTCGGCTACCTCGACAGCCTGAGGATGACCAATCGCCGTTTCGACAAGCTGTTCGGAGGCCCGCCGAGGCGGCCGGAGACCCCGATCACGCGCCGCGAGATGGATCTCGCCCGTTCGGTGCAGGCGGTCATCGAGGAGGCGGTCCTGCGCATCGCCCGCCACGCCCGCGAGCTCACTGGCAAGCGCGATCTCTGCCTGGCCGGCGGCGTGGCGCTCAACTGCGTCGCCAACGGCCGGCTGCTCGACAGCGGGATCTTCCACGATCTGTGGATCCAGCCGGCGGCCGGAGACGCCGGCGGAGCGATGGGTGCGGCGCTGGCGGCGTGGCACGGCGCCCTGGAGCGCCCACGCCGCCCGGCCGCGGGCGCCGACGCGATGTCGGGGGCCTACCTGGGACCGCAGTTCCCCGATTCCCTGGTCCGGCGCTTCCTCGCCGAAAACGGCTACCCCTTCGAGGAGCTGGCGGAGGAGGAATGGCCGCGTCGCGTCGCGAGCCTGGTCCTCGACCAGAAGGTCGTCGGACTGTGTCGCGGACGCATGGAGTACGGACCCCGCGCCCTCGGCAACCGCTCGATCCTCGGCGACGCCCGCTCGACGGAGATGCAGTCGCTGCTCAACCTCAAGATCAAGTTCCGGGAGAGCTTCCGGCCCTTCGCGCCCGCGGTGCTGGAGGAGCGCGCGGCGGACTACTTCGAGCTGGATCGCCCGTCGCCCTACATGCTCCTGGTGGCCGACGTCCAGCCGCGGCGGCGGCGGCCGCTGGAGACGGGCGGCGACGACCTGCTGGAGCAGGTCCGCCGTCCGCGCTCGGACGTGCCCGCCGTCACCCACGTCGACTATTCGGCGCGCATCCAGACGGTGTCGGCGCGCACCAATCCCGACTTCCACCGGCTGCTCACCGCGCTCGAGGCGCAAAGCGGCACGGGGCTGGTGGTCAACACCAGCTTCAATGTCCGCGGCGAGCCCATCGTCTGCACCCCGGAGGACGCCTACCGCTGCTTCATGCGCACCGAGATGGACTACCTGCTCCTCGGCAACTGTCTGCTGGCCCGCGAAAGGCAGACCCCTACCGCGGAAGACACGGACTGGCGCCAGGAGTTTCCGCTCGACTGACCCGCGGCCGCGTCGCGGTGATAGCGTCGCGGCATCGCGACGTACGATCGCAGCCGAGGAGGGTAGACAGCGTATGGGTCGACTCCGCTATTTCACGCGCCTGCTCCGCGAGGTGCTGCAGTTCGCCCGCGAGCACAAGGCCTACTGGCTGGTGCCCACCGTCATCGTGCTGCTGCTCATCGGGCTCCTGGTGGTGGTGAGCCAGGCCGCGGCGCCGTTCATATACACGCTGTTCTAGCCCGCGATGCTGAAGCAGATCCTCCTGCGCCTGGTGCTGGTCGCCGCCGGCGCGGTCCTCGCCCTGTTCGCTCTCGAGATCACCTTGCGGCTGCTGCCGCAGCGGCCGCCGCCCGGCAGCGGGGCGCTCGACATCCCCCACACGTCGCAGTACCACGATCCGGACTTCCGCCAGCGCCGCTACGACCTGCGCCGGCGCAGGGCGGACCCCGGCGCGCCCTATCGCATCCTCGTCGTCGGCGACTCCTTCACCTGGGGCTCCCGCGTGCGCGAAGAGGACGCCTATCCGGACCGCATGCAGGCCAGGCTTGCCAAGAGGTACGGGCCGGATCGCTTCGAGGTGATCAACTTCAGCCGCCCGGGGTGGAACACGGCCCGCGAGCTGAACGCGGTGCGCCGCTGGAAGCGGAGCCTGCGGCCCGACGCCCTGGTCCTCGGCTATTGCCTGAACGACGCGGACCCCGTCTCACAGGAGGCTCTGCAACGCCTGATGAGCGGAACCGAGGCCCGTGAGCCCGCCGGCCCCGTGAGCCGCGTCCTCCACCGGCACAGCCGCGCCTATCGTCTGCTCTACGACAAGCTGGAGAACATCCGCCGCCGCCGCGCCCTGGTGCGCTACTACCACGCGATCTACGAGCACGAGACGGGCTGGCGGACGACCCGGGCCTCCCTCACCGGCTTCCGGGATCTCGCCGCCGAGCGCCGGATGCCCTTCCTCGTCGTGCTCTTCCCCATCCTCGACTCCCAGCTCGACTGGCGGTACAAGTATGACGACCTGCATTGGCGGCTGCGGCAGACGGCGGAGGAGCTCGGCATCGACCTGCTCGACCTGCTTCCCGAATACCGTGGCATCGATGCCCGGCGGCTCGCCGCCGAGCCCTTTGTCGACGGTCACCCCTCGGAGCTCGCCCACCGGATCGCCGCCGACGCGATCCTCGACCGCTGGGTCCGGCGCGGCGTCCTGCCGCCCCCCGGGGACAAGGGAACAGGGATCAGGGGTCAAGGGTCAGCGAAGATCCCTGAACCCTGACCCGCGGGAGGGTGGGAGGAAGCGTTCCCGCACCAACGGCGGCGCCTCGCCGCCGTCCGCGACCACGTAGGCCTGGGCGAGCCGCCGCTGGAGATCCGGGCTCGGTCCGGGCGCATGGAGTCGGGCCAGCGGCTGCCCGCTAGAGACCCGATCACCCAGCCGGGCCAGCGATTCGAGGGCGACTCCGGAATCCGCACCTCCGGTTCCCGCGCCGGCGGCCGCCCCCGCCAGCAGGAGACCGAGTTCGCGGGTGCCCACCCGGGCCAGGACCCCGTCGCGTGGGGCGGTCGCTATGAGCTCGTGGGGGGCGAGAGCGGGCCGGTACACATCCGCCCAGCCCGGGTCGGCTCCCTGCTCGACGGCCCAGCGGGCGAGCCGCTCCCTGCCGCGGCCGTCGGCCAGCGCCGCTTCCAGCTCGACACGCGTGACGCCGCTGCCGGTCGTCTGGCAGAGCAGCTCCCCCAGGTCGAGAGTCAGCCGCCGTAGATCCTCCGGTCCCTCCCCCGCCAGGCAGGCCAGCGCCTCGGCGACTTCCACGCCGCCGCCGGCCCATCGCCCCAGAGGCTGGCTCATGTCAGTGACCAGCGCCGCCGCCGGACGGCCCGACCGGCCGCAGACGTCGATCATGACGCGAGCCAGCACCTCCGCCTCTCCGGGGTCGGCGAGGAAGGCGCCGTCCCCCGTCTTGACGTCGAAGACCATGGCCGCGGCGCCGCAGGCGAGCTTCTTGGACAGGATGCTGGCGACCATGAGGGGAAGCGTGGCCACCGTGCCGGTGGCGTCCCGCAGCGCGTAGAGGCGCCGGTCGGCCGGGGCGATCGCGTCGGTGGCGAGGCCGATCGCCAGCCCGGTGCGCTCCAGCGCCTTCACCGCCCGCCGCCGGTCGAGGGCGAGATCGAGCCCGGGGATGGTCTCCAGCTTGTCGGCCGTGCCGCCGGTGTGGCCCAGGCTGCGCCCGGTCAACATGACGACGGACTGGCCGCAGGCGGCGAGCAGGGGCCCGAGCACCAGCGACACCTTGTCGCCTACGCCGCCGGTCGAGTGCTTGTCCCCCAGGTGCGGCAGGTCCCGCGCCAGGTCCCACTGCTCACCGGAGTGGAGCATCGCCTGCGTCAAGGCGGCGGTCTCCGCCTCGTCCAGGCCCTGGATCGCGGCCGCCATCAGGAAGGCGCCGAGCTGGGCGTCGCTCCACTCGCGGTTCAGGGATCCCGCGATGGCCGCCTGGATCTCGTCCGTCGACCAGGCGCCGCCGCGGCGCTTGCGGTCCAGGATCTCGTACGGAGTGGTCGAACCGATCAACGCAATGAGGCGGGTGCGCCCTGGCCGCGGGCCGCGTCCTCGCGCAGCCATGGAGACTCCGGATGGCGCTCGCGCAGCTGCTGGCGCACGGTGTCCGCCTCGTCCCCCCGCCCGAGGTCCTCGAGCGTGGCGGCCAGCTGTCCCATCACCGCGTCCGCGGGCAGGGCGCCCGAGCCTTGGTCGAGCTCGCGGCGCAGCCGCTCGACCACCTCCTCTCCCCGCCCCGCCGCCCTCAGGTGCTCGATCAGGTTCAGCTCCGCCTCCATGGCCAGGAGGCTGTCCTGCCGCTCGCCGACCTGGTTCCACAGCTCCACCGCCCGCTCCACGTTCCCCGAGGACGCCGCCGCGGCGGCCAGCAGCAGGCGCGCCGCCGCGGCGGCGCCGGTCGAGCCATATTCGTCGATCACCCGCTGCAGACCCTGGCGCCTCTGCGCCGGCTGCGCCGATTCATCGAGGCCCCGCAGGGCTTCGGTCAGCGCCGCGTTCGCCCGCTCGACGCGGTGCTTTCGGAGCTGCGCGATCGCGACCCACGCCAGCGCGACGAGCAGCACGGTACAGAGCGAAAGCAGAATGCCCTTGGGATGTGTCCACAAGAAGCGCACGAAGGAGCCGATCGACTCCATCACCTCGTCCCGTTTCATCTCCTGGCGTGTCAAGCGGGCTGACATACGGCTACGTTCTCCTCGCTGTTGAACGAAATCGATGGGCCGGGCGCTGGTGCGGCTGCCCGGATTCGAACCGGGGACCTAGAGCTTAGGAGGCTCTCGCTCTATCCAGCTGAGCTACAGCCGCGCGGCGTCCCGTCATCGAGAGTCTATCGCGGTGTAAGAGCCTATCTCAGGACCAGGCACGGTCGCGCGCCAGGGGCTTGCGGCGGCGTGGGGCCTGCTGCCGCGTCACCGCTCCTCGACGATGGCACCGCATCGCCTGCGTCGCGGCTCCTTCCAGCAGGCGGGCACCGACGCGCGAAGCGCGTTGGTCTGGCGCTCGCAACGCAACCGTGCCTGGTCCTGGGATAGGCTCTGACTATTCGCTATAGCGGATGAGGGACTCCACGCGGTAGCCGCCGAGGCGCTCGCGGGCCTTGAGGAACTCGAGCTCGAGCAGGAAGCCCAGGGCGGCGACCTCGCCGCCGGCCGCCTCGACCAGCTTGGCGGTCGCCAGGGCAGTGCCGCCGGTGGCCACCAGGTCGTCGACGACCAGGACCCGCTCACCGGGCTGGATGGCGTCGTCGTGCATCTCCAGCGCGTCGGTGCTGTACTCCAGGGCGTACTCCTCGCGCAGCGTGGCGGCGGGGAGCTTGCCGGGCTTGCGCACGGGCACGAAGCCGGCGCCCAGGTTGTAGGCGACGATGGGGGCGAACATGAAGCCGCGGGACTCCATGCCCACGACCTTGTCGACGCGCTCGCGGATGAACAGCCAGACGAAGCGGTCGACCGCCTGGCGGAAGCCCTGGGGGTCCTTGAGCAGAGTGGTGATGTCGTAGAACAGGATGCCCGGCTTGGGGTAGTCGGGGACCTCGCGGATGTAGCTCTTCAGGTCGTGCATACGCTCCTCAATGGCGGATGTTGAATCCCTCCTCGCCCGGCGGATCGGCGTCCTCCGCCTCCACGGCGATCACCTGCGCTCCCGGCGGGCCGGTGGCGAGCTGGCGCTCGAACAGGGCCAGCGGCTCGGCCAAGCCCGCGGCCAACACCTCTACGCGACCGTCGGCGAGGTTGCGCACCCAGCCGCAGAGCTTGAGCATGGCGGCCTGGCGGCGGGTGAAGTAGCGGAACCCGACGCCCTGGACCCGGCCGCTGAGCAGATAGCGGCGCGCGATCTTGCCTCCCTCCTCCACCGGCTAGCTCTCCCGTTCCCTTGGTGGATGTGTACGCCGCCAGGCGCGGCCGACGAACCAGAATCCGGCGATGAGCAGGATAACAAAGGCGATCGACAACAGCCCCAGGTGCCGCTCGATGAACTGCTTGGCCGGAGGCCCGAACCAGTAGAGAACGGCGGCGACGAGAAAGAAGCGCGCGCTGCGCGACAGCACCGAGGCGACGACGAAGATGCCGAAATGGATGCGGAAGGCCCCGCCGGACACGGTGAAGAGCTTGTACGGCAAAGGGGTGAAGCCACCCACGGCCGTGGCCCAGGCGTTGTAGCGATCGTACTTCTCCTCCACGGCGGCGATCCACTCGCGCCGGAACAGCCGCACCAGGATGGGCCGGCCGCCGTACCGGCCCAGCGCGTAACCCGCCATACCGCCGAGCACGGAGCCGATCGAGCACAGGGTCGCGAACCCGAACGCCCGCTCCGGAAAGGCGAGGCAGAGCGGGATCAAGAGGGCGTCGGGCGGCACCGGAAAAACGCTGGACTCGAGGAAGGCGAGCACGAACAGGGCCTGCGCTCCGTAGGGCGTGTGGGCGAACGACTCCACCCACGCCAGCAGCTCCGCCAAGCGGGCCTCGAAGGCGTGCCAGAGGCTCTTCATTGCGCCTCCGCCTCGCTCCACCCATGGCGGCCGACCAGGGGCACGAAGGCGACCTCTTCGGCCTCGGCGCGCGCCAGGCCGCCGCGGTGACGCCGGCGGTAGACCGTCAGCACCTGGCGGCGGCGGTCTCCCTCGGGGATCACCAGGATGCCCCCGGCGGCGAGCTGCTCGAGCAGCGGCGCCGGCGGCTTAGGGGCGGCGGCAGTCACCAGGATGCGGTCGATCGGCGCGATCTCGCCCCAGCCCAGCGTGCCGTCGAACGGCTGCACCTTGACGTTGTCGAGGGCGAGCTCGCGCAGGCGGCGGATCGCCTGGGTGGCCAGCTCGCCGACGCGCTCCAGGCTGAAGACCCGTCGCGCCAGGTGGGCGAGGACGGCGGCCTGATAGCCGGATCCGGTGCCGATCTCCAGCACCGTGTGGTCCGGCGCCACCTCCAACAGCTCGGACATGCGCGCCACCACCCAGGGCTGGGAGATGGTCTGGCCGTTGCCGATGGGCAGGGCGTGGTCGCCGTAGGCGCGGGCGGCGAGGTGGCGGGGGACGAAGCGGTGGCGCGGCACCCGCGACATGGCGTCCAGCACCCGCTCGTCGCGGATGCCGCCGCGCTCGCGCAGCAGGCGCACCATGCGCTCGCGCCGCCAGGTGAACTCGTCGGCGCTCACTTCGATGCCGGCCGCAGGGTGGCCGCCAGCCTGGCGCCCAGCTCCGCGTAGGCCTCGAGGCCGCGGTAGTCGGTGAGGTCGAGGTGCAGCGGCGTCACCGACGCCTTGCCGGCGGAGATCGCGGACTGGTCGGTCCCCTCCTCTTCCCGCCACTCCGGGGTGCCGGCGATCCAGAAGTAGCGCCGGCCGCGGGGGTCCTCCTTCTCCACGATCACCTGCTGGTAGCGCCGCCGGCCGAGACGGGTGAACTCGATCCCGCGGATCTCCCCCGCCGGCAAGTTGACGTTCAGCAGCAGGTCGGGGGGGAGGGGCGCTTCAGCGAGGAGCTGCTCGATGAAGCGGCGGGCGAACTCGGCGGCCTGGGCGAAGGAAAAGCTCTCCGCCACCTCCTGACTGAACGCCACCGCCGGGATGCCGAGGAGAGTGCCCTCGAACGTCGCCGACACGGTGCCCGAATACGTCACGTCGTCGCCGAGATTGAGCCCGAAGTTGATGCCGGAGACCACCAGGTCGGGAGGCGCGTCTTTCATCAGCCAGAGGACCGCCAGATTGACGCAGTCGGTGGGCGTGCCGTCCACAGCGTACATCCCCTCCTCGAGCTTCTGCATGCGCAGGGGGCGGTGCAGGGTCAGCGAGTGGCTGGTGGCGCTCTGCTCGCGGTCCGGCGCCACCGCCGTGACCTCGGCGCCGGCGATCTTGCGCAGCGCCGCGGCCAGCAGCTTCAGGCCCTCGGAGTAGACGCCGTCGTCGTTGGTGACCAGGATGCGGGTCATAGATATTTGCCTACCAGCGGGCGCAGACGCTCCAGCGTCCGCGCCGGGATCCGCTCCCTCTCCGTGATCAGGGAGGCCGCCAGGGCCGAGGCGCAGGGGCAGTCGCGATCGACGGGGAGCCGCCGCACCGCCTCGCGCACCACGGCCTGCGCGGTGGCGGCGTTTTGCTGCACCACCTGCATCACCGCCTCGCCGGAGACTGCCTCCTCTTCTTCGTGCCAGCAGTCGTAATCGGTGACCATGGCCAGCGTGGCGTAGCAGATCTCGGCCTCGCGGGCGAGCTTGGCCTCCTGCAGGTTCGTCATGCCGATGACGTCGACCCCCCACTGGCGGTAGATCCGCGACTCGGCGCGGGTCGAGAACTGCGGGCCCTCCATGCAGATATAGGTGCCGCCGCGGTGGACCGTCGCCCCGGCGGCGCGGGCCGCGTCGGTGAACAGATCGACCAGCCGCGGGCAGACCGGGTCGGCCAGCGACACGTGGGCGACCAGCCCGTCGCCGAAGAAGGTGTCGGGGCGATGCCGGGTGCGGTCGAAGAACTGGTCGGGCACCACGATGTCCTTGGGCCGGTAGTCGAGCTTCATCGAGCCCACGGCGCTGACCGAGATCAGCCACTCGACGCCGAGCAGCTTGAAGCCGTAGATGTTGGCGCGAAAGTTGAGCTCCGAGGGGAGGATGCGGTGTCCACGGCCGTGGCGCGCCAGGAAGGCGACCGGCCGGCCCTCCAGATGCCCCAGCACGTAGGGGTCGCTGGGAGCCCCCCAGGGGGTCTCCAGCGTGCGCTCCTCGTCGACCTCCAGGCCCTCCATGCCGTAGAGACCGCTGCCCCCGATGACGCCGATCCGCGCTTCGCTCATGGATCTTCCTACCTCCCGCTCCGTGGTGGCTCGAGGCTCGCGCTCGATCCCGTGGCCATGTCGTCGGGCACGGAGCGCCGACGCTACCACGGGGACACACAAACTTTGTGTGTCCCCTAGCCTATCTGCTCCATGACGGCCAGGGCGGTCGCCAGCGCCGCCCGGCCCCCGTCGCCGCCGACCAGCGACACCGCCTCGCCGCGGCAGGCGGCGAGGAAGGCTTCGAGCTCGGCGCGCAGGGGCTCCTGCTTCTCCACCTCGATGTCCGCCGGCACGATGCTGCGCTGGCCGCCCGCCTCCTCCAAGCGGTAGCCCTTAACCTCCTGCGCCTGGTAGTCGATCGAGAGGTAGCGGCTGGCCAGGAAGACCCGCAGCTTGCGCACCCGCTCGCTGGAGACGCGCGAGGCCGTGAGGTTGGCGACGCAGCCGGACTCGAAAGCCAGGCGCACGTTGGCGATGTCGGCGCGGTCGGAGAGGACCGGGACGCCGGTGGCGCGGATCTCGGCGACCGGGGTGCCGTCCAGGGCCTGCAGGATCTGCAGATCGTGGATCATGAGGTCGAGCACCACGTCAACGTCGAGGCTGCGGGGGCTGAAGACGCCCAGCCTCTGGACCTCGACGAAGCGGGGGCTGGCGCCCAGTGCGAGCAGTGCCTGGACGGCCGGGTTGTAGAACTCGACATGCCCGACGGCGAGCACTCCGCCTCCCCGAGCCGCCGCCTCGCGCAGGCGGTCCGCCCCCTCGAGGCTCGCCGCCATCGGCTTCTCCACCAGCAGGTGTAGCCCGCGCTCGAGCAGCGGGCATCCGACCTCGGTGTGTGCCACCGTGGGGATCGCCAGCACCAAGGCCTCGCTGGCGGCGGCCAGGCACTCCAGCGAGTCGTGGACCTCCAGGCCGTGCCGCGCCGCCACCTCGCGCGCCACCTCCTGCCGTTGATCGAAGACGCCGACCATCTCGGCCCGCGGCAGCTCGGCCAGGATGCGGGCGTGATGTTGCCCCAGCCCCCCGGTCCCCACCACGCCGACGCGCACGGGCGACATCGGTCTCAGAGCCTGTGAAGGAATCTCCCGTGGGTCGCGCGCCAGGGGCTTGCGGGTCGTATGCAAGACATCATAGGGCAGCCGCGTCCTGAGTCGCGGTCGCGGCAGGTGGCTTCCATGCAGATCGTCTAGGTGTTGCCGGCCCCCCTCGTCGGGGTCATGCTCGGGTTGACCGTTAACCATGGGCACGTGGCCCCGACGAAGGAGGACCGAGATGGAACGATACCTTGGATTCGATGTCCACAAGGCGAGCACGA
>JBOGJI010000023.1:0-3111 GCA_050747865.1 Thermoanaerobaculia bacterium
AGGCTCTTCGAGGTACAGCCCGCGCAAGCCGCCTCCTAGGCACTACACATCCACGCAGCAGCTCGTGTTTTCCCTGCAAACCGGCAGGTTTTTGCCCAGCCCGAGCCCTCAACTGTCGAACTCGGGACATCCAGCGCGCGATCCTCGCCGCCCTCGAGACCGAGCCGCCGCCGCGGATCACCGCCCTCGACCCCGCCTGACCCCCCTCCACAGCGGCCCGCCACCGTAGGCACACGGCTCGCCACCCCTCGAACAGCAAAAACCGCTGCTACTTGACCACTTTCAGCCCAACCACGTGCCCATCAACTGCGGAACTCGGGCGCCTCGATCCGCATCTTTGGAGGAGCCCACCTCCGGTCTGGCGCCGAGTCGATCGCTAAGGTGCTCGCCGACCCCGCGCCCGAGCCGGAAGGGGTGATGGCCGTCGGCCAGCCGCCTGGGTATCGGCGAGGACGGGCCGAGGGTCCGCGAGAGCGCCGACGAACTCGTCCCGTGTGCCAAGGGGAGTATCAGACTCACGCCGCGCTCGCCGAGGGGTTACCGCGTAGTTCCCGGGCGGAGGTCGGCCGCCACCCGGTCCGGGCCCCGGCGGAGCCCCTCGATGGCGGGCATCATGGACGCTCGCGGCGCCCGCGGGACGTGGACGCCGCGAGGGAGCGTCTTGCCTCCGCGAGCCAGATCCGGACCCACGGCAGCTGAAGGGCGGCGCGACCATCGCGGGCGGCAGGGCCTCCGGCGAGAGCGTCTCCTCGAGCGCCTCCCAGCGGGGAGAGGACGCGGTACGGATCGTCGCCCTCGCCCTACAGGAAGCGGTTCACGACCTGCTGCGGCCACTCGCGCTGTGACGCGAAGGTCCCGGCGGATGCCCGCCGCGACGAGGGAGAACGAACAGGCTATCGTCCGGACCGCAGCGCCGAGAGCGCGACCGTCACGACTCAGAAGTCGGCGACACTAGCGCTCGACGCGTCGAGGATGTCCAGGAGCGGGAAAGTGAGCAGCTCCGCGAGATCGCCAAGCGCTGGCTGAGCTCCGCCGAGAGTTCGGCCGCCCGGGCTCGGAGCTTCCCAGTCTCGTCGGGCGAGGGCGGCCGGCGTGCCGGTCGAGCTCGGGTGAGAGCATCGCCTAACCGCCGTAGGATGTCCCTTCCGACTCGGGAAAACCCTCAATCGAGGGAGGCGGTCGCAAGGCCGGTTGAAGTAGCTTGGCCTTCCTGGGCCACGTTGCGGCGGTGGCTCGGTGAGATAGGCGCAAAGGGGTGGGGCGGCGAAAACCCTGCCCCTTGCGCATGCCTGCACGGGGAGTCGTTTCGTGAGCTCGCAGGAGGCGGGCGGTGCCGCCATGAAGGCTCTTCCTATGCGCGGAGGAGACGACCGACGCGCCGCTGCAGCCCGACGGCGCGTTCCAGAAGCTCAAGGGCCGCCTCCGTATCTCCCTCCTGCTTAAGAAGCGAGCTGAGGCCAGCGTACGCCTCGACGAGGTAGCGGGTGGGGCGGTGCACTTCGAGAAGCTCGACGGCAAGCTCGTACAGCTCCTTCGCGCGCGCGCTTTCTCCCAACCGGTCGAAGATCTGCGCCAAGAGGACATAGGCACGGCCGGCATCGACTGGTTGGGCCTTGCCAAGCTTCCGGGTCGCCTCCATGGCCAGGGCGGCAGCCTCTTCCTCGTCTCCCAAAGCGGCGAGTGCTCGTGCTTCGTCAATCTGGTAGTGGGCGACCTCGACTGGCGTTCCCGCGGCGTGGAGAAGCGGTCGCCCTTCGCGGAGGAGGTCCTGGGCCTCCCCCGGGCGGCCCAGGTCGAGGTAGATATGGGCCAGCGACTGGTAGGCGTGCGCGAGGGCATAGCTGTCCTCGGTGACGCGCAGAAGCTCGATCGTTCGGAGCGCGTACTGCTCGGCCAGGTCGCTCTTTCCCTGCTCGAGCAGGAGGCGTGACTGTGACCAGTAAAGGCGAGCCCGGGTGTAAGGATCGGCTGCGGCACGCCCGGTGGCGAGTGCCTCGGCGACGACCTGCTCTGCATGTTCGAAGTCGCCGTTGTCTGTGAGCGCATATCCAAGAAGACACGCGAAGCGGACGAAGAGGGCGGGGTCGCCCTCAGTTCGGAAGCGGGCTGCGCAGGCCTGGAACATCTCGATGGCTGGTGCGAGCTCCCCGATCGCCGCCAGGGCTCGCCCGAGCGCCTCAGCAAGCTGGGGGCGGTCATGTGGTTCCCAGCCGCCTGCGGCAAGCGCGGCCCGTAGGAGCCCGATCGCCTCGGGGAGATCGCCGCGAGAGGATGCGATCCGGCCCAGGCCCTCCAGCGCTTCGGCCTGCTCCCTGCCGCGGGGAGCCCCGGCGAGAACGTCCTCGTAGAGCGCTTGCGCGCGCTCGGTGGTGCCGAGGCGAAGTGCGATCCCGGCGTCCTCGAGCATCGCCTGCGCTTCGTCCTGCTCGTTCCCCCAGGCTAGAAAGTCCTCGCTCACGCCGAGGCGCCGGGCGAGCTCGCGAATGATCTGCAAGGAGGGAACGCGCTTGCCCGTCTCGAGCAGGGAGACGTACGCGGGAGAGCAGCCTGGGAACGCGACGTGCTCCTGGCTCATCCCTGCGCGCTGCCGCGCCTGCCGAAGTCGCGCGCCGAAGGAGGCGGCATCATCCACGTGTCTTAACTTGAGTTGAGGCATGGGAGCGCTTACGCTCGCTGTTTCACGACAATCCGACCACAAAGGGGGTGATCCGCATGAAGGCACGGCTCTTCGCGCTCTGCACTGCGCTCGCAGCAGCCGCCTCCCTGCTCGGTGGATCGAGCTGGGGCCACTGATCGACTAGCGCGACAACGCATCATCCATCCTCGAAGCGGCCGGGGCTTCCGGACGCGTTTTACCAGGATACGACCGGGCAGGCCGAGAGGGCTATCCCTGAGATGGGGGATCCTCCATTGACTATGGTGCGGCCGGGATCGGGACACCCTCGAGACCAGTCTCAGCGAACACGGGAGAAAAGAGAGCCGACCCCTTAGTGACTATCTCAATTCGCCTCAGCCTCTTGGAGGCGGTGGAGGCGCCGGTACCAGAGGAGTGCGCAGGCGAGCTGGATGAGCCCCAGGTAGTTGGCGGGTTTCTTGTCGTAGCGGATGAGG
>JBOGJI010000024.1:0-6988 GCA_050747865.1 Thermoanaerobaculia bacterium
AGGTCGCCCTCCACGTCGAGCCGATCGCGCCCGCGCTTGCCTCCGAGCGCCTCAAGCGCCAGCGCGCTCGGCTCGAGGCGACCCGCCGGCTGGAGCGCGAGCGCGGCCTGCTCCCCGACCCTGCCGTCGCCGCCGCCGCCGAGGATGCGGACGAGCTAGCGGCCCGGCACGCCCGCGGGGAGAGCAAGCTCTTCCGAAGCGGCCTCTACCTCTCCGTCCGCGCCGCCAGCCGCGAGGAGCTGGACGAGCGGGCGGAGCGGCTGCGTGCCCTCTGCTCCTCGCTGCTCCTGCACACGGTGCCGGCCAGCTTCCGGCCGCTCGAGGGCTGGCTCTCCACCCTGCCGCTCGGGCTCGACCGGCTGCGCCTGCGCCGCGCCTTCGACACCGGGGCGCTCGCCGCCTCCTTCCCCTTCGCCGCCGCCGACCCGCCCGCAGAGGACGGCGTCCTCTACGGGCTCGCCGGAAGCGGCGCCCCGATCCTGATCGACCGCTTCGCCCGCGAGAACTACAACACCGTCTTGCTCGCCCGCTCCGGGGCGGGCAAGAGCTACCTGGCCAAGCTGGAGGCGCTGCGCCTGCTCTACCGCGGCGTGCAGGTGTTCGTGATCGACCCCGAGGACGAGTACCGCCGCCTCTGCCAGGCCGTCGGCGGCGTTTACCTACCGCTCGCGGGCGAGGAGACGGTCGCCCTCAACCCGCTCGACCTCCCAACGGGCGGGCAGGCGCACGCGCTCGAGGCACGCGGGCTCTTTCTCGCCGAGCTCGTCGAGCTGCTGCTCGGCGGGCTCACGGGCGAGGAGCTGGCCGTGCTCGACCGCGCCCTGCGGGCCTGCTACGCCGCCGCCGGGATCACGGACGACACGTCAACGCACGGGCGGGCGGCGCCGCTCCTCACCGACGTCACCCGCGCCCTCGCCGCCGAGCGCGGCGCCGGCCAGAGCCTCGCGGAGCGGCTTGAGCCGTACGCGACCGGGTCGCACTCCTCCCTCTTTGCCCGCCCGACCACGGCCCGGCCGGAGGGGCAGCTCGTCTGCTTCTCGCTCCGCGGCCTCCCCGAGCGGCTGAAGGCGCCCGTGCTCCTGCTTGCCCTGGACGCGATCTGGCGCTCGCTCGAAGGGCCGCTCCGCCGCCGCTCCGTGCTCGTCGACGAGGCCTGGCTTCTGATGCGCGAGCCGGCCGGCGCCCGCTTCCTCTTCCGACTCGCCAAGTCGGCGCGCAAGCGCTGGTGCGGCCTCACCACCGTCACCCAGGACGCCGGCGACCTCCTCGCCTCCGAGCTGGGGCAGTCGGTCGTCTCCAACTCGGCGACACAGGTGCTGCTGCGGCAGGCGCCGCAGGCGATCGAGCGGGTCGGCGAGGCGTTCAAGCTCTCCGAGGGCGAGCGCCGCTACCTCCTCTCCTGCCCCACCGGCCAAGGCCTCTTGCTCACCGGCGAGGAGCGCGTCCCCCTGCGCGTCGTCGCCTCGAGCGAGGAGCATGCGCTCGTCACCACAGACCCGGCCGAGCTCGCGGCCGAGGGGGAGCTCGCATGACCAAGGCGGCGCTCGCGTTCTTCACGGCGATCCTGCTCCTGCCGGCGCTTGCCATCTCGGCCGCCACCGGCGGCATCAACCTCTCCACCCCGTCGCGTTCGGCGCTCGCCGACATTCCGCCCGACTACCTGCTCCTCTACCAGCAGGCCGGGCTCGCCTTCGACGTCCCCTGGGAGGTGCTGGCCGCGGTCGGCAAGGTCGAGTGCGACCACGGCCGCCACCCCGACCCCGCCTGCCGGCAGCGGGGCGTCGAGAACTACGCCGGCGCGGGCGGGCCGATGCAGTTCCTCGCCTCCACCTGGGAGCGCTACGGCATCGACGCCGACCAGGACGGGATCGCCAACCGCTGGAACCCCGCCGACGCGATCGTCTCCGCCGCCAACTACCTCGCCGCCTCAGGCGCCCCCGACGACCTCGAAGGCGCCATCTACGCCTACAACCCCTCCCCCGCCTACGTCGCCACCCTGCTCGCCTGGGCGAAGCGCTACCAGGAGGCCGCCGCCGAGGAGACAGGCCAGCCGCTCGACCTCGGCTCACTCCCCGACCTGGTCGACCGGGCCGCACTCGCCAACGCCGTCCTCTCCAACCCGAACATCGAGCTGCGCCCGGAGGCAGAAGCCGACGTCCAAGCCGGGCGCGTCGACCCGCGCCTGCTCGCCGCCCTGCTCGCCCTCGCCCAGCGCTTCTCGCTCGCCGGCGTCGGCCCGCTCGTGACCGGCCACTCCTACTACGTCGCCGGCACCAACCGGCCCTCCAACCACGCCTTCGGCCGCGCCGTCGACATCGGCACGATCGACGGCGAGCTCGTCTCCCCCGCCAACAGTGCTGCCCGGCAAGCCGCGCTCGCGCTCGCCGCGCTGCCTGCGCCGCTGCGACCGGACGAGATCGGCTCCCCCTTCGCCGAGCTGGAGAACCTGCCCGGCCTCTTCAGCGATGCCGGCCACCAAGACCACCTCCACCTCGGCTTCGACCGAAAGGCCGGCTTATTTCATCAGATGAAGGATTCGGGGCCTTGAGCGGGGCGGCGTGCGCAGCGGTTTTGCCTTTGCGGGTCGTCCAGGATGACCGCGGCCGGTCCTCCTGGACCCCGCATGGGCAAACGGTTATCGTCCCCTGTCCTTCATCTGATGAAGGAAACGTTCATCTGATTTCGTGGGAGGAGGGCGCGGTGGAGGAGCGGCGGCTGGAGATGGCGGGGGCGGCGCACCTGGTGCTGGTCGAGGGGGCGGTGCCGCTGCATCCGGAGGAGACGGTGTTCGAGGCGATGCTCGAGGGCTGGGCCGCCCAGCAGGGGAGCCGCCGCCTGGCGGCGAGCACGATCGGAGACCGTCTGCGGCTGGTACGCCGCTTCGCTTCGTTCACCAACGACTACCCATGGCGGTGGCGGCCGGCCGACGTGGAGGACTGGACGGTATCGCTGTTGTCGGCGCCGCGCCCGGCCGCCTACTCGACGGTGAGGACCTACCAGCAGGCCCTGGCCATGTTCTGCGCCTACGTCACCGACCGCCGCTACGGGTGGGCGCGGGTGTGCGAGGAGCGCTTCGGGGCCTTGCCGGTGCAGGTGTGCCACGAGTGGAATACGGTCGTCCACGCGAGCGAATACGAGGGCCGCCCGGGCAACCGGCCGCTCGCGCGCGAGGAGCTGCAGGCCTTCTTCGACCACGCCGACGAGCAGGTGGCCAGGGTGCGGCGGCTGGGGCGCAAGGGCTGGCTGGCCGCGTTCCGGGACGCGACGCTGTTCAAGGTCGTGTACGCCTGGGGGCTGCGGCGCCGGGAGGGGGCCAAGCTCGACCTGGTCGACTTCGGCCGCAACCCGGCGGCGCCCGAGTTCGGCGAGGTGGGGATGCTGTCGGTGCGCTTCGGCAAGGCGGCAAAGGGCGGGCCGCCCAGGCGGCGCAACGTGTTGACGGTGATGCCGTGGGCGGCCGAGGCGGTGGCCGAGTACGTGACCGAGATCCGCCCCCGCTACGGCGACCGCCACCCGGCGCTGTGGCCGACGGAGCGGGGCGGGCGCGTGTCGCCCGACTACGTGAGCGCCCGTTTCGGCGAGTATCGCGACGCGCTGGGTCTGCCGTCGGAGCTGGGGCCGCACTGCCTGCGTCACTCCTACGTCACCCACCTGGTCGAGGACGGCTTCGATCCCCTGTTCGTGCAGCAGCAGGTGGGGCATGCCTGGGGCTCGACCACCGCTCTGTACACCGGCGTCTCGAGCGACTTCAAGAATCGCGTCCTACGCGCGGCGCTCGAGCGCGCCTTCGGCGAGGAGACCACGAGCGAGGGGAGGACGAGATGAGCCGCCGCCAGCGCACGGTCGGCTACCGCTGGCACCTGCGCCGGCTGATGGCCGAGCGCGGCATGTTCGCCACCACCGACCTGCTGCCCCTGCTGGCCGAGCGGGGGATCGCCCTCTCGGGGGTTCAGGTCTACCGCTTGGTCGCCCAGACTCCCGAGCGGCTCAACCTCAAGGTGCTCGTCGCCCTCTGCGACGTGCTCGGGTGCAGCCCGTCCGATCTGATCGAGCCGGTCGTCGAGGAGCAGCAGGCCAGGAAGGCGGCCGGGGGCGAGCAGGGGCGCCGGGCGCCGGCCTCGGCCCGGCGGCCCCGCCGCGCCCGGATCGTGCCCGAGGAGCAGTGACCGGCTTCCTTTGTCCCCGCTGCGGCCAGCAGGCCGCCCGCACCTGCCCGGCTCCCGAGGGCCGGGTGTGCGCCCGCTGCTACCTCAAGGTCTGGCGCGAGGCCGCTCGGACGCGCAGGCGCGAAGCCTCCCTCTCCGAGCTCGTCGCGCTCGTGGCGGGGGTCGAGCCCGCGCTCCCGGCGGAGGCGATCCGGGCGGCGATCGCCGAGGCGGCCCCGCGCGAACGGGGCCGCGCTGCGCTCCTCGACCACCTCCGCCTCCAGCCCGAGCTTCTCACCTCGGGATCGTCGGCCGCTCCCCGCGTCGTCTGCCGCCTCGCCGCCGCGCTCACCGCGCACGGCGCGACACGGGTCGCCCAGCCGTCCTGCGCCCGGTGCGGCAAGGGCGCCGAGCTCGTCGGCGCCGGCGCCGAGGGGCGCTTCTGCCGCCGCTGCGCCGCCTGGTCGAAAGCGGTCCCATGCAGCGCCTGCGGCAGGCGCCGCCCGGTCAACGGCCGCACGCAGGAGGGCGAGCCGCTCTGCGCGGGCTGCGACCGCCGGCCGCCCGAGCGCTGCCAGGGCTGCGGCCAGCTCGCTGAGATCCAGTCGCGGCGAGGCGGCACGCCGATCTGCCGGCGCTGCTACCGCCAGCCGCGCCGGCCCTGCGGACGCTGCGGGCGCATCCGCCGCGTCTCGGTGCGGGCCAGAGGCGACCAGCCCGACCTCTGCCCCGCCTGCCACTGGGCCGCGGTGGCCGTGTGCGTCCGCTGCGGCGCCGAGGGGCCGACGCGCGGTGTCCGCAAGGGTGAGCCGGTCTGCCTGCGCTGCCTGGCCGCCGAGCGCCTCGACGATGTGCTCGCCGGGCAGGACGCCGAGATCCCGCCGCCCCTCCTTCCCCTGCGGCAGGCCTTCCTCGCCGCCGAGCAGCCCCGCAGCGTCCACGTCTGGCTCGACCGCAGCCCCGGCGTCCGCATCCTGCGCCAGCTCGCATCCGGCGCCCTGCCGCTCAGCCACGAGGCGCTCGACGAGCTCCCGCAGACCTCATCGCTCCGCCACCTGCGCGCCCTCCTCGTCGCCGCGGGAGCGCTCCCCGAGCGCGACCCCCACCTGGCCTCGCTCGAGCGCGCCCGCGACCAGCTCGCCGACTCGCTCGAGCACCCGGACGACCGCCGCCTCCTCCTCGCCTTCGCCACCTGGCGCATCCTCCACCGCCTCCGCCGCCGCGCCCGCCGCGGCGCCCCCACCGTCCACGCCGCCAAGAACGCCCGCACCCGCATCGCCGAGGCGGCCCGCTTCCTCGCCTGGCTCAGGCAGCGCGGCCTCTCCCTCGCTGATCTGAGCCAGGCGGACGTCGACCGCTGGCTGGCCGGCGGCGCTGCCGCTCGGCGGTACGTGCGCGACTTCCTCGGCTGGGCGCGCGAGCGGGGCGAGATCGGCGAGGTCGAGGTCGCAAGCGGCGACGCCCGCGGCGCCCCGAGGCCCGTCGACGCAGAGGCCCGCTGGGTGCTCGCCCGCCGGCTCCTCCACGACGAGGGCCTCGACCCCGCCGACCGGGTGGCCGGCGCCCTCGTCGTCCTCTACGCCCAGCCCGTCAGCCGCATCGCCAGCCTCCGCCTCCGTGACGTTATCGAGCAAGACGGCCAGGTCTTCGTCAGCTTCGGGCGCGAGCGGGTGCTCGTGCCCGAGCCGCTCGCCAGCCTGCTCGGGCGGCTGCCCTGGCGCCGCCAGGTCGGCCCCAGCGGCAAGGTCCCAGGCGCCTCCGAGTGGCTCTTCCCCGGACGCCAGGCCGGCCGGCACCTGCACCCTGAGTACCTGCGCTCCCGCCTCGGCGCGCTCGGCATCGACTGCCGCGCCAGCCGCAACGCCGCCCTCCTCCAGCTCGCCGCGCAAGTCCCCGCCGCCGTCCTCGCCGACACGCTCAACCTCCACCCCAACACCGCCGTCCGCTGGGTCAAGACCGCCAGCGGCGACTGGAGCCGCTACGCCGCCGAGCGCGCCCGCGCAGCCACAGCCGGCTCCGAAGCGAGGAGCCCATGACCACGCGCCTCGCAAAGCGCGGTGGACATGACGCCCTGTGGACAGCACGCTGCCCACAGGGCTTGGACAGCCCTCCGGCCTGCCCACATGCCCACCGCCCCTACCACGACTCTCTAGAAGGAAGAGAAACAGGCGCTCCCAGGCGCCCGCCTCTCCCCGCCCTCTCCCATCGCCAGCAATGACAACAAGGAGGAATTCACGTCTTTCAAATATCCCAGCGTTACCAGCATGACGAGTAGCAAGAACGAATCCCCGCTCGTCCGCTACCTGCGCGACCCGAACCTCCTCCTGCATGACGCGCTCGAGCTCGCCCACGACACGGCTGGACTTCTCGCACCGGTGGCGCCGGTCGCGGGCGGGGTCGTGCTCGCACTCCTCCTCGCTTGGTTGGCAATCAGGCGGCTGCGCGAGCGTCGGCGCGCCGCGGGCGCCCGGCTCGTCTCGATCGGCGTCCCGCCCGATGTCGACGCGGACGGGGCGACGTTGCTCTGGAGCGCGCTGCACGACTTGCTGCGCCCGCGCCTTGCCCGCTTCATCTCCGGGCAGCCGCAGCTGGCCTGGGAGATCACGGCCGGCGAGCGTGGGATCCAGTTCCGGCTCTGGATCCCGCAGTCGGTGCCGCCCGGTCTGGTCGAGCGCGCCCTCGCCTCCGCCTGGCCCGGCGTCACAGTCACCGTCGAACCGGAGGCGCGCGAGGCACTGCCGCCGGCGAGGGAGCTGGCGGCGGTGGAGCTGGTGCTCTCGGGGCCGCAGTGGTTCCCGCTCGGGGGCAGCGAGCGCCCGGATCCGCTGCGGCTCGTGCTCGGC
>JBOGJI010000025.1:0-10957 GCA_050747865.1 Thermoanaerobaculia bacterium
ATTCGGCTGGAGCCGGGAACAACAAAAAACGCCGAGGGTCGCACGCTGCCGTACGGCCAGCTCCCCGAGCTGGTGGAGCTGGTTGAGACGGCGTGGGAGCACCACCAGGAGCTGGCCAAGGGCGGTACGATTTCGCTGTACGTGTTCACCTTGAAGGGCAAGCCGATCGCGCAGAGCGCGTGGTATCGCCACTGGCACCGGGCTTGCGCGGCGGCTGGCGTTCGTGGCAGGATTCCGCATGACTTCCGCCGGACAGCGGTCCGGCAGCTCACGCGCGCCGGTGTTCCCCAGACAGTCGCCATGAAGGTCACGGGTCACAAGACACCGAGTGTGTTTCAGAGGTACGACATCGTGAGCGAGCAGGACATCGCCGAGGGCCTCGGGCGCTTGAATCGCGCCGCGATAGGGAAAGAAAAGGGAAAGTCGGCGCCGACGGGGAGGGTGGCTGACTTCCCAAGTCGTTCAAACGCTTAGGCTTTGGGGCGTAGCCAAGCGGTAAGGCACCGGACTTTGGATCCGGCATTCGGAGGTTCGAATCCTCCCGCCCCAGCCAACGACCTCGACATCAACCATCCAGACGAGAGCGCAAGGAAGTGTCGCAACTGGCCATCAACAGTGTCTACGGTGAGCTGAAGGTATTCAGCGGTCGCGCCCATCCGGCGCTGACGCGGGAGATCTGCGACTATCTCGAGCTGCCCGTGGGCAAGATCGAGGTCTACAACTTCCTCGACGGGGAGATCTTCTGTCAGATTCAGGAAAACGTCCGCGGCACCGATGTGTTCATCGTGCAGCCCATCTCGCGGCCGGGCAACGAGAACCTGATGGAGCTGCTGATCATGATGGACGCCTGCAAGCGGGCGTCGGCGGCGCGGGTGAACGCGGTGCTGCCATATTACGGCTATGCCCGGCAGGACAAGAAGGACAAGCCGCGGGTGCCGATCACCGCCAAGCTGGTCGCCGACCTGCTCTCCGCCGCGGGAGCGGATCGCATCTTGACCATGGACCTGCACGCGCCGCAGATCCAAGGGTTCTTCGACGTCCCCGTCGACCACCTGTTCGCCGCCCCGGTGATGCTGGACGCCATCCGGGAGCTGGAGATGCCCGATCTGACCATCGTGTCGCCGGACGCGGGGGGCGTCGAGCGCTCGCGGGCGATCGCCAAGCGTCTCCACGCCGAGCTCGCCATCGTCGACAAGCGGCGCGTGGCGGCGAACGAGGCGGAGGTGCTGCACGTGATCGGCGAGGTCGAGGGCCGCAGCGTCCTCATCCTCGACGACATCATCGACACCGCCGGGACCGTGATCCACACGGTCCATGCGCTGAAGGAGAAGGGCGCGCAACGGGTCCTGGCCGCCGGCATCCACGGGTTGCTGTCCGGCCCGGCCATCGATCGCATCGAGGAGTCGCCGCTCGAGTCCGTCCTCATGACCAACACGACGCCGGTGGAGGAGAAGGTCGCGCGCTGCAAGAAGCTGCGGGTGTTCTCCGTCGCCCCCCTGCTGGGCGAAGCGATCCGGCGCATCCACGAGAACAGTTCCGTGAGCTCCCTCTTCGTCTGAAAAGCACAGCGTCTGAGAGGCACGAGTTCTAGGGAGAGGAGATCGACACAACCATGAGCGAGCTGACCATCGAAGTCCATGAGCGTCCGGGGCGCGGTAAGAGCGCTAATCGCAAGCTGCGCGCGGCGGGAAAGATCCCGGCCGTGGTCTACGGCGGGGGGCGCGAGCCGAAATCCATCGAAATCGACGCGCACGTGCTGCACGAGCTGCTGCGCAAGAGCGGCAGCGAGCACGCCGTGTTCCTGCTCAAGCTGGGGGACACGGGCAAGAGCCGCCACACCATGATCCGGGATCTGTCCGTCGATCCGGTCTCGCGGCGGATCCTGCACGTCGACTTCCAGCGCGTGAACCTCAAGGAGAAGGTGCGCGTCTCGATCCCCATCGAGCTGGTCGGCACCCCGACCGGGGTGAAGAACGAAGGTGGGGTCCTGGACTTCATCACCCGCGAGGTGGAGATCGAGAGCCTGCCGGGGCAGATCCCCGCGCACCTGGAGCTCGACGTCACGGCGCTGCATGTCGGCCAGCACCTGGAAGCCGGCGACCTGACGCTGCCCGAGGGCGTAACGCTGCTCGACGACGTCGACAAAGTGCTGGTCTCGGTCGCCCATGCGCGGGTGATGGAGGAGGCCGCCGCGGAAGGTGAGGAGCTCCTGGAGGAGGAGCTGGAGGAGCCGGAGGTCATAGGCCGCGGCAAGGCGGCGGCCGCGGAAGAGGACGAGGAGCGCGACTAGTAGAGACGGGGCCCGTCTCGGCCGAGACGATCCGGGCTGCTCCACGGGAAGGCGACGATGGCCGAGAGACCGGTCGATGGACCGCGCATTATCGCGGGTCTGGGGAATCCCGGCGACCGCTATCGGGATACCCGGCACAACCTCGGCTTCGAGGTCGTGGCGGAGCTGGCCCGGCGGTGGGGCGTGCGGCTGGATCGGCTGGTCTGCAACGCCCTGGTGGGGCGGCGAGGCGACGAGGTCCTGCTGGTGCAGCCGCAGACGTACATGAATCGCAGCGGATACGCGCTGCGCTGTCTGACGGAGCGCGAAGCGTCTCCGCCCGAGCGGCTGCTCGTGGTCTACGACGAGGTGTCCCTGCCTCTCGGCCGCCTGCGGCTGCGTCCGAGCGGCGGCCCGGGCGGGCATCGGGGGATCGAGTCGGTGCTGCAGAACCTGCGCAGCGAGCGCGTGCCGCGTCTGCGCCTGGGCATCGCGCCTGAGGCGGCGGGCGTGTCGGGCGACGAGCTGGTGGATTACGTGTTGATGCCCTGGCGTGCCGACGAGCGCCCGGCGGCCGAGGAGATGGTCGGGCGGGCCGCGGACGCGTGCGAATGTTGGCTCGCCGAAGGCATCGACGAGGCGATGAATCGGTACAACCGTTGAGCCATGTGGCAACAGAAGGAGCGGAAGAGTGAGTGAGACAAACTTGATGATCGCGGTCGTCGGCTGTGGCGTCGTGGCGCTGCTGTTCGCCTGGTTGCGCAGCGGCTGGATCCGCCGCCAGGACGACGGCAACGACACCATGCGGACGATCGCCGCCCATATCCGGGAGGGCGCGATGGCGTTTCTGGCTCGGGAGTACCGGGTCCTGGCGCTCTTCGTCCTGGCGATGGCCGCGTTGCTGGCCTGGGCGAACGCCGGGCGTGCCGGCACCTCGGCTTTGATCGGCCTGTCGCTCGTCGTCGGCGCCCTCTGCTCGGCTCTCGCCGGCTACTTCGGCATGCGGGTGGCCACCTCCGCCAACGTGCGCACCACCGCGGCCGCGCGCGGCGGGCTCAACCAGGCGCTGCGCGTGGCCTTCTCCGGCGGCGCCGTGATGGGCTTCTCAGTGGTCGGCCTCGGCGTCATCGGCCTGGGGCTCCTCTTCCTCCTCTACAGCGCGCTGTTCGCCAGCGGCGACCCGCAGAGCGATCTCAGCCGCATCGTCACGGTGCTGACCGGCTTCTCGTTCGGCGCCAGCTCGATCGCCCTGTTCGCCCGCGTCGGCGGCGGGATCTACACCAAGGCCGCCGACGTCGGCGCCGATCTGGTGGGCAAGGTGGAGGCGGGGATCCCCGAGGACGACCCGCGCAATCCCGCGGTGATCGCCGACAACGTCGGCGACAACGTGGGAGACGTGGCCGGCATGGGAGCGGACCTCTTCGAGTCCTATGTCGGCTCGATCGTCGGGGCGCTGGTCCTCGGTGTGGCCGCCCGCAGCTCCGCCGGCGAGGCCTTCACGCCCGCCCTGGTCGTCCTGCCCCTGGTGCTCGCCGGGGCCGGCATCCTGGCGTCGCTGGTCGGCACCTTCCTGGTGCGCACCCGCGAGGGCGGGAATCCCGGGGCCGCCCTGCACCGGGGCACCGTCTCCGCCGCGGCCATCATGCTGGCGGCGATCTGGCTGCTGTCGAGCTGGCTGCTCGACGGCACCTACGTCCTCGGCGGCATCGAGTTCGGCGCCGCGGGAGTCTTCTGGGCCACCGTTGCCGGCCTGCTCGGCGGCATCGCGATTGGCCTCATCACCGAGTACTACACCTCCGAGGCCCGCAAGCCGGCGCGCGGCATCGCCGAGGATAGCCTGACCGGGTCGGCGACCAACATCATCTCCGGGCTTGCCGTCGGCATGCGTTCCACGGCGCTGCCGGTCATCGTCCTGGTGATCGCCATCCTGGCGGCCTACAAGGCCGCCGGGCTGTACGGCATCGCCGTTGCCGCCCTCGGCATGTTGTCGACGACCGGCATCCAGCTCGCCGTCGACGCCTACGGGCCGGTGGCCGACAACGCCGGTGGCATCGCCGAGATGAGCCACCTCGGCCCCGAGGTGCGCGGCCGCACGGACAAGCTGGACGCGGTCGGCAACACCACCGCCGCCATTGGCAAGGGGTTCGCGATCGGCTCGGCGGCGCTGACCGCGCTGGCCCTGTTCGCCGCCTTCCGTACCACCGTCGGGCTGGAGGTCATCGACGTCAGCGACCCGACGGTCATGGGCGGCCTGCTGCTCGGCGCCATGATGCCCTTCCTGTTCTCGTCGCTGGCGATGCGCGCCGTCGGGCGCGCCGCCTTCCGCATGATCGAGGAGGTGCGGCGCCAGTTCCGCGACATCCCGGGGCTGATGGAGGGCAAGGCAACGGCGGATTACGCCCGCTGCGTGGACATCTCCACCCAGGCCGCCATCCGGGAGATGGTGGTGCCCGGCCTGCTGGCGGTGGTGGTGCCCGTGCTCGTCGGCCTCTACGACGTGAGCGCCCTCGGCGGGCTGCTCGCCGGCGTCACCGCATCCGGCGTCATGATGGCCATCTTCATGGCCAACGCCGGCGGCGCCTGGGACAACGCCAAGAAGCACATCGAGGGCGGCGCGCACGGCGGCAAGGGCTCCGAGGCGCACAAGGCGGCGGTGGTCGGTGACACGGTCGGCGATCCGTTCAAGGATACCGCGGGCCCCAGCCTCAACATCCTGATCAAGCTGATGTCGGTGGTGGCGCTGGTGATCGCGCCGCTGCTGAAGGCGCTGTAGGCATCCGCTCCGCGTTGCCGCATCGACATGAGCCAGGTTAGAATGCGCCCGTCCCGAGGCCGTCGTGGCCTCACACAGTTCATCCTCTCTGTTCCGGCCAGGGGCCGGGACCGAACCAGGCCATAGGGAGGTCTCACGAGACAGTCATGCGTACGTACGAGCTCACGTTCATGCTCGACCCGCGTCTCTCCGACGAGGAGACGCAGGCCCTGTGCGACGAATACCGACAGATGATCGAAGGCGCCGGAGGGCGCCTCGAGCACCAGGAGGACTGGGGCAAGCGCAAGCTCGCCTACACCATCGGCAAGCTCGAGGAAGGGCGCTACTTCCTCTGGCACCTCTCCAGCGACAACGGCAACCCGGCGCTCGAGGTCGAGCACCGGATGCGCCAGCGGGAAGAGGTGCTGCGCTTCCTGACCGTCCGCACCGAGGAGCTGTCCTTCTCGACGGAGCAGCGCCACCGCGACGATGACCGCCGGGCGGCGCCGCCGGCCGCGGGCAGAGACGCCGATAACGGCGACGAGTCGTTCGACGAGGAGGAGGAGTCATGAAGCAGGTCCGCCGTCGCCCCCAACGCAGCGCGTTTCGCCGCCGCAAAGTGTGTCGCTTCTGCGTCGACAAGGTCGACAGCATCGACTACAAGGACGTCAGGACGCTGCAGAACTACCTGGCCGAGCGGTCGAAGATCCTGCCCGCCCGCATCTCCGGGACCTGTGCCCGGCACCAGCGCCAGCTCCAGCTGGCGATCAAGCGGGCGCGCCATCTCGCGCTGCTGCCCTTCACCACGGACTAGAGGGTGGGCACCATGGAAATCATCCTGATGCAGGACCTCTCCCACGCCGGCAAGCGCGGCGAGGTCATCCACGTCAAGCCGGGCTACGCCCGCAACTATCTGATACCCCAGGGGCTGGCGCTGGAGGCGACGGCCGCCAACCGGCGCCTGTTCGAGCAGCGGCGGGTGCGCATCGACGCCGAGCACGCGCGCGAGCGTGAGGGAGCGGAGGGGCTGCGCGAGCGCATCATGGCGGCGGAGGTGGTCATTGCCAAGCGCGTCGGCGAGCACGACACGCTGTACGGCTCGGTCACCGCCAGCGAGATCGCCGAGGCACTGGAGGCACAGGGCATCGAGGTGGACAAGCGGCGCATCGATCTCGAAGGCGGGATCAAGACCCTGGGCGAGCACCCCGTGCGCATCGACCTCCACTCCGAGGTGGCGGCCGAGCTGCTCGTCAAGGTGGTGGCGGAAGAGTAGGAGCAAGGGGCGCTGATGCCGGATCCGGAGCGGCCGGAGGAGGGCCGCGAGCCGGTCATCGAGGCCTTCCTCGGCGAGCCCACCCGCGACCTGCGCGACTGGCGCTGGCTGTGGGAGGGGGACCGGCCGTTTCCCATCCGCAGCCACCGCGGTCTCGCCGGCCGCCTGCTGGTCTGGCTCAAGCGGCTGCTGCGGCCGCTGGTCAAGATCCCCGCCAATGACCTCTGGGAGCGCCAGAGGATCTACAACCTGATCCTGCAGGAGCACGTGGGCTCGCTGCTGGAGGAGATGCGCGGCGCGCGGCGCGATCTGCAGGACCATGGCCATCGGCTGGAGACCCTGGAAACGGCGCGCCGGGAGGACTGGTCGCTGGTGCTGCGGCACAACGACGCCCTGTTCGCGCGCGTCGACCAGAAGCTGGACCACTACCGCGCCGAGGCGCGCCGCCTGTGGGGACACCTCGGCGCCGCGCTGGCGGAGCTGGAGGCGGCCGATCCGGTGCCGCTGATGCGGGCGCGCGAGGAGTACGGGTATCTCGAGCTCGAGCACTACCACCGGGGAACGCGCGACGAGATCCTCGAGCGCTTCACCCCCCACTTGCGCTATCTCGAGGGCCGGAGACGGGTCCTCGATCTCGGCTGCGGCAGGGGAGAGGTGCTCGAGCTGTTGCGTGAGAAGGGCGTGGGCGCCCGCGGCCTCGACAGCAACGAGCAGATGGTGGCCATCTGCCGGGAGAAGGGCCTGAAGGCGGTGCAGGCGGACCTCTTCGACTACCTGGAGGCCGCCGAGCCGGCGACGTTCGACGGCATCATCTCCCTGCACGTCATCGAGCACCTGCCGATCGACTCCCTGGACCGGCTGGCGCGCCTGCTGTGGCGGGCGCTGGCGCCGGGGGGCCTGGTGCTGCTGGAGACGCCGAACCCCCTTTCGGTGGTGGTGGCGGCGCGCAACTTCTGGATCGACCCCACGCATCGCCGGCCGGTGCACCCGGAGAGCCTGAAGCTGCTGCTCGAGCTCGCCGGGTTCGAGGAGGTGGAGCGGCTCGACCTCCACCCGTTCACCGAGACCGAGCGGCTGCCGGAGGTCGATGTCGGTGAGCTACCCGACGAGCTGCACCCGCTGGGCGACCGGATCAACGAACTGCGCGACCGACTGGACGAGCTGCTCTACGGCGCCCAGGACTACGCGATGGTCGCCGTCAAACCCTCGTCCGGCTAGCCGCCCGTTTCCGGGGCGGTTGCGGAGTCTGCTGCCGGGGCGCCGACGCCGGGCATGCGCTCGCCGCGCTTGGGGATATAGAACGACATCTGCTGGAACCAGGGGAGGGAGAGGACGCGCGACCAGGCGGGGTCGATGCTGCGGGTCGGCTCGCTGCCCTCGACGAAGCTCATCTCCACGAGGCCGCCGCTGCCTTCGCCCGCCAGCAGGCCGCTGCGGGCGTCGACCGCCCGGCGGACGACCCCCGGCGGGTCGGGGAAGGCGCCGCCCTCCTCGATCCAGCCCTCCTCGAGCCCGGTCTCCAGCACCTCGATCCAGATCGGCAGCGCCGCCGCGCTGCCGGTCATCCCGTCGCCGAGGGTGCGCTTGGTGTCGTACCCCACCCACACGAGGACGGTGTGGGTGGGCGTGAAGCCGATGAACCAGGCGTCGGAGTAGTCGTTCGTCGTTCCCGACTTGCCGGCTAGAGCCAGCGGCAGGCGGCCGGCCCGGCGGCCGGTGCCGCGATCGATGGTGCCCTCCATCATGTGGACCAGCACGGCGGCGACCTGGGGCGAGGTCATCTGGCGGACGTCGGCGTGATGGCGCTGCAGCTCGTTGCCGGCGGGATCGACCACCAATTCGATCAGGTAGGGCCGCACGTAGACGCCCTGGTTGGCGAACGAGGCGTAGGCCGTCGCCATCTCGAGCGGCGTGACGTCGGCGCTGCCGAGGGCGAGGCTGGGGTACGGGGGCAGCCGTTCCGTGATGCCGCCGCGCCGGGCGAGATCGATCACTCGCTGCACGCCCACCAGGTCGAGGAGCTTGACCGCCGGCACGTTGATCGAGTTCTCGAGGGCGTGCTGCAGGGTGAGGATGCCACGGAAGTGTTTGTCGTAGTTACGCGGGGTGTACGGCTCGTCGGCGGTCGTCCCCCGAAAAGCAACCGGAGCGTCGAGCAGGGTGTCGGCCGGGGTGAAGCCGGCCTCCAGCGCGGCGCCGTAGACCAAGGGCTTGAACGCCGAGCCGACCTGGCGGCGTGCCTGGGTGGCGCGGTTGAACTTGGTCTGGTCGAAGTCCCACCCGCC
Source organism: Thermoanaerobaculia bacterium (assembly GCA_050747865.1). GTDB lineage: Bacteria > Acidobacteriota > Thermoanaerobaculia > Multivoradales > JAHEKO01 > JBOGJI01. The sequence continues at coordinate 8,580 of JBOGJI010000025.1, forward strand.
GACCATGGCGCGCACCGCGCCGGTGGCGTTCTCCAGGATGAGCACGGCCCCCTGGTGCTCGGGGAGCTGCTCGAGCATCAGCACGGCGCTCCCACCTTCCTCGGCGGGCGGCTCGAGGCGGAACCAGGCGACGTCGCCGGGTTTGAGGAGCTGGTCGGGGCGGCGACCCGTCCACTCGGTGCCCTCCGCCGTCAGGCGGAGCCGGCGGTCGTCGATCTGGACGTCGGCGCCCGCCGAGGAGGTCGTCAGCACCACGCCCTGTTGCCAGCGACCGCGGCTGAGGTCGGCGGGCAGAGCGTCGCGCGTTCGCGCCTCCACCGCGGCCGGCTCCAGGTGATCGATCGAGCCGCGCCAGCCCCTGCGGTGGTCGAGGCGCGCCAGGCCGTGGCGCAGGGCGTCGTGGGCGGTCTCCTGCATGCGGCGGTCCAGGGTCGTGCGCACCTGGAAGCCGCGCTCGAGCACGGCGTCGCTGCCGAACTCCTCGACCAGCCGCTGTCGGACCTCTTCGGCGAAATACGCCGCCGGGCCCTCGTCGTCGAACCGCCGCTCGACGACATCGAGGGGCGCGTCCATCGCCTTGCGCAGCCGCTCCTCGTCGATGTACCCCTCCTCGTGCATACTGCGCAGCACGTATCCCCGCCGCTCGACCACCAGCTCCGGATTGTCGTAGGGACTGTAGACGCTGGGCCGCTGGACGATCCCCGCCAGCGTCGCCGCCTCGGGGACTGTGATGTCAGCCACGTCCTTGCCGAAGTAGTAGCGGGAGGCCGCCTGCATCCCGTAGTTGCCTTCGCCCACGAAGACCAGGTTGCAGTAGAGGGTGAGGATCTGCTGCTTGGTGTACGTCTTCTCCAGCTCGACGGCGAGGAAAGCCTCCTCGATCTTGCGCCGCCAGGTTTTCTGGCGACTCAGGAAGAGGCCGCGAGCGAGCTGCATGGTCAACGTGGAGGCGCCCTGGCTGCGGCCGCCCGATCGGAGGTTGGCGATCGACGCGCGGACGACGCCGACGGCGTCGACCCCGCCGTGCTGGAAGAAATTGCGATCCTCGGCGGCGATGACGGCCTGCTGCAGGACCTCGGGGATCTCCCCCTCGCGCAACAGGATGCGTCGCTCGCGGGCATACGAGGTCAGCAGCTCGCCGTCGCGGTCGAACAGCCGCGTTACCTGGCCGAGGGTCTGCTCGTCGAGCTGATCGACCTTGGGAACCCGGATGGCGGCGGCGAACGCCACACCTACCAGCACGCCGGCGAGCATCGCGACCGCGAGGGGCGCTCCCCAGAGCGCCCAACGCGGGAGCGCGCGAAGGCGCGGGCGCAAGGGCGGTGAAGATGCTGTGGAGGAGGCGGCGTCCCGGCGCGGGTACGGGTCGTAGCGCACGGAGGCAGTATACGGCCGCCCGGCCGTATACTGCCGGCATGACCCTGCAGATGATCGGGGACGAGGGCCCGTTTCAGCCCACGGCTGACGCGGGAGGCAGGAAGCCGGGCCCGCTGCTGATCGGCTGCGGCGTCTTCCTCGCGCTCCTCGGCGTCGCCGTCCTCCTCTTCCTGCTGCGGGGTGAGGGTTGGCTCCGCGGCATCGCGGCGTGGAGCCTGGGGACGATCGAGAAGAAGGTCATGGAGTCGCCACCCGAAGATCTGACGGCGGGCGAGCGGCGGCGGTTGGAGGCCGCTTTCGTGTCCGCCCGCGACGCGCTGCGCGGCGCGGAGCGGATCGACGCCCGGGCGTTCCAGGCCTTGCAGCCTACGGTGCTGGAGGTGTCGCGCGCGATGTCCGCCGACGGCTTGACGCGCGAGCAGTATCTGGAGCTGGCCGCCGCCCTGGAGCGGCTGGCGGAGGGGAGCGCGCAGCGGGGCGAGCAGGAGCGTCCCGAGCCCCGAGGGTCTCCGCTGCCCGATCCCGGCTAGGTGACCCCCGCTTCGTCGTCGTCGTTCGAGCCGCTCGACTTCGGGGTCTCCGCGGCGTCGATCTCGTTCGCCGCGTCGGCCTGAGCGGCGTCCTGGCGCCCGGCCTCCCAACCGGCGATGTGTTGCGCCACCCAGTCCAGCAGCTCGAGCCCAGAGGAGAAGACCGCGGCCGGCTGCGGGCTGGGGTAGATGAAGACGGCGTAGCCCCCTTCTGTGTAGACGATCTTGAGGGTCTCGGGCTTCTTGCTCATGGCGGGACCATTGTACTGGCGCGCGATTCCGGGGCTGCAAGAACGATTCCCACACCCCTCCGGACCGGCCCCAGGTTGCCCGTAGAATGCGGTCATGGTGCGTCCTGATCAGCCGTACCCGGCTAGCGGGTGTGAGTCCCGCCGCGGTAAGCATGCCGGTGCGCCGCGTAGCAGGCTCCGGGCGTGGGTCGAGAGGCCTCCGTCTGAGCGGAGCGTCCCA
>JBOGJI010000026.1:0-24676 GCA_050747865.1 Thermoanaerobaculia bacterium
TGCTACGGAATCTCTACTCGAGGCCCAGCTCGCGGCGGAACGGCGAGAAGTCGAAGGCGGCGCCGCTCGCGGAGCGTTGCTCGGAGTTCTCCATCTCCTTGAGCAGGACGTCCACGGCGGCGCGGCCCGGTTTGGTGCGGGCGGCCTCGCGGGGGGTCTGGCCGTCCAGGGCCGGCAGCGGGCTGTCGAGCCAGCCGGCGTAGTGGTGCCGCTTGAACTCGAGGAGGAGCTGGGCCTGCTCGGGTGTGGGAGGCTCGGGTTTCGCCCCGGGCTGTGGATGTGGGACGGCGCTCGACAGGGGGTCGGTGTGCTCGCGTGCACGGTGGCCTATGTGGTCGCCGCAGGCGGCCTCCAGGCGCTCTCGCAAGGAGTCCGCTCGCTCGCGTGAGTTGGTCTCCACGTGCAGGGTCTCGCCCGAGATCCACGCCCGCCCGATGAGTGTGTTCTCCCAGCTCTGGTGCATCGGGTTGCCCGGTCGCGTGAAGACGTATTCTGGGGGGTTCTCGCCGGGCTGCGGGGGTTCGACGTCGGGGAGCGCCGCGAGCCGCTCCTCCACGGCGGCCCTGGCGCCGGGTGCGATCGCGAAGTGGTCGACGGTGAAGAGGATGGGGTCGCCGTCGGTATTTTGGAGCTGCCGTGGGATCCGGCGCCGTGCGTCGAGCTCCGCGACGGCGTCCTCCCAGCGCTGGATCAGGTAGCGGCCGAATCGTCCGTCGCGCAGGCGCTCCACCGGCACGGCCTGTCGGCGCCGCAGCCATTTGCGCGCTCGCTGCACGACCTCGGCCGCCTCACCGGGAGGAAGCCCGCGCGGGTGCGTCGCACATAGGAGAGACACGTCCTCGTGGTCCACGACTCGCGCCAGGATCACGTCCCTGGCGACCAGGGACTGCGAGGCGCGCGACTCCTCGACGGTGCGGGTCTCGTTGGACAGCAGGTCCCGGAGCGTCATGGTCTCGCCGGGCTCGACGGCGGTCACCTCCCACGCCGAGAGCCATGCCTGCCGCTGTGCCTCGAGCCAGGCCCGCTCGGCAGGAGAGAGTCTTCGACCGCGCTCCTCGAGGAACCAGTCCACGAGCGGCCGGTCCTCGACCGGCGCTCCGTACACGGACCACGGAAGCGCCAGAGTCAGGGCCTCTTCGGGGTCCAAGAAGGCCTCCATGGCCCGCTCGGCCACGTCGCCGAATCGCTCGAACCCGTAGTCGAGGAGATCCTCGACCAGGCGCGCGTCGAGGCCGTGTAGCGCTTGACCTTCGCTTCGCCTGGCGCTCTTCTGCCGGTCGAGGGGAAGGTGGCACTTCTTGTACTTGCGACCGCTGCCGCAGGGGCAAGGATCGTTGCGGCCGACCGTCGGGTTGCCGCGCCTGGTAGCCGACGCCGGCTCGCGGTCCGGGCTCGCTTCGACGTCGAACAACGGGAAGGCCTCGTAGGGCAGGGTGAAGCGCACCTCGAGATCCTCCCTGTCGAAGAACGACTCGCAGACCGGCTCGGGCTCGTCGGTCGCGAGGAGATCCCCGTGCTTGACGAAGAAGGCAACGAGCGAGGTGGCGCACGCCGCCGCGATCCTGTAGTCGCGTTGCGAGAGAGGTCGTCGAACCGCATCGCGGTCGACCCGCTCGAGCCGCGGATAGGCGTCGGCGGCGGCGACGGGCCATGCGTGTGTCCCCACCTCACGTCGAAGCGTTGGCGCAAGATCGGCACCGCGCTCGAAGCTCAGCGCCAGCCAGTCCGTGCCCATGTCGAGGGGTCGCTCCAACGCCGGCTGAATCCCCGGCGCGAGACGCCTGAATGCCACGTAGCCGGCGAACGACGGGAAGATGATCAGCCCGAGGCTCTGGCCGAGGTTCCCGATGATGGACACGCACGCGCCCTCGACGCCGAGTGCGGGGATGTCCATACGCAGCACCCGGTCGTCGGTCGCCACTTTCCATGGAGTCAGGATGTATAGGGTCTGGGCCGCGGTGAACAGACTGGCGACGGCCTCCGGCGGAATGCGCCCGCCTTCGAGGTAGCTCTCTTCGTCGTCACCCTCGGGCATCGACTCGACCATGAGCTCCAGGAGCTCGTCGAGCTCCGGCGTGGGCGCGACCGTCACGGGGATCTCCTCGCTCACGGCCTCCCGGACCTCGGCCGCCAGAGCGTGATCGGCCACCCGAATGACGTCGGGCCGGCGTGGCGGGCCCGCCAACGGCTGCTCCAGAGCGGCTCGCAGCGCCCGCACGGCCGCTCCGGGAACATCCTCCGGAGCCACCAGATCCTGACCGACGACGAGTCCCGGTGGGACCTCGAACCAGACCACGAGCTCGGGACGGTAGGGCTCGTCCCGATCGGTGACGAAGAACGGCAGCGTCAGCCGGCCGCCGATCCACTCGCGACGGGTCGTCGTCCGGCCTCGCCTGCGGCTCCCGCGCGCGGTTCGGCTACGCGGCATCAGCCGGCCACCTCGCGGAGCATGACGACGATGTCCTTCTCGATGGTGCGGATGTCGGCCGCGATCTCTTCGAGGGGGCGGGGTGGGGTGTAGCGGTAGAAGTAGCGGTTGAAGTTGATCTCGTAGCCGACGTGGCCGACGCGGCCGTCCCGCGAGTCGCGCTTGCGGGTGTCGATCCAGGCGTCGGGGACGTGGGGCTCGACCTCGCGCTCGAAGAAGGCGCGGACACTGGCCGGCACGCCCTCCTCGTCGTCGGGGTCGTCGCCCGCCGGGAGCGGCACGCTCTCGGTGTCGCGCGGCTCCGGGTCGGGCTCGGGGTGGCCGTCATCGTCGCGGCAGATCTCGGCGGACTCGTCGCGCTCGGAGAGGGCGGCGAGGATGGCCTTGCGGGCCGGGGCCGGGAGCTTCAGACCGGCCTTCTCGGCGGCGGCGTCCAGCACGCGCTCGAACGCCTCGCGGTCGTCGAAGAGGTCGCCGGGGAGCGACCGGAGGAGATCCCGGATCGCCTCCTGGCGGGCCCGCCCCTCGACCTCCTCCTTGGCGCCGGCGGCGCCCTTCTTCCTGGACTGCACGAGCGCCTGGAAGCCCCTCTCCTCCTCCAGCCGGGCGATACGCTCGGGGCTCGCCTGGAAGTTGAGCCGCAGAGGCCGCCCCCGCTTGAAGGTGTCGCGGATCAAATCCGCGACACCCCACAGGAAGCTCACGATCTCGCTATGGTTCATGGACTCACGCAGCTTACCGTCTCAAGAACAGCTAGGCGAGGAGATCCCGGAGGGCGGCCTCGAGGTGAGGAAACCGGAACTCGAAGCCCAGATCGGTGAGGCGGCGTGGCTGGACGTGCTGACCCTGGAGCAGCGAATCCGCCAGCTCTCCGAGCGCGACACGCAGTAGAGGTGCAGGGGCCCGGAACCAACAAGGCCGGTGGAGGGTGCGCGCCAGGGTCTTGCTGAACGTACGGTTGTCGACGAACCCGGGAGCGGCGAGGTTGTGGGGACCGCTCGCTTCCGGGTTGGCGAGGAGGAAGCGGATCGCCTCGACCTGGTCGTGCAGGTGGATCCAGGGGAACGCCTGGCGGCCGGAGCCCAGCACCACGCCGAGACCGAGGCGGAACGGGAGGAGCATGCGCGGCAGGGCGCCGCCTTCGCGGGCCAGGACCACCGCCGTGCGCAGGATGACCCGCCGGACACCCAGGGCCTCGACGGGGCGTGAAGCCTCCTCCCAGGCCATCGCCAGACGGCTCAGGAAATCACCGCCGGGTTCGGAGCCCTCGTCCACGACCTCCCCTTCCGCACGGGGACCGTAGTAGCTCACTCCCGAGCTCTGGGCGAAGACGGAAGGGGGGCGGTCTAGCCCTCGGATCGCCTCGGTCAGGAGCCGGGTGGAGTCGACGCGGCTGCTCCAGAGCCGGCGCTTGCGGGCCGCCGTCCAGCGGCCCGAGGCGAGGTTCTCGCCCGCCAGGTGGACGACGGCGGCGGCTCCGTCGAGCGCCTCCATCCAGGGGCCAGGAGACCGGGCGTCCCACACCCCCGCGCGGACGCCTGCCGGGACGGTGGCGTCCGCGCGGCGGGAGAGCACGATGCAGCGTCTGCCGTCGGCGACCAGCCCCGCGGCCAGAGCGCTGCCGATCAGACCGGTGCCGCCAGTGATGACGATGTGGTCGGCGGAGCCCATGAAGTCATTGTAGAAGAAAGGCCGATCTCTATAATCCGCGCCACCCCATGGAGCCGCCGCAACTCACCGCTGCGCCGGTCGCGCCTCCCGTGCGCAAGCGGGAGATCTTCGGCTGGGCGATGTTCGACTTCGCCAACTCGAGCTTCACGACGCTGATCGTCACTGTCGCCTACAGCGTCTACTTCACGAAGCTGGTGGCGCCCGGAGATCGCGCCGATCTGCTCTGGGGCGTCGGGCTCGCGGTGTCGAATCTCCTCGTGGTGCTGCTGGCTCCGGCCGTCGGCGCGGCGGCCGACGCCAGCGGGCGCAAGAAGGCGTTTCTCTTCGCCACCTATCTGATCTGCGTCGCGGGAACCCTGGCGCTGTGGTGGGTGCGGCCGGGCGCGGTCGTCCTCGGGTTGATCCTGTTCATCATCGCCGACGTCGGCTTCGCCCTCGGCGGCGGGCTCATCTCTGCCTTCCTGCCCGAGATCGCGACGCCTCGCACCATGGGCCGGATCTCCGGGCTGGGCTGGGGGCTCGGCTACTTCGGCGGCCTGGCTTGCCTGATGCTGGTGCGTCCGCTGCTGGCCGGCGGCTTCGAGGCCGACAACCTGCAGGGGCTGCGCCTGACCTGGGTGGTCACCGGGCTGTTCTTCCTGATCGCCGGGATCCCGACCTTCGTGCTACTCCGCGAGCGGGCCAGCCGGCGCCCCCTCGGCGGCGTCGGCGGTGCCGTGCGCAGCGCCTACCTGCGCATCCGCACCACCGGCCATTCGCTGCGCCACTTCTCCGAGCTGACCCGGTTCCTCGGCGTCGCCCTGCTCGCCGCCTCCGGATTGAGCGCGGTCATCGCCTTCTCCGCGGTCTACGCGGAGCGCACGATCGGCTTCAGCCCCGAGGAGCTGATTCTGCTCTTCATCGCCCTGCAGCTCACCTCGGCGGCTGGAGCCCTGGGCTGCGGCTTCTTGCAGGACTGGCTGGGCGGCAAGCGCACCATCGCGCTGACGCTGCTGCTGTGGTTCGGCGTCTGTCTGAGCGCCGCCACGGTGACGACCCAAGGCGCCTACTGGATCGTGGCGCTGGTCGCCGGTCTCGGCATCGGCTCCCTGCAGTCGACCGTGCGCGCCGTGGTCGGGCTGCTGTCGCCGCCGGAGAAGAGCGGCGAGTTCTTCGGCTTCTGGAGCATGGCCGGGCAGATCGCCGGCGCCGTCGGGCCGCTGGCCTTCGGCCTCATCTCCTCGTTGACCGGCTCGCAGCGGCAGGCGGTAGTGGTGATCGCGATGTTCTTCCTCGCCAGCCTCGTGGGGCTGTTCCGGGTCAGCGAGGAGCGCGGCCGGGCGGCGGCGGAGGCGTGGCGGGAGAGGTCATGACCCGCTCAGGTCCAGGCGGCGGTAGCCGCGGTTCCAGTAGACCAGCGGCGGAGCCTCGGGCCGCGGCACCCGCGACGCCTGGACCTCGCCGACGTAGATGGAGTGGGTGCCGGCGCGGGCGCGGGTGAACAGCGTGCAGTCCAGCCAGGCGACGGCGTCGGCGAGCACGGGAGCGCCGGTCGCCGCCGTCTCCCAGCGGCCGTCGAGGAAGCGGTCCTCGTCCTTGACCCAGGCGAAGCGGTTCGACAGCTCGACCTGTTCCTCGCCGAGGATGCTGACCGCGAACACCGCCCCCTCGGTCTCGAACAGCTCCCAGGCGGTGTGCCGCTGGTCGATCATGATGCTGATGAGCGGGGGATCCGGCGACACCGAGGCGAAGGCGGAGACCGTCAGGCCATGGACGCGCTCCCCCGCTTTGACGGTGACGATTGTCACCCCCGCGGGGAAATGGCGCAGGGCGTCGCGATAGACCTCGGAGGGGACGCTCACGGGCAGCCCATGGTGTTCATACCGCTGCGAGCAGATTGTGGTAAGCGCCCGTCAGACCGGGCCGCTCGCAGCGACGAGCGCCGCAGTCGTACTGGTAGTACGTCGAGGACGCGAGGAGCGAGAACGGCCCGAGATGACGGGCGATCGCCGCAAGATGCCGTAGCGGGATGAGCACCATGGGCTAGGCCGGCGCGACCGCGGGATCGGGCACCGCGTCGGGAGCGACGGCGGATGCCCCGCGCCGCGGGAACTTCGTCGCCACGTAGTCCTCGACGATGCGCTGGAAGCGGGCGGCGAGCTCCTCGTACGACCCCTCCAGGGTGGTGAACTGCTCGCCATCGACATAGACCGGACAGCGCGGCGCCTCGCCGGTGCCCGGCAGGCTGATGCCGATGTCGGCCGCCTTCGACTCGCCCGGCCCATTGACCACGCAGCCCATCACCGCCAGGGTCAGGGTCTCGACCCCCTCGTACTCCTCCTTCCACTCGCGCATGCGCCGGCGGGTCCACTCCTCGATGCGCTCGGCCAGCTCCTGGAAGGTCGTCGAGGTGGTGCGGCCGCAGCCGGGACAGGCGGTGATCGAGGGCGCGAACTGACGGATCCCCAGCGCCTGCAGCAGCTCGCGGCAGGCATAGACCTCCTCGCGGCGGTCGCCGCCGGGGCGCGGGGTGAGCGAGATGCGGATGGTGTCGCCGATGCCGTCGGCGAGCAGCAGGCCCATGGCGCTGGACGACCAGATGACGCCCTTCATGCCCATGCCCGCCTCGGTCAGCCCCAGGTGCAGCGGCTGGCGCGTTTGCTTGGCCAGCGCCCGGTAGACCCAGACGAGATCGGCCGGCCGCGACGTCTTCGCCGACAGGATGATCTGGTCCTCGCGCATGCCGTGCTCCAGCGCCATCTCGGTCGAGCGCAGGGCCGACTCGACCATACACTCGTCGTAGATCTGCTGCGCGCTCTTGCCCAGGTCGTGGTCGGTGTTCTCCTGCATGCGCGCCATCACCAGGTCCTGATCCAGCGAGCCGGCGTTGACGCCGATGCGCACGGGCTTCCCGAGGTCGCGGGCGATGCCGCAGATGGTGGCGAACTGCTCGCCGCGGCGCTTCCCGAAGCCCACGTTCCCCGGATTGATCCGGTACTTGTCGAGCGCCGCCGCGCACTCGGGGAACTGCGTCAACAACGTATGCCCGTTGTAGTGGAAGTCCCCGATCAGCGGCGCCTCGCACCCCGCCGCCAGCAACCGCCGCTTGATCTCGGGCACCGCGGCCGCCGCCTCGGGCAGATTCACCGTCACCCGCACCAGCTCCGACCCCGCCTCCGCCAGCTCCAGGCACTGCCGCACCGTCGCCGCGACGTCCGCCGTATCCGTCGACGTCATCGACTGCACCACCACCGGCGCCCCCCCACCCACCTGCACCGATCCGACCTGGACCCCGACAGTGGGACGACGTTGTGTGACGAGTGCGGACGAATCCATACGCGATCTCCCGATCACCCCAGATCCTAGCAGGGAGGAGGAGGTGCCGGGCATGCAAGATGCAAGATGGAGGCAGGTCTGCTCTTGGGCTCTGAGCAGGCGAGCGTGGTAGAGTCTGCCGTGCCACCCGCAGGTGACGAATCCACTCCAGATGACAGAGCCCCGACCCGCTGCCGCTGACTGGACGCTGGCGGACGCCGTCGAGACGTATCAGATCGACGGCTGGGGGAACGACTACGTCTCGATCAACGAGCGCGGGCACCTGGTGGTCCAGCCGGGCGGCCCGGGGACGCCCGGGATCGATCTGAAGGCGCTGGTCGACGAGCTGCAGGAGCGCGGCATCGGGCTGCCCATCCTGATTCGCTTCTCCGATCTGCTGAAGGCCAGGCTCGACGAGCTACACACCGCCTTCGCGCAGGCGATCGAGGAGTACGGCTACGGCGCCGGCTATCGCGGCGTCTATCCGATCAAGGTCAACCAGGATCGCTACGTGGTGGAGACGCTGCTCGCCGCCGGCCGGCGCTGGAACTTCGGCCTCGAGGCGGGCTCCAAGCCGGAGCTGCTGGCGGTCATGGCCATGCTCGACGACCCGCAGGCGGTCATCGTCTGCAACGGGTACAAGGACGAGGAGTACGTGGAGACTGCGCTGCTCGCCTCGCGGCTCGGCCCCAAGGTCTTCATCGTCGTCGAGAAGTTCTCCGAGCTGGCCCTGATCACGCGCGTCGCCGAGCGCACCGGCGTGGCGCCGACCATAGGCGTGCGGGCGCGCCTGGCGACGCGCGGCGCCGGGCACTGGCAGGCCTCCGCTGGCGACCGCTCCAAGTTCGGCCTCTCCGGCAGGAGGCTGGTCGAGGCCTTCCATTTCCTCGAGGCGCACGGGCTGCTCGACCGCCTGCAGCTGCTGCACTTCCATCTCGGCAGCCAGGTCTCCTCCATCCGGGCGATCAAGGAGGCGTTGAACGAGGCGGCGCGGATCTACGTCGACTTGAAGGCCATGGGCGCGCCGCTGGGCTACCTGGACGTCGGCGGCGGCCTGGGGGTCGACTACGACGGCTCGCAGAGTGACTCGGTGTCGTCGATCAACTACACATTGCAGGAGTACGCCAACGACGTCGTCGCCGTGGTGATGGAGGTCTGCGACCTCTCCGGGGTGGCGCACCCGACGCTAATCAGCGAATCGGGGCGGGCGCTGGTGGCACACCACGCGGCGCTGGTCATGGGCGTGCTGGGCGTCAAGGAGTTCCGCGTCGGCGAGCTGCCCGTGAAGCCGCCGGTGGGCTCCGCGCCGTCGTTGCGCGGGCTGTTCGAGTGCCACCAGGATCTGGACGAGGACAACTTCCTGGAGATCTACCACGACGCCCGCGACCACCGGGACGCCTGCTTGAGCCTGTTCACCCTCGGGCACCTGAGCCTCGCTCAGCGCGGCCTCGCCGAGGAGCTGTTCTCGTCGATCTGCCTGCGCATCCTGCAGATCCTTCGCCGCGTCGACGAGGTGCCGGACGAGCTCGTCGGGCTGGCCGAGGAGCTGGCGGACGCCTACTTCCTCAATTTTTCGGTCTTCCAGTCGCTGCCCGACTCCTGGGCCATCGAGCAGCTCTTCCCGGTCCTGCCGATCCATCGCCTGGACGAGCCGCCGACGCGCCAGGCCGTGCTCACCGACATCACCTGCGACTCCGACGGCTGCATCGATCGCTTCATCGACCGCCGCGAGGACAAGCGGCTGCTCGAGGTCCACGAGTTCACCGGCGAGCCCTACTATTTCGCCGCCTTCCTGGTCGGCGCCTACCAGGAGATCCTGGGCGACCTGCACAACCTGTTCGGCGACACCCACGCGATCAACGTGTCGCTCGACTCCGACGGCGGCTACGAGATCGAGGAGCTGATCAAGGGCGACACTGTGACCGAGGTCCTGCGCTACGTCCAGTACGACCCCGAGGACCTGGTCCGCAGGGTGCGCCGCTCGGTGGAGCGCGCCGCCCGCCAGGGAACGATGAGCCTCAAGGAATCCAGCCAGCTCATGAAGCTCTACGAGGAGGGCCTGGCGGGCTACACCTACCTGGAGGGGGAATGAAGGCCGGCGTCACCGCTTTGACACGACCCTCCATTCGCCGTAACGTTCCGCCCTCATGACCGGCCGACCGCTGGAGCTCACGATCGAGCTCTCCCCGGCCGCGCGGCTGGACCTGATCGACGTCCGCCGACGGGCCGTGCAGGAGACCGACGGGCTGCTGCGCTGGTACGCGCGGGCGCTCTACTGCTCGTACCACACCACCGCCGGCTTCGTGGACGACACCCTGGCGTCGCGTCTGGCCCATGACCGGGGAGCGCTCGACCGGCTCTTCTCCCTCTTCGGGCACCTCTTCCCGCCCGGGGCCGGCTACCGCCACGACCGCATGGAGGAGCGGCACGAGCTGTCCGAGGCGGAACGCCGCGTCGAGCCCCGCAACGCCGACTCCCACCTCACCTACATCGGCTCCGGGCTGCACAACTGCCTGACCTGCGACAACCGGGAGGAGCGGCCGGTCTACTTCGTCGACCTCGACGGCCGGAACGGCGAGCAGCAGCGGACGCGGCGGGCCACGGTGATGGGGTTCAGCGGCGAGCAGGAGGTGGCGCGCCTGCGCCTAGACGTGCCGGTCTCCCATCATCAGGTGGACTCGGTGAACCTCAAGGACGAGAGCAGCGGCTTCGCCGAGCAGCTCGCCGAGTTCGTGGCGGAACAGGGAGTCGAGCGCGGACAGATCGCGATCAGCCTCGCCCCCGAGGAGAAGGGCGCCGGGCTGACGGTCAACGAGTACGAGACCCTGCTCATGCACTACGACCTCGCCGAGGTGCTGCGCAATCCCCTCTACTTCGCCGCCGACGTAGGGCGGCACGCGCTGGCGGATCTCGGCGCCGTGCCCGCCAAGGCCTGGAACTACGCCAAATACGACTTCATCCAGGTGGTCAACGAGCTGATCGACCTCTTGGGCCTGTCGGAGACCATCGTCGAGCGGTGGGTGGCGCGAGCGGCCGCGATCCCGGCCTCGCGCATGTTGCGCACCAAGCGCACGGTGAGCCTGCTGGTGACCCGCGACGAAGCCACCGGTCGCAGCCAGGTGGTGCAGGGCCGCTACCAGACGCCCATCCTCTTCCAGTGGCAGGGCAGCCCACGCCACGCCCGCACGCTGGACGTCACCCTCACTCAATTCCAGTAGACCTGAAGCGGCCGGTCTCCGTGCCGGCCGACCGCGGCCTGCCGCGGAAGCGCTGCATCGCCGCACGCACCGCGGCCGCCACGGAGGGCGGTCGCCCCATACGCGCGGTTGACCACGAGCAGGAAGTGGCCTGGGGCTACCCGTCGGCGGGGAATCGGATCTCGCAGAGCTCGGCCGCTCGCCCCAGCGGGCCGTCGAGGGTCCACAGAGACACCCCGGCGGCCAACGCTGCGGCCAACAGGCCCGCATCGACCCACCCGAGCACGGTGCCCCAGAGCCGGCGGGCTTCGATCATCGACAGGACCTCGTCATCCGGGACCGGCTCTACCGTTGGCAGCAAGCGTACGTCGGAAAGGATCTGACCCCGAGCACGGCCGAGGTGACCCAGTGCCAGCTCTCCCATCACCCATGGGTGGAGCACGACCTCCTCGGCCTCGAGCAGTCCCGTTAGCGCTTCCGCCCGGCCCTCAGCGCGAAAATGGTCGATCCAGACAGAGGTGTCAACGAGAATCACCCGTTGGCTCGCCGTGCTTCGTCGGTACGCCGCCGTCGCGGGGCCTTGGCGGCGGGAACCGCTCCCCGAAGCTGCGCTAGCCGACGTTGCGCGGCCCGCTGAACGAGCGCCTCCAGACCCAGTTCGACGGTGGCGGTCTTGGTCGCCGCACCACTGACTCGCTGCGCCTCAGCGAGCAGCGCAGGATCGAGGTCAAGCGTCGTTCTCATGCATAAATAGTCGCACGATCTCTATGCCTTGTCAAGCGGACGCCGTGGCGACCTTCCGGCGTTCGTCTCAGATCAGGGAGCGGCTCTGGCCGCCGTCGACGGTGACGCAGGCGCCGGTCACCCAGCTCGCCCGCGGGGAGACCAGGAAGACGGCGACGTCGGCGACCTCCTCCGGCTTGCCGAAGCGGCCCATGGGGATCTCTCGCCGCACGAACTCGGCGATCCCCTCCGGATCGGCCAGGGCCCGCCGGTCCCAGCCGCCGCCCGGAAAGCGGATCGAGCCGGGCGCCAGCGAGTTGACACGGATGCCGCGCGGAGCGAGCTCCAGGGCCAGGGTCTTGGCCAGGCCGATCACCGCGGCCTTGGTCGAGGTGTAGATCGAGCGACCGGCACCGCCCGATTCGCGGCCGAAGATCGAGGCGACGAAGAGGATCGAGCTCCCTTCCCCCATGCCCGCCAGGGCCGCCCGCGTCATCCGTACGTGGGCGAGCAGGTCGAGCTCCACCCCCTGCTCCCAGTCCTCATCGCTGCGCTCGGCGAAGGGACCCGACGGGGCTCCGCCGACGTTGTTGACCAGGATGTCGATGCGGCCGAAGTGCTCGGTCGCGGCGTTCGCCAGGCGCTCCGCTGCGCCTCTCTCGGTGATGTCCAGCGGCAGCGCGAGCACCTTGGCCCCCGCGCCGCGCAGCGCTTCCGCTGCCTCCTCCAACTCCTCTTCACCTCGGGCACAGACGACCAGCCGGCACCCCTCGCGGGCGAGCTCGAGCGCGATCGCGCGGCCCAGGCCGCGCGACGCTCCGGTAACCACCGCCACTCGATCCTGCAGTTCCAAGTCCATTCCGAGATTGTAACGGCCGAGCTTGTCTTGGCCGTTGGCGACCTCCTCGCGCTGCCTCCGGGGCAGCGAACGTCACGAGCCGGCCTCGTCCTCTTCGCCGAAGAGGAGCTGGACCAGACGGCGATCCCGCGGCTTGCAGAATACGTAGACGTGGTCCCCCGCCCGCAGCACGGTACCGCCTCGGGGCGCCACGAGCTCTTTGTCGCGCACGATCAACATCAGCGTCGTACCCTCGGGGAACGGGATGTCGGCGACCCGAGCGCCGCAGGCGGCGAGAGCCGGTGCGATGGTGTAGGTCACGATGTCACCCTCCAGGAGCCCGTGGGACACGATCTCGACGACGGCCCGTGGTGGAGGTGGCGCATGCTCCTTCAGGCCCAACCAGCGTGTCACCCAGGGCACGGTGGCGCCGGGGATCAGCGCGTTGACCACCACGATGAAGAAGACCAGGTGGAACAGACGCTCGGCGGCCGTGATCCCCGCCATCACCGGAAAGGTGGCGAGGATAATGGGCACGGCACCGCGCAACCCGACCCAGCCGAGATACGCGACCTCGGAGGCGGGGAAGCGGAACGGCGCTAGGCAGACGGCGACCGCCAGCGGTCGCGCGACGAAGGCGAGGAGGCCGCCGAGCCCCAGGCCGACCCAGGCGACCTCGCCGAGCTGGGAGGGAAAGACCAGGAGCCCGAGGATCAGGAACATTGCGACCTGGCTGATCCAGGCGGCCGCGTCGTGGAATCGCACCAATCCCGTCTGGTACGGCAGCCGCCCCGCGCCGAGGAATATCGCCGCCACATAGACGGCCAGGAAACCGCTACCGAACAGGAGCGTCGGAAGCGCGAAGGCCAGCAATGCCAGCCCGACAGTAAAGGCGGCATAGAGGCCTCCGGCATCGAGCTCGATTCGGCGTAGGAGGATGCGGGCGATCCACCCCAGCGCCAGTCCGATCGCGAGCCCGATGGCGAGCTGCAGCGGAATCTGCCAGAGCAGACTCAATCCGAAGGGCCTGTCCTGCGCCAAGCCCTCCGTCAGGGCGACCGTGAGGACAATGGCAACGGGATCGTTGAGGCCGGATTCCAGCTCCAGGGTCGTGCCGACACGACGGCGGAGGTGGAGCCCGCTGCCGCGCAGGACGGAGAAGACCGTCGCCGCGTCGGTGGACGCGACGACGGCGCCGACCAGCAAGGCCTCCGGCCAAGAAAGCCCCAGCAGGCGTGCGCCCAGGGCCATGAGCCCGGCGGTGGCCAGCACACCGATGGTGGCGAGGATGGTGGCGGGCGCCAGGGCCCGCCGAATCCTCGCCAGCCGGGTATTGAGGCCGCCGTCGAAGAGGATCAGCGTCAGGCCGACGGTGCCGAGGCGGAAGGCCAGCCCGTAGTCCTCGAACTCGATACCGCCGATCCCCTCCGAGCCGGCCGCCATGCCGAGGGCCAGGAAGAGCAGAAACACGGGCAGGCCGAAGCGCGCGGAGACGCGACTCAGCACCACGCTGAGCGCCATGAGCAAGCCCATGCCCAGCAGCAGCCAGGCCGTCGCCGTGGGTTCGCCGGTCATCAAGGTCCTACGTCGTCTTCCCTGTCAGGCTGCCGTCGGCGGCGCCGAGAGTGCACCTCTGCCCAGACGATGATGGCAAAGAACGCGACCAAGAGCGCGAGACCGACGATGACGCCCACATCGAATTCCACACCTGCCTCCTTCTCCTGTTTGCCAGGAGCTGCGATTCGTCGATGGTCAGCGACTGGTGCTCAGGCAGGAGGAGGCGGTGGACCCCGCTGTGGATGCGGCGACTCCAGGAGCAGACGCGCGACGACGTCACACCGCTCGGCCACCGCAACCACAGCCGTCAGCAGCGGCAACGCGGGCGCGCCGGCGAACGCCAGAGCCCTGGCACCCTGCTCCGGGGACGGTGAGGAGCCGGCCCGCACGGCGGCCAGGCCGGCGGCGACCGGGAGCCCGGAGATCAGAGGCTGGCGGGGGTCGCGCTGCGAGCCTTCGCCAACCTGCGTTGCCGACAGCGATGGGGAAACCACGCCGCAGGCGACGACCCAGGCTAGAGCGACTCGAAACGCGAGCCGGTACATATGCTATGGATGGTAGCACCGCCGATGAAGTTCCTGCCCAGCACCCTCATGGCCGCCCTGGTGCCCGAGGACCAGATGCGGCGCAACGTCCGCGCGCTCCTCAAGTACCTCGCGTTCCTGGTGGCCGTGATCGCCCTCTACACGGTGCTCTTCCACCTCATCATGTGGAACGTCGAGGGACAACGGCACTCCTGGATCTCCGGGATCTACTGGACTCTGGTCACCATGACGACCCTGGGCTACGGGGACATCACCTTCGAGACCGACCTCGGGCGGGCGTTCAGCACCGTCGTGCTGGTCTCCGGGATCATCCTGCTGCTCGTCGTCCTGCCGTACGTCTTCATCCGCTACTTCTACGCCCCGTGGCTTGAAGCCCGGATCCGGCAGCGGGCGCCGCGGGCGTTGCCGCCGGAGACGGCGGGGCACGTCATCCTCACGACCTGGGACAGCATTGCACCGGGTCTCATGGCGAAGCTGGCGCTGCGCGGCGTCCCTTGCTTTGTTCTCGAGCCCGACCCAGTTCGGGCAGCGGAGATGAGCGCCGAAGGTGTCCGAGTGGTCACCGGTGAGCTCGACGCACGGGAGACCTACGAGCGGTTGCGCGCAGACCGGGCCCGGCTGGTGGTGGCAAACGCGGAGGACACCACCAACACGAACATTGTCCTCACCGTCCGCGAAGTGGCGCCCGAGACGCCGGTGGCGGCTACCGCCGCCCTCGAGGAGTCCATCGACCTGCTGGAGCTGGCCGGGGCGGCCCACGTGCTGGCGCTCAAGAAGCGCCTGGGGGAGCACCTGGCGGGGCGGGTCAACGCCGGCCACGCAGAGGCCCACATCGTCGGCTCCTTCGGCGACCTGCTCATTGCGGAGTTCCCGGTCCACGGCACACCGTTCATCGGCAAGGACCTGCGCCAGATCCGGCTGCGCGAGACCACGGGGCTGAATGTGATCGGGATCTGGCGGGAGGCTCGGCTCCATCCCCCCCAGCCCGACGCGATCCTCACCGAGCACTGCCTGCCCGTGGTGGTGGGCACGCGGAAACAGATCGAGACGCTCAACGAGCTGCTTGTCATCTACGACACCAACTGGAACCCCGTGCTGGTGCTGGGCGGCGGCAAGGTGGGGCGGTCGGCGACCCGCGCGCTCAAGGCCAAGGGGCTGACTGTGCACATGATCGAGAAGCAGGAATGGCTCAGGAGCCGGATCGGAGACCTTCCCGATCGCCTCTTCATCGGCGATGCGGCCGACCGCAGGCTGCTCGAGGAGGCCGGCATCCTGGCTGCGCCGTCGGTGCTGCTCACCACCAACGACGACGCGATGAACATCTACCTGACGGTCTACTGCCGCCGCCTCACTCCGGCGCTGCGCATCGTCAGTCGAATCACCCACGACCGCAACGTGGACGCCATCCGGCGCGCCGGCGCCGACCTGGTGCTGAGCTACGCCGATCTCGGCGTCGAGTCGATCCTGTCGATCCTGCTCGACCGCGAGCTGGTCGTGCTGGGAGAGGGGGTGGACCTCCACCAGATCGCCCTGCCGCCGAGCCTCGTCGGCAAGACCCTGGCGGAAAGCGGAATCGGCGCCCGGACCGGGCTCAACGTGCTCGCCCTCCGATCGCCGGCAGGAGAGGTGACGAACCCCAGAGTTTCGCAGAGGCTGGAGGCGGGCGGCGAGTTGCTGATGATCGGCAACAACGAGCAGCTCGAGCGATTCCTGCAGGTCTACGGTTGACCTGGCTTCGGAAGCGGGCGGCCGAGACGAGCTCGGCCGCTACACGGGATCGAGATGGGCGGCGGCGGAGTCACCCATCTCGACGCCGCCGTCGGGGAAGTACTCCGTCCAGCGCCGCGACACCTTGTCGGCCGTAGCGTCGTCGCAGAAGAGCTCGCCGGGGAAGCCCGGTTTGAGGCGGGCGTCGATCAGCACCGGGGGCACGAAGCTCACGTGGTTGCGCAGCAGGCGCTTGGCCGCGGCGTGCAGGTCGGCGGCCGGCTCGAAGCGGGTGAACGTGGTCCATAGGAAGTTGATCGCCGAGCGGCAGGCGCGAGCCGGCTCGTCGCTCAAGACCAGCAGCGGCCAGGCGGCGAACGCCGGGTGACCGGCCAGCCGCTCGCCGGCGTCGGGGTCGTCGCGGCGGGACGGGCCGCCGAGGACGAGACAGCCAGGACAGAAGACCCACACGTCGGTCACCGCGGAGGGCGGCTCGCCATGGAACTCCCGCGGCAAGTCGCGTATCGGAGGCCCGAGTCCCAGCCACACGCCCTTCGATCCCTCGTTCACCGTCGGCCCGGTGTAGTCCAGGGTGTCCATCGACAGGTTGGCGAGCACGAGGAGGTCGGTCTCCGGCCGCGTGCGCTCGAGAACGTGCTGCAGGGTCGCCGGGAAGTCCCTGAGGTCCACCGGGCTGTCGGTGGCGAGCAGGAATTTGGTCAGCGACAGCTGCCCCTCGCCGAGGATGCGGAAGGCGCTCATCATCGCCTCCCGCCGGTAGCGCTCCCGCACCACCGCCCCGGCCAGGGAGTGGTAGCCGGTCTCGCCGTACGCCCAGATCGCCTCGACGCCCGGCATCACCAGCGGGAACAGGGGGGAGAGCAGGTCCTGCAGCAGGTCGCCGATGTAGAAGTCCTCCTGCCGCGGCTTGCCCACCACGGTCGCGGGGAAGATGGCGTCGCGCCGGTGTCCCATCCACTCCACCTCGAACACCGGGTAGTCGTGCCGCAGGGAGTAGTAGCCGTAGTGGTCGCCGAACGGGCCCTCCGGCCGGCGCAGGTCCGGCGGCACCCTGCCGGTGAGCGCGATCTCCGCCTCGGCGATCAGGGGGTGGGGGCCGGGGCCGTCGCAGACCGCCAGCCTGTCGCCGGCGATCAACGAAGCCAGCAGCAGCTCGGGCACGTTTTCGGGCAGCGGCGCCACCGCCGCCAGGGTGAGCGCCGGCGGACCGCCGAGGAAGACAGTCGCCGGCAGCGCCTCACGGCGCGCCTCCGCCACGGCATAGTGGAACCCCCCACCCTTGCCGATCTGCCAATGCATGCCGAGGGTCCGCTCGCCGTGCACCTGCATGCGGTAGATGCCGAGATTGTGACCCGTACCGTCGGGGTGTTCGGTGTAGACGAGAGGGAGGGTGAGGAACGGGCCGCCGTCTTCGGGCCAGCTCGTCGTCGCCGGCAGGCGGCCGAGGTCCACCTCGCGGCTCTCCACCTCGCGCACCGGCCCGCCGCCACGGCGCTTCAGCCCGACGCGCATTGCCGCCCCCAGGAGGTCTCGCGCCCCCCAGAGCTTGGCGGGGGTCGGAGGCAGGAGCTCGGTGGCCGCGTCGGCGAGCCTGCGGATCAGCTGAAAGGGGCGCTCCCCGAACGCCAGACGGGCCCGCTCGGCGGCGCCGAAGAGGTTGGTGACGAGGGGGAACGCCGCACCCTCGGGCCGGCGGAAGAGCAGCGCCGGCCCGCCGGCGGCGATGACCCTTCGGTGGATCTCGGGGATCTCCAGCCGCGGATCCGCGGGCGCCTGGACCTCGACCAGCTCACCGCGGCGCTTGAGCTCGGCCAGAAAGGCGCGCAGATCGGGAAAGACGTCCTGGCGCGACACGACGGGCGGAGTGTACTGAAGCGGCCGGTTCAGGTCGCGGAGCGGCGCAGGAGGACGAGCGTGCGGTCGTCGGCGTAGGGGACGCCCTGGGTGAACTCCGCCATGGCGCGTTGCAGCGACGCTTCGAGGGCCTCGAGGCCGCCCCCGGCGCCGGCGAGGCAGACCTCCACCAGCCGGTCCTCGCCGAACTGCTCGTCGGCCGGGTTCGCCGCCTCCACGATGCCGTCCGTGTAGCAGATCAGCAGGTCGCCGGGAGCGAGCGCAATCTCGGTCTCTTCGTATTCGGAGTCCTGGATCATGGCCAGCGCGAACCCGGTCGCCGGGAGCTCCTCGTATTCGCCGCTGGCGCGGACCAGCAGCGGCGGGTTGTGGGCCCCGTTGACGCAGCGCAGGACGCCGCTTTCGACGTCGACGACGGCCAGGAAGGCGGTCGCGAACTTGTCGGGCGGCGTGCGACGGTAGAGGAACTGATTGGCGCGCGTGAAGACCTCCGCCGGCCCGCAGCCCTCGGCGATCACCAGCGACCACACCGCCTCCAGCGTCGCCGCGATCAGCGACGCCCCCATGCCCTTGCCGCACACGTCCGCCAGCCCCAGCACGATCTCGCCGCCGTCGCGGCGCAGCGTCACCTGGTAGTAGTCGCCGGAGACCACGCGGGAGGGGATGTTGCCGCCATAGAGCTCGTAGCCGGCAACCAAGGGGATCTCCTTGGGCAGGATCGATTCCTGCAGCCGCCGCGCCAGCTTGAGCTCGGCTTCCAGGCGCTCGCGCTCGACCGCCGCCGCGGCCAAGGCGACGTTGCGGACGCGCAGCGCCGCGGCGCCGGCCAGCGAGGCGAGCAGCTCCATGTCCTCCTCGTCGAAGGTGCGCGCCTTGAGCCGCGAATGGGCCACGATCATCCCCAGACAGCCGCCGGCGTCGACCAGCGGGGCGGCGACCAGGCTGCGGGCTCCCGCGGCGACGATGCTGGCCGCCTCGGCGAAGCGGCTGTCGATCTGCGCGTCGACCGCGATCGCCGCCTGCTGCTTGCCCATCACCTCGTCGACCAGCGTGCGCGAGACCATCGGCTCGCCGCCGCCGCCGCCCGCCGACCGCGAGGCGGCGACGCGGACGTCGCCGTCGTCGTCGTCGCGCAGGAGGACCGCGGCGCCCTCGGGCCGCAGATGCGTGAAGACGCCGTCGAGGATCAGCCCCAGCAGCTCATCCAGCTCAATCGAGCCGGCGAGCGCCTGATGCACCTCGTGCAGGAACCTCAGGCGCCGCGCGTAGTCGCGCAGGGCGTCCGGCGCCTCGGTGCCGGCGCCCCCGTCCGCCGGATCGGCGAGCAGCTCGCGGACCGGGCGCAGGAGAGTCATGCCCGCCTCGCCGGCCGGCGTGGCGACGGCGGGTTGCCGCAGGGGCTCGGGGAGCCGCCGGACGTGCAGCTCCGTCTCCGACACGCGGATGACGTCGCCGTCGGCCAGCTCGACTGCACCCTCCACCCGCACCCCGTTCACCAGCGTGCCGTTCGCCGAGCCCAGGTCCTCGATCCGGGCAGAGGTCCCGGTCACATGCAGGCGCGCATGCCGCCGCGACAGGTAGGGATCGCCCAGCGCCAGATCGCAATCGGCGCCGCGGCCGATGATCAGCTCCCCGTCGGCGACGTCCCGCTCGAAGCCGCTCCCATCGGGAAGCACCACCCTGAGCCGGTACATCACATGCACTATATACGCGCTTCGGTCCCGGCTGAGGCCGTCCTGCACCCCTTCTCCCCGCCCGCCTTGCGCCCGCAGCCCGTGTCGGAACGCTCGGCACACTGGCCCTTCGGTCGACCACTTGCCGTAATGCACGGATAGGGCGACTTCCGCCTGCTCTCGAGGAGGTAACCATGCGGATCCCGACGCGATCGACACTTCTCCTGACTCTCGTCACGGCCCTCGCCGCGACAGCGACGGCGACGCCCGCCCAGGAGGCCCCGACGGCCGACGACAAGCTCATCATCGGCACCAAGGTCGCGCCGCCGTTCGCCTTCGAGGAGGCGGGGCGCTGGAAGGGCGCCAGCATCGAGCTGTGGGACGAGCTGGCCAAGGAGCTGAATCTGGAGTACGAGATCCGCGGCTTCGGAGAGGACCTGGACGACCTCCTCGCGGCCGTGCAACGCGGCGAGGTCGATGCCGGCGTCGCGGCGATCACGGTCAACGGCGAGCGCGAGAGCCGCATGGACTTCAGCCACCCGTTCTACACGACCGGCTTCGGCATCGCCGTGCGCCCGGTAGAGAAGCAGACCTGGAAGACGACCGCGGCCACCGTTTTCTCCTGGCGTGTGCTGCGCGTTCTGGTGGTGCTCGTAGGCATCCTGTTGCTCATGGGGTTTCTGATGTGGCTGGTCGAGCGCCGCGTCAACCCGGAACAGTTCGGCGGCTCCGTGCCCAACGGCATCTGGTCCGGTTTCTGGTGGGCAGCGGTCACTATGACCACCGTCGGCTACGGCGACAAGGCGCCGAGGAGCGTCGCCGGGCGCATCCTGACCGTGGTCTGGATGCTCACCGCCCTCTTCGGCATCGGCACCTTCATCGCGAGCATGAGCTCGGCGCTCACCGTCGGCCAGCTCGGCGGGCCGATTCGCGACATCGAGGACCTGACCAACGCCAGGGTGGCCACTCTCGAGGGATCGACGAGCGAGGCCTGGCTGCGCGAGAACCGCATCCCCTTCCGTCATTTCGACAGTCCGGCAGCGGCGCTGGAGGCGGTGGCGCGCGGCTCGATGGACGCCATGTTCTACGACAAGCCGCTGCTCGAATACCGGGTGGCACAGACGATGGGCGGCCGGGTGGAGCTGCTACGCGAGGACTTCGGGCAGCAGGATTACGCCATCGCACTGCCGGAGGGAAGCGCCCTGCGGGAACCGATCAACCGCGCGCTGCTGTCCGGCGGGATCCAGGCGGCGTGGCGGGACATCCTCTTCCGCTACCTGAAGGAGGCCCCGGCCGCGCCACCCCGTCCCGAACGTTGACCGCCGCCCAGCCGGCTTTCCCCGGTGGATCGTGTGGCTAGCGATCGAGGTTGAGGGGGAAGCAATTCCCGCCGAGGGTGGGCGTGGCCCCGGCAAGCAGCACGTCCTGGCCCCCGTAGGTGAACAGGGCGGCAAAGAAGATGGCCTGGCCGGGCCAGATTCGCTGCTCGCCCACGACCCATTGGCCGCCGGAGAACGTAGCACCCGGCTCGATCTTCTCGTACATCAGATACTCGTAATTCGTATCCAGGGCAGTGTCGAAGCTGCGGAACTTGCCGGCCTCCTCGTCGAACCATGCAGTGTTCAGCCACACCCACTCGAGGGAGCGGGACGAGTGGTTGCATATCTTCAGATCGGCGTTGGAAAGCAGCGCACCTTTGGTCTGCGAAAGCGATTCCACCACCGCAGTCGTCTCCGGAATCGCCGCCTCCACTCTCTGGAAATCCTCTTGCTTCGTGTCCCGCTCCGCCTGCAGCTCGGTGGCGACCTTTCCGGCGCGCATGGCGCCCAGGGCGCAGAAGATTGCGGCGCCGATCAGGAGAACGTTGGCGACCGCCATGATGACCGTCGAGCGCGGCAGGCTTTTCTTGCCGGCTCCGCTTTTGGCGGCCGCCGCCACGGCGGCGGCCGGCGGGACGGCGGACGCCGCGGAGCCGCCAGGCGCCTGCGCAGCCGCCATCGCGGGCTCCTCCTTCCCCGCCGTGGCCGCGCCGGCCTCCGGCCCTGCGGCGATCGGCTCGAGCGCTGGCAGGTCCCGGGATCCGGCCGCCGACCGGGGCAACAGGATCCCGGCGGCCGCACGCAGCTCGTTGAGGCGTCGCTCGTAGGTCCCCTTGAGGTCCTGGGTCGGAGCGTTCGTCAGTCGGATCTGGAACTCGGAATAGAGCTCGCGGTAGCGCCTCTGGACCTGATCCTCGCTGGCGTCGTTCGCGAGGTCCAGCGTCAACAGGGCCGACTCGCGATCGGTCGGCAGGATCCCGGCGCCTCCGGGTGCGGCGGCGCGTCCCGCGGCGCCCCCCGCATGCGGCGCGACCATGGTGCGCCCGCCGGCTCCCGGAAGCTCCCGCGCCACCATGGTCTGGCCGAACGGGGTCACCGGAACGTCCGCCGAGAACACCAGCTCCTGCTTGCCGATGCCGATGCGGTCGCCGTCCTGCAGCGGGCGCTCGCCGGAGATCGCCGCGCCGTTGATCCGGGTGCCGTTCGACGAGCCGAGGTCGCGCAGCATCGCCTGCCCCCCGGTGATGCGCAGCTCGGCGTGATGCCGGCTCACCAGGGCGTCGTCGTCGATGATCAGCTGGCAGTCCGGCGCCCGGCCGATGAGCACCGTTCCTTCGTGCAACACGCGCTTCGCGCCCTGGAACTCTAGCTCCAGCTTGGGACCTGCTGGTGCGCTGGCGGCAGGCGTCACGGCGGCCGGCGGGCGGGCTCCGACGACGGTCTTGGCCGCCGCGGCGCCGGCCATGCCGGTCGCCGGCGCGGCAGCGGGCGCGGCCTCTTGCCGCCGCAGGTGGAGCACAGCGTCGCCGATGCGGATCTCGTCCCCCGCCGCGAGCTCGATCTCGCCCAGGCGCCGTCCCTTGACCGCGGTGCCGTTGGCGGAGCCCAGGTCCCGCAGCACCACCTGACCGCTGGGCAGGATGAAGATCGCGGCGTGCTTGCGGCTCACCGATTCATCGTTGAGCACGACTCCCGTCCCGGGATCCCTGCCGATGGCGTTGACGCCGCGGACGAGGTCGTGAGAGGCGTCGGGCAGGCGCAGCTTGGCCGTGCCGCCGCCCATCTCGAAGGTCGCTTCCACGTTGCCGAAGCGGACCGCGTCGCCGTTCTGCAGCGACACCGCGTGCACCGCGACGCCGTTGACGCGGGCGTCGCCCTCGCCGGGGACCTTGGACTGCAACACCACGCGGTCTCCGTCGAGGCGGACAATCGCGTGCTCCTCCTCGACTCCGGCGGCCTGGATCCGCAATCCGCAAGCGGCTCCGGACCCCACGGTCAGCGGCGCCGCCGCGGTCACAGGATGCTTCTGGCTTTCGTGCTCGAGAAAGATATCTGTCATAGCGGCAGTCGGGCGCAATGCTTGGGGTCGAGCGGCCACGCCTCGGCGAGTGGGAACTCCTGGCCCCCGACCGAATACCACAGCGCGAAGTAGGTCACCGAGCCGTCCCATCCGCTGCGTCCGTGACCCAGCATCTCGGTGTGACCCGGCGCGATCGGCCAGGTCACCCCTCCGGCGGCTTCATTGCTGAAGGTCTGGAACTCACCGGCGTCGTCGAGGTAGATGACGACCAGCTTGGTGATGGTTGCGCGCGTGTCCGATGAGGGATTCAAGACACACATCTTGCCGCGGGCGAAGAGGTCGGTCTGGCCCTGCAGCGTCTGTTGCTGGCGCTCCAGCGGATCCAGCTCCTGTCGCTTCTCCGCCAGCGTCGCGTCGAAGGCCGCGATCTCGTCTCGCAGCGTGGCGGCCTGTGTGCGCTTGGTGTTCCAGGTGACGATGAAGAAGGCGAGCACTCCGATCAGCGCGATGGCACCGGAGGAGACCAGGACCGTGGAGCGGGGCAGCCCGACCCCCTCACCCCCCGCCACCGGGCTCCCCTGTCTGCGGCGCGCTGGCCGCCTCGAACGGCCGGACGCAGAGGACCGCGGCTTGACTCTTCTTCTTGCGCTGGACCTGGCAGCCGAAACCCCCGAGGAAGCTGCACGCGGTCCGTTCCAAGCTGCTGTCGATCCACAGGGCGCCGACCGAGTTGTGATCGAACGCGGTGTAGATCAATCGGGGCAGTACCTCCGTATCGGCGTTTCTGGGTCCGAGGATGGTCCACCGCCTGTCGCCGCCCGTCATCTCCTGACGTGGCGACTCGTGATCCTCGAATTGCAGCGTCGACAGCTCGTCCAGCACCGGCATGCGCCAGCCGCGAATCCCGTCCAGCTCGCGGCCGGCACAGTAGGTCTGCACCTGCTCCCAGCTCATCTCGGGAGAGACGTTACGCGCCCAGATGAGGCCGGTGTCGTGATCGATCACGATACGGTCGCGGACCTCGAAGCGGTCCTGGTTCTTGGTCTGCTCGTTCCACTCCTCGACCAGCTTCGCCAGCTCGACGGTCTCGGTGACCTGGCCCGTATCCGGAGCCTTGATCGAGCTCTTCCACGTTGGCCCCTCTATGCCGATGGGAAACGCCTGCAGCAGATGATCCCCCGGCTTCACGCGAATGTGCTGCACCACGTCTTTCTGCAGCTCGGCGATCGGCTCGCCGTCGAGCTCCAGCCGGCACGACATGTCGGCGCTGATGACCAGCGTGGGAGGCGGCGGACCGGTCTCGACACGGCGTGGGGGTCGGGCGGTCGGCCGCTTCTCCGCTTCCCCCTCTTGCTTCGGCTCCGGTCGCGGCGGCGGTGCCTGCGCCAGGCTCGCCGCGACGCCGCCCGACCAGAGCAATACCATGAAGGGAAGGAGCGCGAGTCGACTCCCCCCCGGCCGGAAGGGCATCCTGTTTGCCATCATCGCGTATCTCCCGCGCTCGTCGTCGTGCTCGACGAGCCAACTGTACTCCACTTGCTGGCTTCAGCGTACCGTCCAGCTCAATCGCCGGTTCAGAAGCGGACCGAGAGACCGACGCCGACCTGCAGATCGGGAGCGGCATCGGTCAGCCCGGCGTCGAAGGCGGCGTCGAGCTGCGGGTCCTCGCTCATGAGATACGTAACCCCGGCACCGAAGAGGCCAAGGTCGTCGCCTTCCTCGTCGCCGGTATGTGCGATCCTCGACTCGAGCTGCCATACCCCCGGACCGACCACCTGGGCGCTGAAGAGCTGGCCGGGCCGGTCGGTGCTCAGCGCTGTGTCCTGCGC
>JBOGJI010000027.1:0-2184 GCA_050747865.1 Thermoanaerobaculia bacterium
TCTCCGCCGCCGAACTCGAGCCCGACTACGTCGCCTACGTCCACGCCACCTACCAACGAATCGAGCTCACGACTTCAAAACCGCGGCCTCACCGCCAGAATCCCGCGCTTGCTGGCCGCCGCTAACAGCAGATCGTCCCGTCGGGTTGGCAAGAAGGTGGACGTGGCGACTCACGCGGTCGTGGAGAGTTCGTCTTCAGAGACCGGTGCGCGGTTGCCGTGTCCCCGATCCTTGGTATGCTTGGGCGGCGGGGTTCACTCTGGTCGCTGCTCGGGGCTCGCTTTCGTCCAGGGCCTCGGCGACAGGATGGCTTGGCGCGCTGATCGGCCACAGATGCGCGTGACCGAAGCCCTGCAGGAGTAGCGGCGAGGCTGCCTGTGGAGGCGTTTCGTGTCTGCGGAGGTGTGCTTCGTCTAGGGAGCTGGCACCGGCATTGCTGCGGTCTGTGCGCCTGCCGACGGGCCGTCGAAGTCGACGTCTTGAACCGACATGCAGGGATCTTCTGTTTCGAGCCGGAAGCGAATCGTCACCGGGCTGTTCGTGCTCTTCGCAGTGTGGTACGTGTACAGGGCATCGCCGGTGCGTCAGATAAGCGACGCGCATTACACGGTGCTCGCGAGCTGGGCGCTGATCGACGGTCACGGGATGGTTCTCGATTCTTACCTGCGATCCGGTCCGGCGGATCCGGTGATCCGGCCGGGGTTGAGAAGAGGAAGCGATGTCCACCAACTCCCATACCAACTGGAGCAAGCGAAGGGGCATCTGCGGCTCCGATACCCACCAGGTAGTGCCGTGCTGTCGGCGCCGTTGTTGGCTCTCATGCGACCCTTCGGGTATGCGCCCGTGGACTCCGCCGGTCTGTACGATCCCGAGGAGGAGCGCAGGATCATCGAGCACCTCGCGTACTTCATTGCGGCAGTGTTCATCCTGCTGGTGTACCTGACGGCTACCGAGCTGCTGCCGAATCGGTGGGCATTAGCCATCGTGTTCACCGCAGCGTTCGCCTCACCCGCCTGGAGCACTCTGTCGCGCGGCCTGTGGTCCCATACGTGGCTGGCGGTACTGTCGGCTGCTGAGAAATAGGTGCCGACCACCTTTGGCGGCGATGACTGTTAGCGGCTTCCAGGAAACGCGCATAGTTGGCTATTTCCGTGGTTCGCCGCCACGCTGGTGGGGATCTGGGGAGGTGTGGTGGCGAGCGCAGAGGTATTGGAGATAGGCCCGGGGCAGGTTCTTGGCTTCGTCGATGACGGGCAGGAAGTAGTGAAGGGAGCGAATCGGCGCAAGCGGTGTTGCGCCGGCGGGTCTGCTACGGCGTCGGGAGACGGCGACACGGAAGGCCGCGCGGACGAGAAGCAGCGGCACGCCGTCGTGGAAGAGGCGCCGGGCGAGCCGTCGATCGGCAGGTCGGAGGTGGCCCTGGGTGTCGGGCAGGCTCTGGTAGTCGGCGAGGAGGCGCCTTATGTACTGCGCCTGGGTCACGCCTTGCGTCTCCCCGGGTTGTGTCGGCGCGCGGCGCGCTCTCGGGCCTTCTCGTCGGTGCGTTGTTTGGCCTCGCGGAGCCGGAAGGAGTCGCCCGCGATGGCGACGATCTCGGAGCGATGGACGAGCCGGTCGACGAGGGTGACGATGGAGGTGGCGGAGGGAAAGACCTCGGACCACTCGGTGAAGGGTTTGTTGGTGGTGATGAGGGTGGGCTTGTTCAGGTAGCGGCGGGAGACGACCTCGTAGAGCAGGTCGGCGTGGCGGGTGTCGTAGCTCAAGTAGCCGATCTCGTCGACCGCGAGCAGCCGCGGTCGGGTGTAGCGCGACAGCCGCTTGTGGAAGGCGGTGGCGCCGTCCTGGGCGGCGAGGTCGTTCAAGAGCTCCGAGGCGGTGGTGAAGCGGACGGTGGCGCCGCGCAGGAGGGCCTGGTAGGCGAGGTTCTGGGCGATCATGGTCTTGCCGACGCCGTTGGGACCTACGAGGACGACGTTGGTGGCCGACTCCAGCCAGTCGAGCTCGAAGAGATCCTCGATCTGCTCGCGGTCGATCTTCTTGGGCCAGGCGTAGTCGAAATCGGCCATGGGCTTGAACGGTCCGATGCGGGAGCGTTGGATGCGGCTTTCGAGGCTGCGTTCGGCGCGCACCCGCTCCTCGCGCTCGATGAGCGGGGCGAGCCAGGGCTCGTCGGCGACTGGGTCC
>JBOGJI010000028.1:0-5594 GCA_050747865.1 Thermoanaerobaculia bacterium
GCTGCGCTCCAACAGCCCGGCACCGTCACGCTGCCTCGCGATTTCGCCACCTGAGCGCTGGCTGCGCAGCGGCGCGTGGATTCACGAGGCTCCGCCAGGACAGACGGGGCACGGCGAGGACTTACGCCGGTGTCGCCCTGCAGCAAGCGGTGCGCCAAGTGGCCTGAGCGAGCCTACGCGATTTGCTGGACGCCACCGGATGTAGTGCCAACGATTTCATGCCAACTCGTAAACCATTCCGAATGAGATACTTCGCTCCGACGACTGTAGAAGATGGGTCAGGGAGAGCCATCTCAGGATGGCGCGCCGGCTCTTCGGTGGGCCTCATCATCAGATTGGTCTGGCGCTCAGCGAGCTGGGTACCGTGCACTTCCGGCAGGGTGACTTCGCCCGCGCCGCGGAGCTGCAAGCGGAATCGGCATCGGTCTTCGAGCAGGTGTACGGAAGTGAGCACGCGGCCGTCGCGATCGCGCGCGGCAATCTGGCGGAGGCGTGGTACGAGCTGGGCGAGCTGGATCGCGCGAAAGTGGACCGGCGCAGGGCGCTGGCGCAAATCTGTGCCATCTTCGGAGAGGATTCGTCGCGCTGCGCCGGCCAGCACGCCGGAATGGGACGAATCGAGCTCGGGCTCAGCCGGATCGAGAGCGCGGAGCTCCACTTTCGCGAGGCGCTCGTCGGCTATCGACATACGCTCGGTGACGAGCACCCGGACGTCGCCGTGACGCAAGCCTGGCTGGCGGAGAGCCTGCGCCGGCAGCGCCGCTTCGAGGACGCGATGGGGGAGATGACCGCAGCCGCGACCCGGATCCCGACCGGCGTCCCGGGCCGGCAGTATCATTTCATGATCATCGTGGAGCTGCGCGCACGTCTGACCTGTCAGATCGGACAGCCCGCCGAGTGCCGTGAGCGGGTGCTAGTGGCCGATGCGGCACTGGCCGAGCGGTATGCCGGCGACCATCCGCGACGCCGGGAGCTGGCTCGGCTGGTTTCTGGCCCATAGACGGCGCGGGTCGGCCGCAGAGACCAAGGATGGATCAGGAGCGTTGGCGCCGGCTGCAGGAGCTTCTGCAGGGAGCCTGGTCGCTGGCGCCGGGGGAACGCATGGCGTTTCTCGACGAGCGCTCCGACGATCCGGAGCTGCGGCAGGAGGTGACCGCCCTGCTGAAGGTCGAGGCGGCGGCGGCGGGCTACTTCCAGCGGCTGGCGGGCGGTATCGGCGTGCCGCGGGACGAGGCGAGCGAGCCGGCCGAGCTCACGGGGCGCCGCGTTGGCAGCTACCGGCTGGTGGCGCCGCTGGGCCGCGGCGGCATGGGCGTGGTCTACCTGGCCGAGCGGGCGGACAGCGCGTTCGAGCAGCAGGTGGCGGTGAAGCTCCTGGCCATGGGGGTGGCGGGGCCGGAGGGGCATCGGCGGTTCGTCGCCGAGCGGCAGATCCTCGCCGGCCTGGAGCACCCGGCGATCGCGCGACTCTTGGACGGCGGCGTGCTGGAGGACGGTACGCCGTATTTCGTCATGGAGCGGGTGGAGGGCGAGCGGATCGACTCCTGGTGCGACGCCCGCCGGCTCGGGATCCGCGAGCGCCTTGAGCTGCTCTGCCGCGTGTGCGAGGCCGTCGACTACGCCCATCGCAAGCTGGTCGTCCACCGGGACTTGAAGCCCGGCAACGTGTTCGTCACCGAGGCAGGGGATCCCAAGCTCCTCGATTTCGGGGTCGCCAAGCTCCTCTCCGACGCCGGCCCCGAGATGACGCTTACGCGCGAGGCCGCTCCCCTGACGCCGGAGTGGGCGGCTCCAGAGCAGATCGACGGCAGGGCGGTCACGACGGCGACGGACATCTACTCCCTCGGAGCGATCGCCTACCGGCTGCTCTCGGGCGTGCGACCGCACGATCGTGAGCGACACACGCCGCCGGGAGGTTCCCGCCGCCCGCGGGCGGAGCCGGCGGCGCCAAGCCGCCGATTCGCTTCCCTCGCGGTTCTCGATCAGGTCGAGATCGCGGGCGCCCGCGTTACCTCGCCCAGGGAGCTGCAGCGGGTCCTCGCGGGTGACCTCGACGCCATCCTGCTGTGCGCGCTGGCGAACGATCCCGAGCGCCGCCACGGTTCGGCGGCCGCCTTCGCGGCGGATCTAAAGGCCTACCTCGAGGCCCGCCCGGTGAGCGCCCGGGCGCCCAGCCTCGGGTACAGCCTGGGCCGCTTCCTGGTACGCCGGCGGACGGGTGTCGCCGCCGTCGCAGCGATCGCGGCGCTCCTCGTCAGCCTGGTGGTGGTGAGCGTGCGCTCGGCCCTGATCAGTCGCCGCCAAGCGCTGCAGGTGGCGGCGGAGCGCGACCGCGCGGAGGAGGTCACCGCCTTCCTCAAAGGCCTCTTCGAGAGCACCGACCCCGATGTCGCGCGGGGTCGAGTCGCCACCACCCGCGACCTGCTCGACCAGGGCACCCATCAGGTCCGTGTCGCCTTCCGGGGCGCCCCCGAGCTGCGCGCCGAGATGCTGGTGCTCCTGGGCAACCTGTACCGCCAGCTCGGGGAATACGAGCAGGCGCGGCCGCTGCTCGAGGAGGGCCTGGCGCTGGCAGAGTCCGGGGAGGAGCTGGGAACGCACGTCGACGTGCTGCAGGGGCTCGGGGCGCTCGACCGGGAGGTAGGGCGCTACGACCCGTCGCTGGCGTCGCTGGAGCGGGCAGAGCGCCTGCTGACGGCGGCCGGGATGGTGCCCAGCGAGCGCCACGGCGACCTGACGGCGCAACTGGTGTTCACTCTCGGCCACATGGGAAGGCGCCCCGAGGCCGTGGAGCGAGCTGAGGCGGCGCTCACCCTGGCCCGCGCCGACGCGGACCTGCCGGCGGCCGGTCTGTTCGACTACCTCTACGCCCTCGGCCTCGCGCAGCTCAATGTCGGGCAGCTCGAATCGGCCGAGGCCCTGTTTCGTGAGGCGATCGGGCTCGAGTTCACCGGCGCCGACGCCCCTTCCCGGAGCTGGAGCATCCACCGCACCATGGGATTGGTCCTCTGGCGCAAGGGGGACTTCATGGGCTCGCTCGACCACTTTCGCCGCGCCCTGACGCTGGCCGAGCAGAACTATCCGCCGCTCCACTTCCGGCGCGCCGTGGCGCTCAATTACCTGGCGTGGCCCCTCACGTCCCTCGGTCGGCTCGCGGAAGCCGAGGACGCATTGCGTCAGGCGCAAGGGATCTACGAGACGATCTACCCGGAAGAGTTACATGCTCGTGCCTATGATCTCCACATCGTTCGTGGCTTCAATCTGCGCACTGTCGAAAAATACGCCGCGGCCGAGCTGCACTTCGCCCGGGCGCGGGACGTGGCCGCCGCGCTCTTCGGCCGCGACGACCCCCGCTACCTCATCGCGATCTCGAACCTGGGAGACGTCTTCACGGACCTGGGGCGCTATCGTGAGGCCGAGGACCTGCTCCGCGAGGCGCTGGACCGCCACATCGGGCAACTGGGTCGCGACCACTATCGAGTCGGGGAGACCTTGACCCTGCTGGCGGGGCTGCATCTGGCCGAGGGCCGAACGGCGACGGCCCTCGAGCGCGCGGACGAGGCCCTCGCCGTCTACCGGCGGACGGGGTGGACGAATCCCTCCTCTCTGCTGCAGGCGCTGGGTCTGCGCGCCCGGGTTCTCGACCATCTGGGACGCATCGAAGAGGCCCGCGCTGCCTTCGCCGAGGCGATCGCCGTCGGGGAGGCCGCGGGCCCCAACGCCGGGGTCGAGTGGCCCCGTCTGCTCGCCGCTTACGCCCGGTTTTCGCTCGCTCGAGGCCTGCCGCAGGCTCCCGCCATCGTCGCGCGAGCCTTGGACGCCCATCGGCAGATCCTCGGCGCGGCGCACCCGGCCACCCGGCGCATAGAAGCCCTGGCAAGTGAAGAGCCCCCTCCTCTCGCGGCCACATCCGACCGCCGAGAGGAGGGGATCCAGACGCCGCTTGCAGGTTCCGCGCTCTAGTTCGGCCAGTGCAGGCCGAGCGCTCTGGCAAGGAACACCGCCATCTGGCCGCGGGTCAGCGGATCGTCCGGGCAATAGCTGTCGGCGTCGCAGCCGGCCGTGATGCCGGAAGCCGTCAGCGCCTCGACGTGCTGGAAGAACAGGTGGTCCGTGGGCACGTCGTCGAAGCTCGCCGTCGCCGGCGCCGGGCTCATGGTGCGGCGCCAGGCGATCTCCACCGCGCCGAGTTGCTGCTCATCGACACCGTCCTCGGGATCCGAGTTGAAGGTCACGAGGAGTGAGTAGGTGAGGTTGCCGGGCGTTCCGTCGCCGTCGATGTCGGCGATCGCCTGGTAGAGGATCTCGACGTCGGGCGCGCAGACCCGCGTCCAGCCCGGAGTCTCCGGGATCCCGGTGGAGACGAACGCGGTGAACGGCGGATAGGCGTAGCTGGGCGTCGCGTCGACCTCGGTGGCGATGAGGAAGAGGTTGAGGCTCCCCCCGGAATCGCTCTCGTTGGCTACCAGGCAGACGGTCTCGATCAGAGCGCCGGTTGGCAGATCGAGCGGCGCCCAGAAGCCGACCGTCCCGCTGACCTCCCCCTCGAGAATCGCGAAGTCGTTCAGCCCGTAGTCGAGGTCGGGATCTCCCGGCCCGGGAAAGAAGGCCGCCGGTTGGACGACGGTCACGTTCGTCCCCAGGCCGAACGCCTCTGCGGCGTCGCCAGCGAGGGGCATGGTCTCGCCTACCTGCCCGGCGGTGTGCGCGCCCAGCTCGGCGGCGAGACTCTGAAGGAGGAGGGTGCCGGCCGCCTCTCTGCCGGCAACCGGCGACGCCAATACCACGAGTCCAAGTAGCGTGGCAGGCATGCGGTTCATGTTGCTTCTCCTTTCGGTTGCGATTGCGAATCAGTAGATGGCGCTCGGCGTCGAGAGCCCCTCGACGTCGGCAAAGTGCGTGTTCAACCCGTCGCTCACGAACACCCGGATGACGCCGCGGCCGTCGCTTCTCCGGATCTCGCGGGTGTTGACGACGACGCTGTTCTGCGTCCCTTCGACATCCACCAGCAGCGGCACCCAGGACTCGCCTCCGTCGTGGCTGTAGGCGATCTGGAGCTGCATGGCCGCCGGTCGGGTGTCGGGGTCCTCGACCCGCCAAGCCACCGTGGTCGTGGTACCCAGCGTGCTCCCGGGCTCGGGTGCGGTGAGGGTGAGGGTCGGCGGCTGCGAGCCGGTAGCCTGGAAGTAGATCCTTTCCGGGTCCTCGGCATCGCGGATGCGCAGACCGACCGCGCGCCGTTCCGGCGGCATCGGGATGCGCACTTCGAAGAAGCCGTAGGTGACTTCCTCCGTCTCAGTGTCGGCGGCGACGAGAGCGTTGAAGCTGCGCCGGTAGACGGTGCGCTCGCCGTCGATGACCTCGGCCACGTAGCGATCGCCGGGGCGCTCGGGGCTTGCCCCTCGCGGCCACGGAAAGCGGAAGGCGGGTTCCATCTTCTCGATCCTCGCGCCGCTCGGATCGAAGCGCCCCTGGATCGCGATCACGGCCGTGCCGGCTGCGGGTTGGATGCGCGCGGCCTGGAGCGAGGCCAGGATGGGGCTTCCAAGAAAGAAGCCGTAGGTCGTGGTGTCGACCCAGGCGCTGTTGGTCAG
>JBOGJI010000029.1:0-5431 GCA_050747865.1 Thermoanaerobaculia bacterium
CCGGGCATGAACGGCGATCCCCACGCCGGGCAGCCCGTCGTCGTCGCCGGCCGGGCGTTGGAGTCGGCCGAGGCCGCGATGATCCTGGCGCACGGGCGCGGCGCGTCGGCCGACGGCATCCTCACGCCGGTGCGGGAGCTCGCCCACCCGGGCTTCGCGTATCTCGCGCCGCCGGCGACCCGGACCCCCACGTCCCCTGGGCGCGGGTGGAGGAGACGGCCGTCGCCATGCAAGGCCTGGGGGCGGAGGTGACCCTCAAGCGATATCCTGGGATGGGGCACACGATCAACGACGAGCAGATCCGACTGACACGGGATCTCATGGAGCGAGTCGCCGCGACGTGAGGAGAAATCGATGAGCGCACCCACCGAACCGGGCTCACGCCCGCTCCTCGTCTGCGGCATTGCCGGCAGCCTGCGCCGCGACTCCTACAACCGCGCCCTGCTGCGGGCGGCTCAGGAGCTGGCACCGGACGGCATGGAGATCCGGGTCTTCGACCGCATGGCCGAGATCCCGCTGTTCAACCAGGACGTCGAGGCCGCAGGCGACCCCGAGCCGGTGCAGGCCTTGAAGCGCGCGATCGGCGAGGCGGACGCGCTGCTGATCGCGACGCCCGAATACAACCACGGGGTTCCGGGGGTGCTGAAGAACGCCATCGACTGGGCCTCGCGCCCGCCGCGCGGCTCGGTGCTGGCGGGCAAGCCGGCCGCGATCTTCGGCGCCAGCCCCGGCGTGGTCGGCACCGCGCGGGCGCAGGCCCAGCTCCGCCAGACGTTCGTCTTCACCGACACGCCGGCCCTGCTGCAGCCGGAGATCCTGGTCTACCGGGCGAATGAGAAGTTCGACGCCGCCGGCCGGCTGACCGACGAGAAGACGCGGGAGTTCATCGGCAAGCTCCTCCAGGGGCTCGCGGACTGGGCTCGGCGTCTGCACGAAGACGCCCGATGAGGACGGCGTATCGCCTCGCGATCTGCGCCTTGCTGCCGCTGGTCGCGAGCGCGTTGCCGGCTCGCGACGTGGAGCTCGTTCCGCGGATCGGCGGCCGCTTCGGAGGCGAGATGGCCGACGAGGCGACGAACCGGCCGGTGTCGCTCGACAGCGGCGTGGCGTTCGGGCTGGCGATGGACGTGGCGCTGGCGGGCGATGGCCGCTACCTGCGGCTCGCCTGGAGCCGGCAGCGGACGGAGGCCGACCTTCCCGATCCCGCGCTGCCGCCGCGACGGTTGAGGCTCGACTCTCTCCACTTCGGAGGCGTCTACCGCTGGACGCACCGGGCGGCGCAGCCGTACGTGACCGCGGGCGTCGGTCTGACCGTGATCGGCGCCGAGGACTCCGAGGTCTTCCCATCCGGCAGCATCGGAGCCGGCGTGAGGTGGCCGGCCGGCGCGCCGGTCGCCCTGTGGATCGAAGGGCGCGGCATCGCGGTGTTCGAGACCGGCCGGGCCAGCCTGGTCTGCGGCCCGGGATGCGCGCTGGGCCTCTCGGGCAGCGGCCTCTTCCAGACCGAGGTCATGGCCGGCTTGAGCATCCGGCTCTGAGCGGGTCCGCCGTCCCGGCCACTAGTATGCGGCCATGATCGGCCGCCTCGCGCGTGTCCTCCTCGCCGCGACATTGCTGCTACCCGCCAGCACCCTGGGTCGGCCGCGGCTGCACATCGAGGCACCCGACGAGCTGTCCGCGGCGGCCCGGAGCCTGGAGGGAATCGCGCCGGCCCGGCTCGACACCGTGCAGCGCCTGATCGGCTTGCGGGATCCGGCACCGCCCATCCGGGTCATCCTGGCGCCGGAGGGCTCTCCGCCCACCCGGGCGGTGCCTCCGTGGGTCGCTGGGTATGCCCTTAGCGACCGGGGGTTGGTGGTCCTGATGCCCGTGCGGGCCCTGTCCTACCCGGACTCGACCCTCGACGAGCTGCTCCTCCACGAGATCGCCCACGTGCTGGTCGGCCGGGCGGCCGGACATCGGCAGGTGCCGAGATGGTTCAACGAGGGGCTGGCGACGGTCGCGGGCAGCTCATGGGGCATTGAGGACCGGTCGCGACTGGCCCTCGCCCTGGTGCGCCGCGGCGGCGTGCCGCTCTCCGAGCTGGACGCGATGTTCGCCGGCGGCGAGAGCCGGATCGCGGGGGCATACGCCCTCTCCGGCGCTCTCGTCCGCGAGACGCTCCTCCGCCACGGTACCGACGCCGGGGCTCGTGTCCTCCGGGAGCTGGCTCGCGGGCTGCCGTTTCCCGACGCCTTCGAAGCGGCCACCGGCAGCACGCTGGCCGACTTCGAACGCTCCTTCTGGCGCCGCTACACCCTCTGGTACCGGTGGCTGCCGATCCTCACCTCCTCGGCCACACTGTGGATCGGGGTCACACTCCTCGTCTTCTGGGCCGGCAGACGACGGCGCGCCCGCAGCGCCGAGATCGAGCGCCGCTGGGATATAGAGGAGCGTGCCCTGGCCGTGCACGATGAGGAACCCGTGAACTGAGCAGCCGGGGTCGGTGCGGTTCAGGAGGGCTGGTGCACTGCGGAGGAGGCTTCGGCTATGCGGGGGGTGCTGGCGATCCGAGCGGTCTCGATGAGCGTCTCGTAGAGGTCCAGGAGGCGATCCGTGGTGGCCTCGGAGCTCCAGTGGCGGCGGACCCACTGGCGGCCGGCGTGGGAGAGCTCGCGGGCCAGAGCGGGGTCGTCCAGAACGGTGTGCACTCGCGCGGTGAACTCGCAGATGTCGTTCGTGGCCACCAGAGCGCCCTGGCCGGGGACCAGGATCTGCCGGGTGCCCCCGGCGGGCACCGCCACAACCGGGACGCCCAGGGCCATGGCCTCGAGCAGCACCAGGCCCTGGGTCTCGGTCTGCGAGGCGAAGACGAAGACGTCGGCGGCGCGGTAGCAGTCGAGCAGGTCCTGGCGGCGGCTCAGGAACCCCGCCCAGTGGATCCCCCAGGCGACGCCCAGCGCGCGCGCCCGTCTCTCGAGCGCGGCCTTGCCTGGGCCTTCACCGGCGAGCAGCAGGCGCGCCTCGGGGCGTCGCTTGCGCACCTCGGCGAAGACCTCGAGCAGGAAGTCCACGTTCTTCTCCGGCGCCAGCCTGCCGACGTAACCGAGGACCGGGACGTTGTCCGGGATCCCCATGGCCCGGCGGAACCGGCCGCCGTCGCCAGCCGTGAAGTCGGCCACGGGCAGGCCGGTGGGGACGACCGCGAGATTCGACCCGACACCGTAGCCGCGTAGCTGCGCCTCCACTTCCGGGGTCGGCACCACCGTGACGTCGACCTGGCGACACTGCCAACGGGCCAGCCAGCGGGCGAGCGCGCCGACCGGGGCGGCCAGCATCGGTGCGTAGTGCGCGGCGTAGGCCTCGAAATCAGTGTGATAGGTGAGGAGCAGCGGCACGCGCCAGCGTCGCGCCAACGTCCGTCCGACGAGGAACGCGGTGAACGGAGTCTGGACGTGGATGACGTCGAAGCCGTGACGGGCGAGCCGGGGCTCCGCCGCGAGGGCCCGGCGAGGCTTGAGCAGCCGGTCCTCGGGGCTGAGCGGCGCCCGCCAAGAGGCGACGCGCACCACGCCCTCCTCCTCGGGCTCGTCGCCGTAGCGGGGCGCAAGGACCCAGACCTCATGCCCCCGCCGGGTCAGCTCCCGGCGGAAGATGTCGATCGAGGTGGAGACGCCGTTGACCCGTGGGTGGAGGGTGTCGGTGACGTAGAGGACGCGCACGCCGTTTAGAGCACCCAGAGGAGCGCTGCGGCAAGCGCGGCGCCGATCGCGGCGCCGGCCAGGACGTCGCTCGGATAGTGCAGGCCGAGCACGACGCGCGACACACCCACCAGGGCGGCGAACGGAGCCAGCGCCGGGGTGAGCAGCGGCAGCGCATCGCAGGCGACCACGGTCATCGCCACGGCGTGCAGGGTGTGGCCAGAGGGGAAGCTGAAGCGGTCGGGCGCCGGCAGCCAGGAGTGGATCCCCGGCCGC
This sequence comes from Thermoanaerobaculia bacterium, assembly GCA_050747865.1. GTDB lineage: Bacteria > Acidobacteriota > Thermoanaerobaculia > Multivoradales > JAHEKO01 > JBOGJI01. The sequence goes on from JBOGJI010000029.1 coordinate 3,957, forward strand.
ACGTCGCAGGGACGAGGCCGGGCGGTGCGTCGCTTCAGCAGCTTGTAGAGCAGGACCCCAACCGCGGCGCCGAGCAGCATCCTGCCGACCGCCGGCAGCGCCGCGGGGCCCAGCGACGCCATCAGGACCGACGCCACCAGGATCCAGGCCGGCCCGTCGGCGAGCCGGCTGGCCGGCGTCGAGGCGCGCCGCAGCCAGCGCCAGGCACGGCGGTGCAGCCAGACGCAGACGGCCGCGTCGGTGGCCAGCAGTTTGGAGAGCGGGCCGGCCTGAGATAGGGGAGTGGCGGTCGCCATGGGCATGGCTCTCACAAGCGTCCGCCACCAGGTTAGGGGGGCACTGTCAAGGACTCGTGACGGCCGCGCGACGGGGTTGTGACGGCAGACCCGGGACCCCGTCCAGCCTGGCGCCGAGGAGCGCCTCGGCGAGCAGGCCGACCTCGACGCCGAACGGCAGGTAGCCGAGGTAGCCGAGCAGCGGCATCTCGAAGAGGCGGCCGAAATCGACCTCGGGCACGTAGTACGTCCACTTGGGGAAGCTCCAGAAGTTCCACAGCTCCCAGAAGACACCGCAGGTCAAGGCGCCCAGCGCGAGGGCGAGCGCAGGGCGCCAGTCACCAGCGGCCATGCGGGCGGTGAGGCCCTGCGGTCGTCGGCGTCCCGCGAGCGGCAGGAGCAGGGGAACCAGGCCGAGCCAGATCATGGGATAAAACCAGCGCGGCCAGAGCAGCAGCGCGGCTAGGGCCGCCGTGCCTACGGCCACCCACACGAGCTGCGCGCGGGAGTGCAGCGGCAGCCGCCAACCGGGACGCCGGCGGCGCAGCCAGCGCCGCCCCGCGAGCAGCTCGGCGGTCTCCAGCACGGCCGGCAGCACGGTGGAGAAGTCGAGCGAGGCGAAGAACGCGAACTCGAAGTCGGAGAAGCGCTCGCGCCCGAGATAGACCCAGTTTCCGGTGCGCAGATTCAGCGCCTCGAAGAGCCACCAGGCGGGCACGGAGGCGACGAAGAGCAGGAGCCAGGAGCGCCGGGAGCGGCGCCAGGGCGAGGTTCCGGACAGCCGCTCGTTGAGGCCGTCCACCGTGAGGACGTACCCCAGCCAGAGAGGAAAGAAGAGATAGTGGGTGCGCACCCCGGGCAGCGTCCAGTTGAGCGGCCAGACGACCGCGACGAGCGCGAGCCCGAGGACGAGCTGGGGCGGTAGGCGCCGCATGCCTTCACCTTCCCACGCTTGTCGCTCTTGTGTCACGCTTTCGACAATGGCCCGCCGCCGCGGCAAACGAGGATCCCGGGCTCCCCGGAAAGGCGCTCCGGCCGCCATCGGCTGGCGGGAATGGGTGGCGCTTCCGGATCTGGGCGTAGAGCGGATCAAGGTCAAGGTGGACACTGGGGCCAGGACCTCGGCTCTGCACGCCTACCGGATCCGCGGCTTCCGCCGCGACGGCGAGGACTGGGTGCGCTTCCAGATCCACCCCATCC
>JBOGJI010000030.1:0-2098 GCA_050747865.1 Thermoanaerobaculia bacterium
TGTCGATCGCACGCCGCTTCTCCTCCCTGCGGAATCCAGCCTTCGAACAGCCGGAAACGTAGGCAGGAGGCGGCGTGCGGCCGCGGATGGGCTACTCAGGCGCCCACGGATCGGTCACAAGAGCCCGAAGACCCGGGAGATGACGCAGGCGGCGTCGTCGGCCACGCTGGCGGTGAGCCACTTGTGCTTCGCCTTGGGGGCGGGCTTGGGGTTCTGGCTGTCCGATCGCGCCATCACATCGCCGGCAGAGCGTGCCACGGGCTCCACGGTGTAGACCGCGCCGACCTCGGCCATTCGCCTGCGGTTGCGCTTCTCGCCCTTCGAGAGGCGCCCTTTGAGCTTGTTCTCGGACTTCGCCGCCGCGGCGGCGGTGGCATCCCGCAGCCCCTCGGGGCGCATGACGATGCCTTTGGCGTCGACGGAGATGACCACCACCTCGCCCTCTTCGGCGACTGGTCGTTCGGTGGCGTCATAGAACGCCTCGAAGTCGGCCGCTGCGGCCCGGGCAAGACCTTCCACCTGGCGCTTGGCGACGCTGACCCCGCTCGCCCGGGCGATCGCGTCGGTGGCCTCGTCGAAGGACCCGCGGGACGCCTCGATCGCCGCCAGCTCGCGCAGCCCGTGGGAGTGCAGCCCCTCGGGGAGGTTCGCCACGGCGTCGGCGGGATAGAGGTTCTCCTCCCCCCGGTGCCGGTAGGCGAAGCGGCGGACCACGACGGTGCCGACGATCGTGGCGAGGCGACGGTCGTGGTCGGGTTCGACCGCCCGGTGGGCGACGCCATCGGCGCCGATGACCTCGCTCTGGCGCACCTCGTTGTGGGCGCGCACGTCGAAGTGGTCCTGGAGCAGGAGTCGGGATCTCGAAGCCCTCGGTTCGGAGGTAGTCCTCCAACTCGGAGTGCTCGAGGCGGCCCGCCCCGTCACCAGCCAGGAAGCCGGCGACCTTGGCGAACTGGGCGGACGAGGCGGCGAAGGCCTCTCCAGGGGACGTCCCAGCGGTCCCGCCCATCGCCGATCAGGCCTTCGTCGCCGACAGGGAGGCCACCAGCGCCGCCAGCCCGGCGTTGGCCTGCTCCTCCAAGCGGCGGCGGGCCGCCTGATAGCGAGCCGTCGCCGCCCGCACCGCCCGCACCTGGTCGGCGGGCAGCATCACGAACCGGGTCTTGCCCGCCTCCGAGTAGCTCAGCACCGTCGACTCGTGCAGCACGGTCCTGTCCGCGCAGCGGCAGTTGGGCTTGCCGCAGCGGCGCCGGTGGACAACCACCGAGCCGCGCACCATCCGGGGCACCTTGACCGGCTTGTTCGACACCTGCGTCGCGATCGCCACAACCTACCCCTTCCTAGTCTGCCAGTCGTCCCCTAGCAGATTGCCAAACACGACCGCCCAAGTGGTGGATGGTTGCTGGGTCCGCGACGCTCTCGACGGGGCCCGCAGTTACAAGCTTGGCGAGCCTGCGCGGACGGCCATTGAGGCCACCACAGGGTGAATCCCTCTGCCAGAGCGGCCAGTGACGTCGGTGTCGAAACGCCCCCGGCGAACTACCTACTCACGCAGGCGATCCTCGCTCCCACATGGTCACTCCCAGGGAGCCGCACCCCTTTGACAACCTGACCGACGGACCGTCTTGCCGCTGAAGACGACCACCGCTCGAAACCGCTCGCGTTGTCCCAGGTCAGTAGGGCCAGGGATCGAGAGCGGTCTCCGGGGCCGTACGGCCCCGGCTCCATTGCGGCGCAACAGCGGCGCGCTCGGTCATCGCGGTGGGCGAGGTCTCCGGGGCCGTACGGCCCCGGCTGCATTGCGGCGGCAAGGCCGTAAGGGGAGTGGTCCTCGGTCATTGGGTCTCCGGGGCCGTACGGCCCCGGCTCCATTGCGGCGACGGGTTCTTCGGGACTGCCGCGTGTGACGGCGGACACCAGATACTCCCTGTAGGCGGACACGGGACTCCACCCCGGCGGACAGCAGAAATCCGGCTCTTGTGACCGATCCGTGGGCGCCTGAGTAGCCCATCCGCGGCCGCACGCCGCCTCCTGCCTACGTTTCCGGCTGTTCGAAGGCTGGATTCCGCAGGGAGGAGAAGCGGCGTGCGATCGACAA
>JBOGJI010000031.1:0-7605 GCA_050747865.1 Thermoanaerobaculia bacterium
CCTCGCCGCCGGACGGGCGGAGAGGCAAAACGCCTGTGGAGAGGGCGTAAGACCGGGACCGGCGTCGCCGGAGCCGGCGGCCCTCGGCGAAGCAGGAACCCACCGAGGCGCCGCACAAGCGGCGCGGCAGGAATCGCCTTCCTTTAGGGAGGCGAGGACGTCAAACTGCGCCGAATGACGCCCTTCCCGAGCGCGGAACCGGAACGACGGGCGGGCACCGACCCCCTGAGCCATCTGGGGCGCCGACTCCTGGTGCCGGTGTTGCTCGCCGTGGCCGTGAGCCTCGGGCTCGCCCTGTACGCCGACGCCCGGGAGCTGGCGGGGGCCCTTGGCTCGTTTCGCTGGAGCGTGCTGGTGCCGGTCCTGGGTCTGACGCTGCTCAACTACGGCCTCCGCTTCGTCCGCTGGCATCTCTATCTGCGCGGCACCGGGTCCCGCCTTCCCTGGTCGGAGAGCTTTGCCGTCTTCCTCGCCGGCCTGCCGCTCGCGATCACCCCGGGGCGCGCCGGGGAGCTGGGCAAGGGGTGGCTGGTGCGCGAGCTCGGCGGCGGCCGCGCGCGCAACGCGGTGGCCGTGGTGCTGGCCGAGCGGCTGGTGGACGCGCTCGGCTTCTGCGTCCTGATCGCCGGCATCGGGTTGGTGACGCCGGTCGCCCGCTGGGTGCAGGTGTTCGCGGCGGTGCTGGCCGGCGCCACCCTCGCCTTCCTGGCGGCGCCCATCGCGACACGGCACATGGCGGCGGCCTGCCGCCGCGTGCCCGGCCTGCGCCGCCTGGCCGACCTCTTCGAAGAAGTGCTGCACACGGTGCGCGCGGTGCTGGCGCCGCGGGCCCTCGCCGGAGGGCTGGCGGTGGCGCTGGTGGCGTGGAGCGCCGAGGCCTTCGGCTGCGCCCTGGTGGTGCGCAGCTACGCGCCGCAGGCGTCCTGGAGCGCCGCGGCGCTGGTTTTCTGCGTCTCGTCGCTGCTCGGCGGCCTGTCCATGCTCCCGGGCGGCCTGGTGGTGACCGAAGGCGCCCTCACCGTGCTGCTCGACGGTATGGGCGTAGGCCGCGCCGTGGCCGCTTCGGCCACCCTCATCACCCGCGCCTCCACCCTCTGGTTCGGCGTCGCCCTGGGCCTCCTCGCCATCCCCTGGCTCTGGCATAGGCTGCGCGGGAACCCGGTCGGATAAGCTCGCTCCCCGCATGTCCGCGCGTCCTGCGCTCCGTCCTCTGCGCAAGGTGCTCGTCGCCAACCGCGGCGAGATCGCCGTGCGCATCCTGCGCGCCTGCCGCGAGCGCGGCATCTCTGGGGCTGTTGTCTATTCCGACGCCGACCGCCGCGGCCTGCCCGTCCTCATGGCGGACGAGGCCTACCGCATCGGCCCGTCACCGTCGGCCGAGAGCTACCTCAAGGCCGAGGCGATCGTCGAGCTGGCCGGGCGGATCGGCGCCGACGCCATCCACCCCGGCTACGGCTTCCTGGCCGAAAACGCCGCCTTCGCCGGCGCCTGCCGGGACGCCGGGATCGTCTTCATCGGCCCGCCGCCCGAGGCCATGGCGGCCATGGGCTCGAAGATCGAGGCCCGTCGGCGAACGCGCCAGGCGGGGGTCCCGGTCGTCCCCGGCGGCGAGGAGGCGGTGGACAGCCTGGAGGCGGCCGAGCGCCAGGCCGACGACATCGGCCTGCCCGTCATGCTCAAGGCCTCCGCCGGCGGCGGCGGCAAGGGCATGCGCCTGGTGCGGGAGCGCGGCGACCTCGCCTCCGCCTTCCGCGCCGCGCGCTCCGAGGCGCAGTCGAGCTTCGGCGACGACGCGGTCTACATCGAGAAGTACATCGACCGCCCGCGGCATGTCGAGATCCAGGTGCTGGCGGACGCCCACGGCCGCTGCGTGTCCTTGGGCGAGCGCGAGTGCTCGCTGCAGCGCCGCCACCAGAAAGTGGTGGAGGAGGCGCCCTCGCCGGTGGTCGACGCCGAGCTACGCCGCCGCATGGGCAAGGCCGCGGTGCGCGCCGCCGAGGCCGTCGGCTACACCAACGCCGGCACCGTGGAGTTCCTGCTCGCCCCCTCGGGAGAGTTCTACTTCCTCGAGATGAACACTCGCCTGCAGGTCGAACATCCGGTCACCGAGATGGTCACCGGCCTCGACCTGGTGCATTGGCAGTTCCGCGTCGCCCAGGGAGAGCCGCTTCCCGAGGACTTCCCGCCGCCGTTCCCTCGCGGCCACGCGATCGAGGTGCGGCTCTACGCCGAGGACCCCTACCGCGGCTTCGTCCCCTCGCCGGGCACCATCGGCTTGCTGCGCTGGCCCCAGGGCCCGGGCGTGCGCGTCGACGCCGGCGTCTACGAGGGCAGCGAGGTGAGCATCCACTACGACCCCATGCTCGCCAAGCTCATCGTCTGGGCGGAGGACCGGACGCTGGCGCTGGATCGCTTAGGCCGCGCGCTGGCCGAGCTGCGCGTGGAAGGCGTCCGCACCTCGGTCCCCCTCTTCCGGGCGCTGCTCGCCGACGACGACTTCCGCGCCGGCCGTATGGACATCGGCATGCTGGATCGCAAGCTCGACTCCGGCGAGCTGGCCCCGGTGACTGACGAGGAGCTGGCCGACCTGCCGTTCATCGCCGCCGCCATCGCCCATCTCGAGGGCAGCTCCCGGCTGGCCGCCGACCCCGCGCGGGGCGGCCGCCGCGACCACTGGAAGATGGCCGGCCGGCGGGAGGCCCTGCGCTGATGGAGCTCATCGTCCGCAGCGGCGAGCGCGAGGAGCGGGTCGAGGTGGTACGCCGCGGCGCCGGCTACGAGGTGCGCATGGGCGAGCGCGTGGTCCACGTCGATCATGCCCAAGCGCACGGCGCCCTGGCGAGCCTCGTCATCGACGGCCGCCAGGTCGAGGTCTCGGTGCACCGGAGAGGCAACGGCTCCTACCAGGTCGCCGGCCGCTCCGGCATCCACGAGGTCGAGGTCATCGACCCCCTGACCTGGCTCGCCCAGCAGACCCACGGCCCCGCGGGCGCCACCGGCCGCCAACAGGTCACCGCCTACATGCCCGGCCGCGTCGTCGCCGTCCTGGTCGAAGAGGGCCAGGAGGTCCAACCCGGCCAGGGCCTGGTCGTCCTCGAAGCCATGAAGATGGAAAATGAGATCCAGGCCGAAGCCGCCGGCACCGTAGCCCGCCTCCGCGTCCACCCCGGCGACGCCGTCGAAGGCGGCGCCGTCCTGGTCGAGCTCGAATGATGCAGACTATCGATCCGTATCGGACCTCCCTCGCGGGACTATGCCGGGACGTCTTGAGGCTCGAGCAGGAGATCGATCCCGGCGAGGATCTCGCGCACTCGGACGCCTGAGAGGCGGCCGATCCGCTCGACGAGATCCGCCCTGTCCACCGTGAAGAGCTGGGTCACGTTCACGACGCTCGGCCGGTCGAGGCCGGCCTCACCCTCGTCCAGAAGCACGTTGCCCGGCGCGCGGGCACGGTCGAGGTTCGATGTCAGGGCACACACGACGACGGTCGCCAGGCGGCTACGGTTGAAGAGGTCGTTCTGCACGACGATGTGCTCAGATCCACCCAGTAGATCTCACCCTGCTGGATCGTCCCGGTCACCAATCGCCCTCAACCAGCCGGCGGTGGTAGGTACCGCTGAGCAGGGTGGCGGGCGTTTTTCGGCGAAGACGAGGCCGCCGGCTCATAGATGTCGCCGATCTAGGGCCCAGGTCGAGACCGAATAACGATCTGGCTAACTGGTGCCCGCGAATACCTTGTCAACCGCATCCGGGACGTTGATGGGGGCGAAATAGCGAGCCGGGTAGAGATAGTCCTCTCCGGATTCGTCCACAATTCGAATAAAGTCGTCCGACTCGGCTTCAGCGTCCGGGATCCGGCGATAGATCTTCCTCGGCTCGATCGACGCCGCGTAGCCCCCATTCTCTAGGCAGACTACATATGTGCTCTCTGCTTCGCTCATAGAGCTACTCCAGGTAACGCTTGATCTTCATCTCTAGTCTGCCGACCCCGTGTGCCTCGTACCAGTGGACCTCGACCCGCCTCACGCGACCATTGGCCAGCTCTACGTTCGCCACTCCCTTGCGCTTTCGCCACCGTGCCTGCCCGTATGTCTTGGCGAGTCGCGTCAACTCCCGGATCGACTTACCCTCGGCGATCGTCTCCACTGCGGCGACGTCGCCGATGACCCGGAAGTCGGTCACCGATGGATTCTACGCCCCCTTGCAGCGCCCGCGCATCCACGACCGGAGGCTAGGAGCCCCCCGAAGCGGTGGGTGACACCTTAGCGACGGTGCCGGCGCGTTACGCGTCGGCGGGGAGCTCGTCGGGCCGTGCCTTTCCGGTGATCCCCAGTGCCGTCGCGTAGGCGTCGTGCAGATTCTCCCAGCCGTAGCGTTTGGCTTCGCTGCCGACGATCGGGCCGATCGGCTCGCCGTCGAGGAGCCGCTCGGCGACGACCAGGCAGACGTGCCAGCCGGCCGCGACCCGTGGGAGCCAGTCGGGGCTCTCGACGGTATGGCGCAAGGTGAGCCGGGTGCCGGTGCCGTGCGGCTCGAGCTCCCAGCGCAGCAGATCCTCGCCCCAGATGTACTCGAGGAGGCTGGGCGCCAGCGCCTGCAGGACGTTGGCGGGGTAGGTCTCTTCGGTGTCGGGGTCGTCGATCATGCGGAAGACCGCGGGGCCGGTCGTCGCAAGGTCGCGACCGGGGTCGAAAGGCGCCCACTGGCGGAGCTGCTCGGGATCGGTGAGCGCGGCCCACACCGCGTCGGGCGCGTGGCGGAGCAGGCGCACGAAGACCAGCGTCGAGCGCCTTCCCTCGGTGTGGTGCTCGACTTCGGCGAGCGGTCCGGGGTCGAAGTCTCTGGGGTTCATTGCGGCTCCTTTTCGGCTAGATGGCGTTCGAGCGCGTCGAGGTGTCTGGCCCACAGCCGGCGGTAGGGCGCAAGCCACTCGTCCACGCTCCGGAGCGGCCGGATCTCGATTCGGTAGATCCGCCGCTGGGCTGCGGTTCGGCAGGAGACGAAGCCCGATTCGCGCAGCACCCGGAGGTGTTTGGACACCGCGGGCTGCGCGAGGTCGAGCCTGCCCACCAGCTCCCCGACGCTGCGCTCGGAAACCCTCAGCTCGTCGAGGATCCTGCGCCGGGTCGGCTCGGCGAGAACCGTGAAGGCATCTCCGTCCATGAGCTGAGCATGCCACACAAAGCATATACCCGTCAAGGCACATAAGGCTCGAAGTCGCTGCTCGTGAAAGAGCTTACCGATCGAGGTCTCCTGGGCAACACCCTTGCAATCGTCCCGTTCGAGCGCGAAGACGCGCCTGGCGTTGGCGATCTCCGTGCGCGAACCCGACACCTCGGTCTGTCTCTGGGTGATCGGGTCTGCCTGGCCCTCGGCCAGAAGCTGCGGCTCCCCGTGCTCACAACCGACCGAGACTGGCTCGAGCTCGCGGAGGAGCTGGAGCTCGAGATCCGAGTGATTCGTTAGGGAGATTCACGGCGCTCGGCCGCTCCCGTCTGATGGCTTAGTGCCCCAGCCCATAAATACGTTGGCGTATTTATGGGCTGGGACACTTGGTAGCATCCGACTGGGTGGAATGAAGGCACGACTTCAGGGCGCATTGCAGTCCACGCTGGGGTTTCGGCGCTATCTGTACTGGTTTGCGCTGTTCAAGATCAGGACGTTGCGTTGGGATCGGAAGGAGCGCGACTTCCGTCACGTGTTGAGCCTGGTGGGCTCGGACGCCATCGTGCTGGACATCGGGGCGAACGTCGGCATCATGACGGCCCTGCTCGGACGGCGTTGCTCCCAAGGCACCGTGCATGCCTTCGAGCCGACTCCGGAGAACATCGACACCCTGAGGCGCGTCATCCGGCGGCTGCGGCTCTCCAACGTTCGCCTGCATGAGCTCGCCCTCGGGGACCGGGAGGGCGAGGTCGAGATGGTGATGCCGGAGAAGGATCGCCTGCGCATGCAGGGTCTGAGTCATGTCGTCCAGGAAGGCGTTCGCATGGCGGACAGCGGGAGGCGCTACCGCGTGCCGGTTCGCCGGTTGGACGACCTGGAGGCCGTGGCCCGAGGCGTCGACGCCATCAAGATCGACGTCGAGAACTACGAGCATCGCGTGCTCCTCGGCGGCAGGGAGACCCTGCGGAAATTCCGCCCCTTGATCTACTGTGAGCTGTGGAGCAACGAGAATCGCGAGAAGTGCTTCTCGCTGCTACAGGGAGAGCTCGGCTACGCGGTCAAAGTGCTGGTGAACGGCGAGCTGGTCGAGTTCCAGCGGGACGAGCACGACAAGCAGAACTTCTTCTTCGTGTGAATCCCCGGATCACCCCGCCTCCTTCCAGCGCTCGTGCATCCACAGCCAGAGGCCGGGGGCGCGGCGGATCTCCTGCTCGATGACCGCGAGGCAGCGTTCGGTGGCGGCGGGCACCTCGGCCGTCTCGATCGGCGGTTCCAGGACCTCGCGGACGACGACGCGGTAGCGGCCGCCGGGCTCCGGGTAGCAGAAGATCGGGGCGATGGGGGCCTCGAAGCGCTGGGCCATCTGGGCCGCGAGTGGAGTGGCGGTCGCCGGGTGGCCGAAGAAGGGGACGCGTATTCCCTCGCTCCGGTGCACTCGCTGGTCGATGACGATGCCGGCGCGGCCGCGCTCGCGCAGCACGCGCATGACGCCGCGGGCGGCGCCGCGTTTGGGCAGGAGCTGGTTGCCGTAGCGCGTGCGCCAGGCGGCCAGGCGGCGCTGCAGGTGGGGGTTGTCGAGCGGGCGCCCTACGACGTGGAAGGTGCCGCGATAGAGGCCGATGGAGAGCGCCGCGACCTCCCAGAACCCGAAGTGGGCGGATATGACGATGAGACCGCGGCCGCGGGCCTCGGCCTCGGCCAGGCGGGGCCAGTGCTCGAGCGTCAGGCGGCGGCAGAAGGCGACCGGGCCGAGGCGCCGGTTGGCGATCAGGTCGCAGCTCGCGGCGCCGAGGGTGCGGAAGGACTCGCGGGCGATCCGTCGCCGCTCCGCCGCCGCCAGCTCGGGAAGCGCCAGCCCCAGGTTCCGGTGGGCGATCCGCCGCCGCTCTGGGAGGACGAGATAGAGGAGATCGCCCAGGCGCCTTCCGACCGCGCGGGCGCCTCCAGGGCGCAGGGCTCCCACCGGCAGCGCCACCGCCTGCCAGGCGGCCAGCTCGATGGCGTGGAGCAGCGGCGCATCCTTCAACTTTCAGACCTCGCCGTGGTGGCCGGCCCGTCGCTCCGCGCCGGACCGCGGGGACCTTGCTCCCGGGGCCTCGTGCGAGCGCTCGGCCGGCCGGCCATCAAGGCGTCGATCCGCTCGTCCAGCCAGGCGAACAGGGCCGGCTCGGGCTCCGCGCGCACGGCGAGCCTGGCCAGCGGGAAGTCGAGGCGGCCGTACAGCTTGACGAAGTCCTTGGCGGTGGTCAGCACCCAGGCGGCCCCCGCCTCCCGCGCCGTCTGCTCGATGCGGCGCAGGCTGGGCTCCGGGTAGTGGTGATGGTCGCCGAACAGCAGCTCGCGGCGCACTTCCAGCCCGTGGGCGCGGGCGGCGTCCAGGAAGCGGTGCGGGCGCGCGATGCCGGCGACGGCCACCACGGCGGCGCCCGCCGGCAGGAA